>CAINHL010000001.1 GCA_903848885.1 uncultured Actinomycetes bacterium
ACATCGACAACTTGCTCGGGCTTAGTAGGGCCATTCCCCGTTCGAACCCAGCCATCGGGCCACCGTTCCCAAGTGCGCGCTCAAGAGAACTTTGTAGACCAGATTGCGCAGAAAATATCCGAGTTGCCACTTCTGCCGGAGGGCGGAACCAGCAGTCTGGAAGAGAGAAAAGTTCCCCCGTCGATATTGCGCCAGAGAGCGACTGCGACCTTCGTAGTTCCATTGTCGGGACCACCACAGCGTGCTGGCGATGGCCGCCGTAACTCCGATGGAGGAATACGCGTCGTGAATGAGCAGGACACCACCCGGTTTCACTTTTGCCCCCCAGCAACGAATGTCGTCGCGGGCGGGCGCGAAGCGGTGAGCACCGTCGACATAGAGCAGGTCAATGTCCTGCGTGAATGTGTCGGCCACCTCAGCCGACCATGCGCGGAGGTGCGTTACTTTCTCGGCCACGCCGGCGGCGGCGAGGTTGGCGAGAAAGGTCTCGTGGTCGCTGGCGGCCTCCGCCGCAAAACCAGAAATTTCCTGCGGCCCGCGATCATTGCCGGCGTGAGGATCAATGGCGACGACGGTAGTAGTCGCGGGGGAACCCAGGGCGAGAACGATGGTGGAGCGACCTTGGAATGAACCAATTTCCACGATGGTGGCCTGGGGTCTCAGATCACCGGCGCGCGCCCACAGTCGCTCGGCCTGGTCGCGAGAGAGCCACCCGTGCACCTGTGCGATCGACGCCAGGGCGCCGTCGAAATTCGACATTACGAAGTGGCCTCAGCGGAAAACTGCGCCGCTGCGCTGGGGTGCTGGCGGTCGTAGGAAGTCTCGAAGGTGGAAATATCGTCTTCGTGCAACAAAGTCAGTCCAATGTCATCCCAGCCGTTGAGCAGTCGCTCGCGGATGGTGTCGCTCATCGCAAACTCTCGTTGCCACGCGACTTCAGCCACCTCGATAGTGCGTCGCGTCAGATCAATGGTGATGACCATGCGAGGATTCTTCTCAATCAGATCACGTAGTTCGGCGACGTCGGCCTCCGCGAGCTCCACAATCACCAAGCCCTGCTTCGAGGCGTTGTTGCGGAAGATGTCACCGAAGGAAGAAGCCACTACCGCTTCGAAGCCGTAGTCCATGAGCGCCCACACGGCGTGCTCGCGCGAGGAGCCCGTGCCGAAGCGAGCGTTGGCGACGAGTACTGCGGCACCGACGAAGTCCTGCTGGTTCAAAATGAAGGAGGGATCATCGCGCCACTCACTGAATAAGCCCCGCCCAAAGCCTGTGCGCTCCACGCGCTTCAACCACTCGGAGGGGATGATCTGATCGGTGTCGATGTCCGAGCGGCCCAGGGGCACCCCACGGCCTTCCACCAGGGCGACGGGCTTCATCGCGCCACCTCGTGGGGAATGGCAAAGCAACCCACGATGGCGGTGGCGGCCGCCACGGCGGGGGAGACGAGGTGGGTACGCCCACCGCGACCTTGACGGCCTTCGAAATTACGGTTCGATGTCGAGGCACTGCGCTGGCCCGGGGTGAGTTGGTCAGGATTCATGCCGAGGCACATCGAGCATCCCGGTTCACGCCATTCGAATCCGGCGGCGAGGAAAACCTGGTCCAGCCCTTCGGCTTCGGCCTGCTTTTTGACGCGGTGTGATCCGGGCACCACGAGGGCGCGGACCGATGAGGCCACGGTATTCCCTGCGGCGACAGCCGCCGCCGCACGGAGGTCTTCAATGCGTGAGTTGGTGCACGAACCAATAAAGACGACGTCCACGGCGACCTGCGACAGTGGCGTACCCGGGGCGAGATCCATGTACTCCAAGCTTCGCGTGTCGGCTTCGTCGACGGGCGCGGGCACCACTCCCGTGACCTCCACCACCTGCGAGGGATTCGTCCCCCAGGTCATAAGGGGCGCCAGTGAGGCTGCCTCGATGGTGATCTCGTCGTCGAACACGGCGTCGGGGTCGGAGGCGAATTCGCGCCACGATTTTTCGGCGGTGGCAAATTCGTCACCCTGGGGTACACCGGGTGTCGTGCGGAGATAATTAATGGTCACGTCGTCTACGCCGATGAGACCGGCACGAGCTCCGGCTTCGATACTCATGTTGCACAGAGTGAGGCGACCCTCCATGGACAGTGCACTGATGGCGTGGCCGCGATATTCCACCACGTAGCCCGAGCCACCACCGGTGCCGAGTCGACGTATTACTCCGAGGGCGATGTCCTTGGCGGTGACGCCGAGGGGGGTGGTGCCCACGACATTCACGGCCAAGGTCCTGGGCTTGGTCTGCGGAATGGTTTGGGTCGCCAGCACGTGTTCGACTTCGCTGGTGCCAATACCGAAGGCCAGCGCGCCCAGCGCGCCGTGGGTAGAGGTGTGCGAGTCGCCGCAGACAATGATCATCCCGGGTTGGCTCACCCCGAGCTCGGGTCCGATGACGTGGACGATTCCTTGGTTGGCGTGACCCCGCGGGAAGAGGGTGATCCCCGCTTCGGCGCAGTTTTCTTCGAGGACATCGAGTTGTTTCTTCGAAATGGGATCCGCGACGGGTACGTCGAGAGGATCCGTCGGCACGTTGTGGTCGGCGGTTGCCAAGGTACGGTCAGGGCGCCGGACCCGACGTCCGCCGATGCGCAGGCCATCAAAAGCTTGGGGGCTGGTGACTTCGTGGATCAGGTGCAGGTCGACGTACAAAAGACTGGGTCCCGTTTCCGACGAAGTGACGAGGTGACTATCCCAGATCTTTTCGAACAGGGTACGGCCCATGATCTAGCGAATCGAAACGATGCGAACGGTCAGGTCGCCGGAAGGGGCCTCGTAGGTCACCGCGTCACCCACGCCGGTGCCCAGCAGCGCTGCTCCCAAGGGTGAGGTGGGCGAGGCCACCAACACGCCTTCGGGCTTTTCTTCGATGGATCCGATGAAGAACTCTTGAACGTCATCGTCCGCGTCGCCGTCGTAGACAATGCCCACGATGGAGGTGTGACGAGCGGTCGAGGAGGCGGTGTCGTGTTCGGTAATTTCGTGATTGCGCAAAATGTTGTCAATCTGCCGAATTCGAGATTCCATCTTCCCTTGATCATCCTTGGCGGCGTGGTAGTCACCGTTCTCGGAAAGGTCACCGAGCAGACGGGCGGCCTCAATAGTGCGGGCGATGGCAGTACGGCCGACAGTGGTTAGGTGGTCGTACTCGGCTTGAAGTTTTTCGAGGGTCTCTCGAGTAATGCGGTGGAGCTCTGTTTCCACGGTGCACCTCACATTGCAATAAGCCCAATTCTACCGCCGACAAACGAAAGGTTTTCCCTTCTTTTGCCTCCGAGGCGCAGTTCTTGCGAGACTAGAAGCAGGAAGGTAATGAATATGGCAACGCAGCACCGTATTGCGGTTATTGGTGGGGACGGGATTGGTCCGGAGGTGACCGCCGAAGCCCTCCGCGTTGTCGACGCTCTCGGGGTGAATTTCACGACCACTTCGTACGATCTCGGTGCCGCGCGCTATCTACGTGACGGCTTCATCTTGGACGACAGCACGGTGAACGAGCTACGCAGCTTTGACGCCATCGTGCTGGGTGCTATTGGACCGGCTCTGGGTGATACCCGGATTCCCGGTGGCACGCTGGAGCGGGGTCTGCTCTTGCGTCTGCGCTTCGAACTCGACTTGTACATCAACTATCGCCCCTTTCGCGCCACGGCCAATTCGATCGCGGCCGGTTGTGAGTTTTCTATCGTGCGGGAAAACACTGAAGGCCCTTACGCCGGCGAAGGTGGCGTCCTGCGTCGGGGTACGTCGAACGAAATTGCCACGCAAGGCTCAGTGAATACGCGCATGGGCGTGGAACGATGCGTGCGCTACGCCTTCGAACGCGCGAGTCGACTCGCCACTCCGAAACTGACCTTGGTGCATAAAACCAACGTCCTTACCTTCGCCGGTGACCTGTGGCAGCGGGTGACGCATCTCGTGGCGGCGGAATACCCCCAGGTCGCCGTGGACTATCACCACGTGGACGCGGCCTGTATTCATCTCGTCGACAACCCCGGTCGTTACGGCGTGATCGTGACCGACAACCTTTTCGGAGATATTCTCAGTGATCTCGCCGGAGCGGTGTGCGGTGGCATTGGCTTTGCCGCATCGGGAAATCTCAACCCCGCCAAAACGGGTCCGTCACTCTTCGAACCAGTGCACGGCTCCGCCCACGACATCGCCGGCACGGGCCGTGCGAATCCCCTGGCCGCCATCTCGTCGATTGGCCTGATGCTGGAGCATCTGGGCGAATTAGAAGCGGCTCAGCGCATCACTCGTGCGGTGGCAGACTTTGACCAAGACCCCCGTAGTCTTTCCACCACCGCCATCACTGACGCCCTACTCCAAAGGATCTAAATGCCGATTACTCCCACGAAGAAGATTTGGATGGACGGTACCCTCGTGAATTGGGACGACGCCACTGTTCACGTCCTCACCCACGGTCTCCACTACGGCACGGGAGCCTTCGAAGGCGTGCGTGCCTACCCGACCAGTCAGGGCCCCGCCGTCTTTCGCCTGCGTGAGCATATGGAACGCCTATTGCGCAGTTGCAAAATTCTCATGATCGACGTGCCTTTTACCGTGGACGAACTCTGTCAGGCCACCCTCGACACCGTTGCGGCCAACGACATGGTGGATGGCTGCTACATCCGCCCCTTGGTGTACCTCGGTTACGGAGAAATGGGAGTCAACCCACTGCCCGCTCCCGTCAACGTGGCGATTGCCGTCTGGCCCTGGGGCGCGTACCTCGGTGACCATGGTGCCGCCAACGGTGTGCGCATGATGATTTCGTCGTGGCAGCGCCACCACCCCAACGCCATGCCGACGGCCGCCAAGGCCACCGGCATGTATCTGAACTCGGGTCTGGCCAAAGTGCAGGCCATCAAGGCCGGTTACGACGAAGCAATCATGCTCGGCCCCGATGGTCGCCTGTCCGAGTGCACCGGTGAGAATCTCTTCGTGGTCCGCAATGGCGTGCTCATTACTCCTCCACCGAGTGAAGCGGGAGCGCTACCCGGAATCACGCAGGACACGGTGATTGCCTTAGCCAAAGATCTAGGAACGGAAGTTCGTTTCGAAGCCATGATTCGCACCGACTTGTACTTGGCCGACGAAGTCTTCCTGACCGGAACGGCCGCGGAAGTCGTACCGGTGTCGTCGGTGGATGATCGTCTGGTGAATGACGGCACGCCCGGACCTTTGACCAAGGCCATTCAGGCGAAGTACAACGCCGTAGTGCGCGGACAACTCCCGGAGTACGCCAGCTGGCTGACGCACGCCTAATCGCCGTATCGCTGGTCGTGACCGGTAGTCTCGCAGTGTGACTCAACCAACGTTTTCTCCCACTTCGGACGTCGCTCAAGTACGCGCGTCACGTGCCACCAGCACCCCTGAACTCGCTCGTCCTAAGAAGGCCGGCCTTCTCGGTGCCCCCGCCGCCGGCCGCCGCCGCGGGCAGGGTACCCCTGGTCCCGATGGGGGCTACGCCCTCACCCTGGTCGAGCACCTGATGCACGATTTCGTTTTATTGCCTAGTGAAAGTCACCACGATGTCATGGTCGGGGTGGCCGCCCTCGCCGCGAAGCGTGCCGGGCTCATGGGCCGCGGACCGACGCGGACCGACGTGGAAGTGGCGGCCGATCTCTTCGGTTTCCGCCACGCGGCGACACCCGGTGTGCTGGGTGATCGCGCGGCGCGTTTTTCTGGTCTGGGACATAGCTATTTTCGTACCCGTGCTTTTGTCGATTCAGTCGACGCCGCGGTGCTGTTGCAAACCGCCGGGGGCGTTACGCCCCTGGCGGAACTTCCCTAAGGAGCACCACTATGAGTTTTGATCTCACCAACGAACAACGCCAATTCCGCGACATGATGCGTCAGTTCGTGGACGCTGAAGTGGCTCCGCACGCGGCCGAATACGACCGCACCCAAGAATTCCCGTGGAAAAGCTTTCATGCCTGCGTGGGCCTCGAACTTTCGTCGATGGGAATACCCGCGGAATACGGTGGCGCCGGGGCCGATATGGTGACCCAGGCCATCATGGCCGAAGAAATCGCCCGGGGATGCGCGTCGACGGCGGTCACCATGCTGATTTCCAAATTGGGCATGCTGCCGGTGATGAACTTCGGTTCCGAAGAAATCAAGAAGTCCTATCTTCCGCGTGTGGCTAGTGGCGAAATCCAATCGAGCTACTGCCTCTCGGAAGCCGACGCTGGCAGCGACGTGGCGTCGATGCGGTGTCGAGCAACACGTGATGGTGATGATTACATCTTGAACGGATCGAAGTATTGGATAACCAACGCCGGGATTTCCGACACCTATACCGTGTTCGCCACCGTTGACCCCTCGCTGGGTTCACGCGGCGTTACCTGCTTCCTCGTCGAGAAAGAGTGGGGCGTCACCGTACCGAAGCTCGAAGACAAGATGGGTCTTCGCGCCTCGCCGACCGGAGAAGTGATTTTCAATAACGTTCGCGTGCCCGCTTCGCACCGCATCGGCGAGGAAGGCGAGGGCTTCAAGATCGCGATGCACACGCTGGATCGTTCACGACCCACTATTGGGGCGCAAGCCGTGGGTATCGCTCAGGCCGGGATTGATTACGCCGGGCAGTACATGAAGGACCGCCACGCCTTTGGCGGGCCCATCGCCAACTTGCAGGGTCTGCGTTTCATGTTGGCCGATATGGCCATTCGTACCGAAGCGGCTCGCGCACTCGTCTACCGCGCCTGCAGCACCATCGATGCCGGTGACCCTGACGGGACCTTGACCTACTTGGGGGCGGCGGCGAAGTCATTCGCGTCGGACACGGCCATGAGCGTGGCCACCGACGCGGTGCAGCTACTCGGCGGAAACGGATTCACCAAGGACTTTCCGGTCGAGCGTTTCATGCGTGACGCCAAGATCACCCAAATCTACGAAGGCACCAACCAGGTGCAACGCGTGGTGATCAGCAAGCACCTGCTCAAGTAAGGAAAATTTTAGAGCTGACCTGGCGAGTGCAGAAGTTCCTTCGCGCGACGCGCGGATTAACTCCGAAAACTCGCTCGCGACGAGAATTAATTCGTGAGGACGAAAGTCTTGTTGACAATCTTCCAAGTGCCGGCGTAGTTGACCAGCGAAAAGTAGTCACGGAATTCCATGCCGTTGACGTCGCCGGTCTCCGTCACCACCACGCGAGCAGTGGTCGCGTCTTGCGTAATGGATTCGATGGTGGCCACGAAGGATCCATCGTCGCAGGGTTGACCATCGACGTAGGCGATAAAGTCGTCGAAGTTCATGGCGTAGTCGGTGCCGTGCATGACCCCGTGCCAGTAGGCCGTGGGGTGAAAGGCCTCACGGATGAGGCTGGCGTCGCCGCGAGCGGCTCCGTCAATGTACTTCTGCATGACAGCAGTAATGTCGGCGTGAGCAGTGGACATTGCTTTCTCCTATGTGCTTGAGCCAGGGGCATCGTGGTTCAGATGCTGGTAGTAATTTGACTCT
>CAINHL010000002.1 GCA_903848885.1 uncultured Actinomycetes bacterium
AGCGCAGGTTCGAGTCCTGCCGGGGGCACCAAGGACTGCCGTTCACGTCTACGATTCGAGACGACGAAGGGAACACATGGCCGACCGTACAGATCTCCCACTCAAGATTGGTGGCGGCTTCGGTTCTCCGTATTCGCTCAAGATGCGCGCGGTTCTGCGCTATCGACACATACCCTTTCAGTGGATCCCACGTGACTCCGAGTGGGATGACTTGGCGCCGGTCAAAGTAAAGCTCATGCCGACATTCGGATTCCCTAACGCCGACGGGGTGTACGACGAATCCATGGTGGACTCCACACCCATTATCGATCGTCTAGAAGTTTCCTATCCTGAGCGCAGCTTGGTTCCTACGGATGCCGTCGTGGCCTTCTTGGACTACCTCATCGAAGACTTTGGTGACGAGTGGATGACCAAGATGATGTACCACTACCGCTGGCACTATCCCGAAGCAGTCGACAAGGCGGGACGACTTCTTCCGCTCGATCACAATCTCCAAATGTCCGATGAGGTTTGGCGTGGCGGCGTGAAGTACATCACCGATCGTCAGGTCAGCCGCATGGCGCTGGTCGGTTCCACTCCCGAAAATACTCCGGTCGTCGAAGCCTCCTATCGACGCACCCTGCACCTCATGGACGCGATTATTTCTCAGCGTAACTTTCTCTTAGGAAATCGCCCCGGACGCGGTGACTTCGCGGCCTACGGCCAGCTCAGCCAGCTAGTGCTGTGGGACCCTGAATCGACGCGTATCGCTATTGCCGAAGCACCCCGCGTAGTGACCTGGACGATGCGCATGGATGACCCTTCGTGGATTCCGGTCACCCACAATGAGGGTTGGCTCACGCGCGATCTCGTTGATGCCCCCCTCCTCGACCTACTAAAGGAAATGGGGCACATCTATGCCCCCTTCCTGCTGGCCAACGCCGAGGCCCACCACAAGGGTGAAGAAACCTTCAGCATCGAACTCGATAGGCGTCGATACTCGCAAGGCACCTTCGTGTACCAAGTGAAGTGCCTGAAGTGGCTGCGCGAAAAATATGCCGCTCTGAACGATCGCGACCGCGCCGATCTCGATGCCATCTTGCAGGGAACGGGTTGCGAAAGACTCTTCTCGTGAGCTCACCTTCGGTGGCGCTCTACGGACATTGGATTTGTCCCTTCGTGTCACGAGTGCAATTCGCCTTGGGCCAACGAGGCGTCTCGTACACGCTGGTCAACGTACCGCCCACCGCCGCCCGCCCCAAGGGTTTCGTGGTCCCTGAGGCTTTCCTCGCTCACTCCCCCAAGGGTGAAGTACCCCTCTTGCAGATAGACGAGGACTATCTCGCCGACTCGCTGCCCATTTTGTGGTGGATGGAAGAGCGCCTGTCGGAACCGTCGCTCCTCCCGAGTGACGCAGACGGGATAGAGCAAGTTCGCGAGCGTATGGCCTGGATTAACCACACCGTTTTTCCACCGATGATTGGCGTCTACTACGGCGTCGAGACCTCGCGCATTGCCGCGGCCTCGAACGCTCTGTCGGCTGCCCTCTACGAAATGTCACAATGGCTTGAGCACGACGACTGGCTCACCGGCTCAGCCCCGAGTCTCAGCGAAGCTGCCCTCGTGTCGCTCTACGTTCGGCTCGATGGACTTCGCGCGCTCGGCTTCGACGCTCCCCTTCCCCGCCAGGTCGAGGCGCACCGTCAGCGCTGTCAGGACTTACCTGGTTGGTCCCACGTCGCGTGGTCACAGGAAAATCTCGAAGAATACGTGGGGCGTTTCACTCTGTTCCGCGAACGTGCTCGCGAACGCAGCAGCGACTAAGGAACGAAGGCCATCCGCACGGTGTCGGTCACGGCCGAACCAGTCGAACGAGATCCGGCCATGGTGACGACGGGATCGCCCGCAACCGCCAAGCCCTCCGCCTTGAGATAGTCCAGAGCCAGGGCCACGAGTTCGTTCATATCCGTCTTGTCAGAAATAATGACGTGGTTAACGCCCCAACTACTCCGCAACTGTCGAGCGGTCTTGGCGAAGGGGGTGACCGCCACGATGGGCATGGGTGGGCGGAAACGGGAGATTGCTCGTGCCGTCATGCCCGAACGCGTACAGGCCACGATGGCCACCACGTCTTCTTCCATGGCCGCACGCCACGCGGCACCCGTCATAGTCGCGGTAATTCTCGACTCTTCCGAACGCTTTCCGACGACTTGCTGAACGCCTAGCGAGCTGCCCCACGCGGCGTAATCAAAGTCCTGCTCGGTTCGCACGATGATGCGATTCATGGTTTCCACGGCGCCCACGGGGTCGTGTCCGATGGCGGTTTCGCCACTCAACATGAGAGCACTGGCCCCGTCAAGAACCGCGTTGGACACGTCGGTGACTTCGGCGCGCGTCGGGACCTGCGAGTGCGTCATCGACTCGAGCATCTGCGTGGCCACGACCACCGGTCGCGCAAAACGAATTCCGGTGCGCACAATGAGCTTCTGGAGGTGCGGGACATCTTCGATGGGCATGCGCACTCCGAGATCTCCGCGCGCCACCATGATTGAATCGGACACTTCGACAATTTCTTGAAGGTTCGCAACACCTTCCGAGGTTTCAATTTTCGACATGATCATCACGTCGTCGCGACTCAAAACCGCGCGCACCGCCGCCACGTCGAAGGCCGTGCGCACGAAGGACACCGCCAGAATTTCGAATTCTTCCTCGCGCAGGGCTTCAATCCGCTTGCGGTCGTCAGGGGTGGGGAGTTCGTCGTTCATCAACGAACTCGGCAAGGACAAACCCGGTTTGCCGCGAACGACACCGCCGGAGGTCACGCGAGCCATCGGTCGAGCACCCGTCGCAATGACGGACAAAGAAATACCGCCGTCACCAATATGAATTGCCATGCCCACGCTGAGACCACTGAGAATGTTCTGCCGCTCGATAACGATGACTGCGGAGGACGAGGTCTCATCAAAGCCTTCGCGGAGTTCTATCTCTGCACCGACAACGAGTTCGACGCCGTCGGCGCCGAAGGTGCAGGCACGAACTTTCGGGCCGGGAATATCGACCATCAGGGCCACGTCCGGAGCCAGGGCTCGAATGCGACGCAGGCGGGCGATGTTGGACTCAATATCGCTGTGTGCAAATGAAAGGCGCAAAACGTCGACCCCAGCCGCCACGAGACCGAGAACGACCTCGTCCGAATCTGAAGCCGGACCAACTGTGGCAACTATTTTCGTGCGACGCACGGGAATTCCCTTCAACGCTTCTTCAAAGTCTAAACGAATGAAGAGAGCTACACACGCTGAATGGGAACAACGACGTCACGACCGTCTACTTCCACCACGCGCAGGTCCATGTCGTAGCAATCACCGAGTACGGGTGAGCGCAGCACCTCGCTCGTTGGACCGTGTAGAACCACGCGTGCGTCGTGAATCACCACCATCTCGTCGGCGTATTGGCCCGCCAGACTCAAGTCGTGGAGGGTGGAAATGACCGTCACCTCGCACTCATCAACCTCTCGGCGGAGCAGCTGCATGATTTCGAATTGGTGGCGCACGTCCAAGCCCGTGGTGGGTTCGTCCAGCACCAAAATCTGGGTGGCCTGAGCCAAGGCCCGGGCGATCACCGCCCTCTGGCACTCTCCTCCGGACAAGGTCGCAACGTCGCGCTGAGCCAGGTTCGTGAGATTGAGGCGTTTCATGACCTCTTCGACGGCTCGCGTATCGGCCATGGCCATGGCCTGAAGGATTCCGTGGTGAGCGGTTCGTCCGAGACCCACGTAGTCCACTACCGACATACCCACCGGCACCACAGGGTTTTGCGGGATAAAGGCCACGAGTCGCGCCCGCTCACGTTCACGGAGAGAGTGAACGTCCTTCCCGGCGACCGACACCGATCCTGATGCCACCCGGCGCAGGGCCACCATGGATTCCACCAGCGAGGTTTTGCCCGCGCCGTTGGGACCCACGATGGCGGTCCAGCGACCCGGCCGAAACGTCACGGTGACGTCACGCACAACTTCCTGCGATCCACCGAGAACGGTGAGGTGTTCGACGCTCACGCGATTCATGACACGAACCGCCGACGAGAGTTCAGGATGATAACGAAGACCGGTGCTCCCACCAAGGCGGTCACCACCCCCAGCGGCAGCTCGGACGGTGACATTACGACGCGCGCCACGGTATCGGCCACTACCAAGAACGCAGCCCCGCCCAGCAGGGAGATCGGGAGAACCCGCCGATACGAGGTGCCCACGGCCAAACGGACCATGTGCGGAACAATGATTCCCACGAATCCAATCAACCCCGCCACGCTCACCACCGCGGCCGTGCCAAAAGAGGATGCCACAATCACCACGAAGCGGACCTGCGTCACCGGAAGACCTAGAGCGCGTGCTTCGACGTCACCCACACTCAGCACGTCGAGGGCGCGCGCGCTCGCGACGCAAACTCCCGCGCACACAATCACGTACGGCAACAGCAAGGTCACGCTCGACCACGAGGCGCCGCTCAACGAGCCCAGCAGCCAGATGTAGACGCGCGCGATGGACACGGTGGAGGATTGTTGAAGGTAGGTCTGCGCGCTGGTGCATAATGCCGCCACCGCCACTCCCGCCAAGATCAAAGTAGTGCTCGAGGCGAATCGCCCACGGCCGCCGATAGTCCAGGTAGTCGCGACCGCCAACATCGCACCCGCGAAGGCCAACCACGGTGTCCAGGTAGGAATCCCCGTCGTTCCCCCTAAATCAACGATGGCAATAGTCGCGCCGAGACCCGCACCGGCAGCAACGCCCAGGAGGTAGGGATCGGCCAAGGGATTTCTGAAGACGCCTTGATAGGTCGCCCCCGCGGTGGCCAACATGGCGCCCACGAGCGATCCCAGGACGATGCGGGGAGCTCGAATCTGCCAAATGACCAAACTTTGCGTCGGACTCACCACGCTGTGACCCAGACCGAGATGGCTCAGCACGTTTCCGACAATGTCGCCGAAGGGAATATTCATCGGGCCTAGCGAAAGACCCGTGACCATCGCCGTGACGAGCACGACCACAATCAGTGACGTCACGACGACGACACGACGACGTTGGGGAGGCTGCGACATGCGTTTTCGAGACTATTTCGTCACGGTGGATTTAACATCAGCAGTGAGCGTATTCATCAGCAGAACCAGACGCGGTCCCCAGCGCGATGCGATGTCTTGGTTGAGAACAAACACCTTCTTCTTCACGACTGCCGAAATACTCTTCCACCCCGTACGAGCGGACACCGCAGCCACACTGGTGCCGTCGGCGGTGAAGATTATTTTGGGGCTGGAAGAAATAATGTATTCGCCTTGTAACTGCGGATAGCCCGCGTCGTCGGGTGAATCAACGGCGTCGGCAATGTTCGCTACTCCCAACGACGCCAAAAGACTTCCGGCGAACGTGGAGCTCGTGAGGGAATAGAGGGTGGGATCAATCTCGTAGAAAGCGCTAATCCCTTTCGTCGAGTGAGCGGGAATCGACTTAATGTCCTTCGTGATTTGATTCTGCATTGACGTCGCGAGCGCGGTGGCGGTGGCGGCGTGACCGCTGAGCGATCCCAGTTGACGGATTTGCGCCAGCGCGGCGCTCACCGTCGTGGGGGCGTCCTGGACGATTACCGAGATTCCCAAGGCCCTCAGCCCTGAGCTCAAACCACCCGGATCGTAGGAAATGACCACGAGATCGGGCTTCGAACTGTGCGTGATTTCTTTCTTGCCCTTAACGGTCACCGTGGTGACTTTGCACACCGACGAAATGCCTTCGATACTGGGAGAGAAGGGGTCAATTCGCTTCGACGGTAGCCCCTTCGTTGGGTAGTTCGAATCGCTATCAACTGCTTGTACCTGCG
>CAINHL010000003.1 GCA_903848885.1 uncultured Actinomycetes bacterium
CACGGCCTGCGCTCCGAATTCCTTCATGGACCAGGCATTGTCGACCACGTGGTAGAGGTAGACCTCGCGCGGGGAGCCGTCCGTGCCGGTTCCCTTGACCCACGTGCCCGCACAGGTAGAGCCGTCAATGCGCTCACCCAATTGCGCGGGGTCGGGCAAACAGGCCGCCACCAGGTCGCGAGGTGCGACCAACTTGCCATTGACGTTGACCTCCTTCACCGAGTCCAAACCCAAGGTGTGCAAGGTGCGCAGGACGTTGAGGAATTGTTCGTCGAGACCGAACTTGAAGGTCACTCGTCCGACATCAATCCAGCGCGGGATGAGGAGCACTTCTTCGTGCTCGACGTTGACGCACTCCACGTCGCCAATCCCGCCGGGAAAGTGAAAGATCTCGGGTTCGCTAAAGGGTTCGGTGGTGAACCACCCACGCTCACGTTCGTAGATGACTGGTGGGTTGAGGCACTCTTCGATGGTGGTCCAGATGGAAAATGTCGGGGCGAAGTCGTATCCCCGAATGGACATGTTGGAACCGTCGCGCACCCCGATCTCGTCAATGGAAGAGAACAGGTCGTCGGCGGCGTAGCGCGCGAAGACGTCGCTCATGCCCGGCTCGATGCCGATGCCGCACAGGGCCAGTTGTCCTCGCTCGCGCCAGCGTTCCTCGAGGGCGAACTGCTCGTCACCGAGCTTGAGTCCGCTCATGGTGGTGGGGTGTTCGGGGTGGGGCGTGGACAGCGACATCGCGGTGTCGAGATAGGTGACCCCGGCCTTCAGGCAGGCCGTGAAAATATTCATCACGAAACGTGGGTCGAGCACGTTCAACACGGCGGTGATTTTCTCGGCGTCGATGAGTTGCAAAAGGGCGACCTCATCACTGGCGTTCAGCCGGTAGGCGGCGAATCGCTCACCCTTTCCGGCGACGGCCCGCTGGGCCTTGGCGAGGTCGTAGTCGGCGACCACCACGCGCTCAAAGAGATTCCACGTGGCGATGGTTCCGGCGACGGCCGACCCCACTCCGCCGGCACCAATAACCAAAACCCGCACGAAAAGCTCCTTGATCGTGTCCCGGGGGACTTTTCGAGTCTGCCACCTGATGAGCGCCCTGCGGGGGAGTGTCGAACTATCGTGGAGAAGACTTTTGTCACAACTTGTGACAGGACACTGGAGGATGCCATGGACGTAGAGATTCTCAAAACCGACTTCGCCGTCACCCGCACTCTGAACCTCGCCCCCGCCGCGCTCGGCAACGCGCAGGCCCGGCTGCGGGTCGATCGTTTTGGTTTGTCGACCAACAACATCTCCTACGCCCAATCGGCGGCCTTCTTGCAGTATTGGGAGTTCTTTCCTTCCACTGGTCCCGAAGGAGAGCTCTGGGGTCGACTACCCGTGTGGGGTTTCGGGGACGTGGTCGAGTCGAACTGCGCCGAACTCGTCGTCGGCACTCGTCTCTTCGGTTATTTCCCCATGTCGAACGAACTCATCATCACCCCGAACGTGAATTCGGCCAGCACCGTGATCGACATGTCGGCCCATCGCGCGCAACTGCCGTCGGCCTACAACAGCTTTCGCGTGTGTGCGGTCGACCCCTTGTTCGGCGAAGACCGCGAAGCCCAGATCATGTTGCTCTACCCCTTGTACTTCACCTCGTTTGTCGTGGACGACTTCATCGAGGATGACGAAGAACTCAAAAAGGCGCAGGTCATTATTTCCAGCGCCTCGGCCAAGACCGCTATTGGGGCCGCGCAACTGGCCCACCGACGCGGCGCCCACGTGGTGGGTGTGACCTCGAAGGGGAACGCGGACTTCGTGCGTGCGCTCGGGGTCTACGACGAAGTTCTCCTCTACGACCAGGTTGGCGAAATTGCGCAGGTCCCTTCGGTCTACGTGGACATCACGGGTAATCAAGACCTCTGTTACCGGATCCACACGCACCTGGGCAACTCCTTGTTGCACTCCATGGTGGTGGGCGGCACCATGATGGGCCAGCAACAAACGCCGCATCCCACCCCCTTGCCGGGTCCGACGCCCACCTTCTTGTTCGCGCCGTCGCGCATCAAGCTGCGAACCGGCCAGTGGGGAGTCGACGAGCTCAATCGTCGGGTGGCCGCGGCGTGGGAAGCCTTCGTGGACTCGACCGACGCGTGGTTGCGACTCGAGACCTACGAAGGACTGGGCGAAGCCGAACGCGTGTACCAACAACTCCTCGCGGGGATCATGGACCCCGCGGTGGGTTACGACATTCAGCTGTAGCGCGGGGCGC
>CAINHL010000004.1 GCA_903848885.1 uncultured Actinomycetes bacterium
GAGGAATCCGTTTCGTGCAGCTGTGGTTTACCGACGTCTTGGGCCGACACAAGGCCTTTCACGTCACCCCCGCCGAACTCGCCGACGCTCTGGAAGAGGGCATGACCTTTGACGGCAGCGCCATTGACGGTTTCTCGCGTTCACAGGAATCCGACGTATTGGCGCGCCCCGATCTCACCACCTTCCAACTTCTCCCCTGGCACGAATCGGGCGCCGGAGTGGCCTCGGTGTTCTGCGACATCGTGGAGATCGACGGCACGCCCTTTGCCGGTTGTCCCCGGCAACAGTTGCGACGCGTCCTCTCGGATGCTCGTCAACGTGGTTTTACTTTCTACGTCGCTCCCGAGATCGAATACTTCTACTTCGACTCTCTCGAAACGACGGGGTCTCCCACGCCGGTGGACCGCGGCAGCTACTTCGATCTGCTCCCCGACGACGCGGCTAGTCAGCTCCGCCGACGCACCGTGCTCACCCTGGAAGAAATGGGCATTGGTGTCGAACACGCGCAACACGAAGACGCTCCCGGTCAGCACGAAATCGACCTTCGCTACACCGACGCTTTGACCATGGCCGACACGGTAATGACCGTGCGCCACGTCATCAAAGAACTCGCGCGCCAAGTCAACATCGGTGCGAGCTTCATGCCCAAGCCCCTCAGCCACGAACAGGGCTCGGGTATGCACACCCACTTGTCGCTGTGGACCGAAGGGAGTAACGCCTTCGTCGGTGACGGCCCCTACGGCCTCTCCACCACCGCCCAACAGTTCATGGCGGGCTTGGTGGAGCACGCCCCCGAAATCACCGCCATTACCAACCAGTGGGTGAACTCCTACAAGCGCCTCGTTCCGGGCCACGAAGCCCCCGTAGCGGCCGCCTGGGCCCGCTACGACTCCTCGGCCCTCGTGCGTGTTCCCAGCGTCAAAACCGGTCGTAGCGAGTCCACCCGGCTTGAATACCGTGCCCCGGACCCCGCCGCGAATCCCTACCTCTGCTTCGCGGTCATTCTGGCCGCGGGTCTTCGCGGCATCGAAGGGGGCTATCAGCTTCCCGCCGAGAAGGCCTCCACGCGCAGCCTGCCACGGTCGTTGGCCGAAGCGGTTGAGCTCATGGAGACGTCGTCACTGCTGAACGAAACTCTCGGCGAACACCTCGTCGAGTGGTTCCTGCGCAACAAGCGGGCTGAATGGGCCAGCTACCGCAGCGAGGTAACTCCCTTTGAACTCGAGCGCTACCTCCCGCTGCTGTGAGTAAGGACATCCTCGTCTGTATTCCGGCCGTCGAAGGTCCGGTGGCCAAGGCCTGTGAGGTCACGGGCGTTTCCGTGGTGGCTTCCGATGGTCGCGTGACCGACCTCGCTCAGCGCGAACCCACGTACGGCTTTATTGGCGCCATCGTGGACGCCAGCACTACCTCGGTCACCGACGCCATGTCGACCTGCCGCCAACTACGTTCGCGTGAAAATCCCATCTCACCCGTCATTTTGATTATCCAACACCACCAGCTCGACGAACTCACCTTTCGCGACGACCTCTTCGACGATTTCATTGTGGCTCCGGTCGACGTGCTGGAACTTTCGTCGCGCCTGCACCATCGTCTCCGTCGTGCCGGACACTCGGGTGGCACCTCGCTGATCGATCTCGGCGGACTGGTCATCAACCTCGAGACGTACCAAGCCTCCATAAACGGCCGTTCCTTGGACTTCACCTTCATGGAATACGAACTCCTGCGCTTCCTCGCGGCTAACCCGCATCGCGTCTTTACCCGCGAGACTTTGCTTAATCGAGTGTGGGGTTACGAATACTACGGAGGGGCACGCACGGTGGATGTTCACGTGCGACGCCTGCGCGCCAAATTAGGTGAGGAGAACGCTCACTTAATCACCACGATTCGATCCGTGGGCTATAAGTTCAACGCGTCGAATACCCGCAGCGACGCCGACTAGGCCTGGTAGGCCCACAGTTCAGCTTCGCAGCGTGCGCCCATCGGCAGCCCGGCAACTTGGAAGGTAGAACGCGTCGGACGCGGCTCGTGGAAGAACTCCATCCAGACCTCATTGCAGGCGGCAAAGTCGGCCAAGTCCATCAAAAACAAAGTTCCCTTGACGACATCATTCGGCGTCACGCCCGCTTCGGCCAAAAGACCTTTCGCATTCTGCAGTGCTTGACGGAGTTGATCGGCGGCGGACGCACCGGCAAGTTGCGGGCCGGATTCGGTCGGCACCACGCCGAGCTGGCCCGACAAAATCACGAAGTTTCCGGCTCGACGCCAAGGGGAGTAGGGGCCGATGGGGGTGGTCACGGCTCAGCTAAAGCTGTTGCCGCAGCCGCAGCCCTTGGTGGCGTTGGGGTTGGTGATGTGAAAGCCGGCACCCTGCAAGCCGTCGTTGTA
>CAINHL010000005.1 GCA_903848885.1 uncultured Actinomycetes bacterium
ACCATGGCCACGGCCACTCCATAAAGAACTAGTGCGGGGTCACGAGTTGGTGCAGGGCGTCACCCGACAGCCGATAGGTCGTCCACTCATCCAGCGCCTCGGCGCCCAGTGAGGTGTAGAAGGTAACGGCTGGTTCGTTCCAGTCGAGCACGGACCACTGAAAGCGGTGGTATCCGTGGTCCACACAAACTTTCGCCAAATGACGCAAGACTGCGGTGGCGTAACCACGACCGCGGAAGGACTCGCGAATGAAGAGATCTTCGAGGTGCACGCCGTGCGTTCCCGTCCAGGTGGAGTAATTCACGAACCAGATGGCGCACCCCGCAATCTCGCCCTTCTCGCTCTCGACCATTTCACAGAAAACCTGAGGCTTGTTCCCGAAGAAACTCGCGCGTAATTGTTGCTCGGTAGCCTGCGCCAAGTGTGGCGCTCGTTCGAAGTCGGCTAATTCTCGGATGAGCAGGTAGATCTCGGGGAGATCCTCGACGCGTGCCGAACGAATCAGCATCGCTCCTACCGACCGGGAATGGGGTGCGTGTAATAGATGGAGTGCGTGGTGGTGGCTCCGAGACGGTGTTCGGCGAGCTCGCGATACTCCGGTGAGTTCCACCACGCGAGCAGGGCCTCTTCGTTGTCGAATTCGATCATGACGGTGCGGCCCGTGTCGTGAGTGCCTTCTAAGACCACGGGTTGGTCGTCGTAGGTGAGAAAGCGCCCCCCGTGGGCTTTGAGAATGGGGAAGAAGCCCTTTTCGTAGCGGTGGTAGCCCTCAGGGTCATTGACCGTGAAGTGGGCCACAAATCGAACGGTGTCAGCCATGGGAATTCTCACTTTCGTTAGTTTTGAGAGTCGCTTCCACCAGTCGTCGCGGGGCAACTCCGAACCTCTTCTTCAGATCCAAGGAGGGCTTTTCCACCACGCGCCAGCTCAACCACGCGAAGGGCAGCGTGAAGACGAAAGAGGCGATAATCACCGGATAGGGACCAAAGTGCACGTAGTGACCCGTCCAGCTAAAGCGCACCACATTCCACAACAAAACCATTTGAGTGATGGGCCAGCCGTAGATATAGACCCCATAGGAAAGGTCGTTCTTCGAACCCACCTTGGTGAAGGGCACGTGGAGCCCTAACCAGATAACTGCGTAGGCCAAGAAGGGGCCGCCCACGAATACCGGAGTGAAGGTAAAGCCCGGGATGCGGGTCGCCGTCGCAAATGGCAGTAAGAGGAAGGTGACGTACACCGCCAGCCCTGCGAGAGCCCACCACTTCGAATCGGGAAGTTTGTCGCGATACACGTAGATGGTGGACCCGGCGAGAAAGAGAGAGAGGAACTGCAAGAAATTAAACAGGTTTAAGTTGCTCAGCACATTGAACGTCGTGGCCCCGTAGGGGATAAAGGAAAAAACTGTGCCCACGGCCCACAACGCGACCGTCACAACCAGCAGGACGAATCGGCGGCGTGCCGCACCGCACCGCACGAGAGCCAGTACCACGAAATAGCAGCAGAACTCGTAGAACAAGGTATAGAGAGGACCATTCCAGATGGGAAAATAGCTCATGGGTGACTTGCCGATAAAGCTCTGTTGGGTAAAGGGGTTCGCAAGAAGGGCGTTCTTCCAGAAGTACGACCACGGACCTGGGTCCAAACCTAAGTAATTTCCGTACGAGGCCCCCACCGGATAGGCGTGACGGTGATAGATGTAACCCAGGACCCACGCAGTAAGGGCGAGGCAGGCCAACAGGCCAGGGAAGATACGAAGTATCCGGCTCACGGTGAATCGCCAGGCTGTGCTGCGCACCGCGGATTCCGTGATCAAAAAACCACTCAGAACAAAAAATCCACCCACGGCAATTTGACCCACGCTGTAGTGATTGACCAACTCGTACGATAAGCCCTCAAGACCGGCGGCGTGAGAGAGAAGTACTGCGGCCGCCAGAACAATACGAAGAAAATTAAAACTATTCGGTCCTTGGTGATACTTCTCGCCCAGCGTGGGTCGCAGAATGATGGCGTTTTCGGACATGAACTCAGCCTACGAGTCTCTTGAGACGCAAGCTCGGTCTCTCCACGATCCACCAACTCGCCCACGCCACCGGAATGGTGATGGCCCACGAAATCAACATGAACGGCAGCGCGCCCCAGCGGGCGAAATTCCACTCGAGAAGAAACAGGGTCACCGGCCAGCCGTAGATGTAGATACCGTAGGAAATATCGTTGCGGCGTCCCCACCGTGAGAGGGGCAAGTGCAGGCCGAGCCAAATAATGGCGTAGGCCATGAGTGGCAGGGTGATGTCGATTGGCGTGAAACTAAACGTTGGGTAGCGGTTGTGGGCGTAGGGAAGGAATGCACTGGCCAGAAAACCACTACCGCAGACGAGGGCGAGCCAGCCAGAATCCGGAATGCGGTCACGATACAAATAGATGCAACCCGCCGTGAGGAAAAGATACGAAAAGCGAATCATGTCTTCCATGCGAGTGAGATAGAAGACGCTGAAGGTGTGCGCTCCCCACGGAGTGAGCGAGGCCACCACCACGAAGAGCCACAGGCACACGGTGATTCCCACAATGACCTGGCGACGCCACTCGGCCGTCGCCTTCACCACGACCAAGGTGATGAAGTAACAGACGAACTCGTAAAACAAAGTCCAGATAGGGCCGTTCCAATCGCGGGGATAGGCCAAGGGAGTTCTTCCAATGGCCATTTGCGACTGGATGGGACTGGGGAGCAAGGCGTTGTTCCAGAAGTAACCCCAGGGGCTGGGGTGAATGTGGAGGTAACTGCCGTAGCCACCGGCTCGAGGGGTGACGTGATGCCAATAGACGTATCCGGCAACGAAGGCGATCAGGGCCAAACACACCAGCAGCCCGGGAAAGATACGCAGGATTCTGGCCCAGGTGAACTTGGGAACCCCGCTGCGCACTGCGCTTTCCATGATGAGGAAACCACTAATAATGAAGAAGCCGTAGAGACCCATTTCCGCCACGGTGAACCCCTTGATGGCGCCCGTCCACTGGATAAAAAGGGCCATACCGGCGGCGTGGGAGACCAGAACGGCGGAGGCAAAAATCAGGCGGAGAAAGTTAAAGCTGTTGGACGAGGTGTGGTAGCTCTGCCCGAGGGTTTTCTCCGGTGGGCGCGACAGCAAGGACACGCCACACGATAACAGTTGGCCCTCAAAATGACCTCCTCTCCCTCGTCGCGCCCTTCTCGTGACGGGGGCTAATCTTCAGTCCATGACAACTGAACTCATTCCCCTGTGCACCGCAACGGCCACCTTGTCGGACCCCATTTTTGTGGGAGACGGCCCTAAGGGCATGCGCCTGATTTTCGAAATCACGGACGTCGTCGTTGCGGGTGAACGCCTCACGGCCACGATGATCGGCAAAGCCGGAGCTGACTGGATCACCTTGGTCGCTGGGACCGGCACCCTCGATGTGCGCGTAGCCGTTCAAACCGATGACGGTGCCATCATCTTCGTTCAGTACACCGGTCGTACCGACATCTCCGCCGGTCTGGACGCACCTAAGTACGTCGCGCCCACCTTCGAAACGTCCGACCCCCGCTACACCTGGTTAAACAATGTCCAGGCCGTGGGTAAGGGCTTTACCGAAGGCAACACCATTACTTACGAATGGTTTGAAGTTCGTTAATGAAAATTCGTAACCGGGTCACCGATCTTCTCGACATTGAATTTCCGATTCTCCAGGCCCCGATGGGTTGGATTGCCCGCAGCCAACTCGCCAGCGCGGTTTCCAACGCCGGTGGCCTCGGCATTATCGAAACTTCGTCGGGGGAACTCGATGCGGTCAAGGACGAAATCGCCAAGATGCGCGAACTCACGTCGCGCCCCTTCGGTGTGAATATCGCGCAGGCCTTCGTGCGCGATCCCCACATCGTGGAATTTGTGGTCGCCCAGGGCGTGAAGTTTGTGACGACGTCGGCGGGTGACCCCACCAAATACACCGCTGCCCTGAAGGACGCGGGCCTCACCGTCTTTCACGTTGTCCCCACATTGGCCGCAGCCTTGAAGGCGGTGGACGCCGGAGTGGATGGCCTCGTGGTCGAAGGCAGCGAAGGGGGTGGGTTCAAGAACCCCAAGGACGTCGCCACCATGGTGCTCTTGCCCCTGGTCTGTTCCAAGGTGGACGTTCCGGTGATTGCTGCCGGTGGCATCGTGGATGGCGCCAGCATGGCCGCCGCGTTCGCCTTGGGCGCCGAAGGAGTACAAATGGGCACCCGTATGGTCTCCGCCGCCGAATCCCCCGTGCACGAAAACTGGAAGAACGCCATCGTTAATGGCGCCGAGACCGACACGGTGTTCTTGAACCGTTTCTCGCGCCCCGCTCTGCGCGCCCTGCGCACGGAACGCACTACCCGCCTCGAACACGAGGACAACGTGTCGATGGCGGAGTTCGGCACGGTCAAGGATCTCTACTTTGGTGGTGACCTCGAAGCGTCCATCGCCCTCGGTGGGCAAGTGATGGGTCGCATCGAGAAGGTGGAGCCGGTGGCCACGATTCTTTCACGCACCATGCAGGAGTTCTCCGACACCGTGGAACGTTTGCACCTTCGTTACCCTCGCGGCTAAGCAGCGAGGCGTCTTTCCGTCGCCGGCAGGCTTCTCACTAACCTCTCTAGTTGTGGACCCGCAGAAAATAATTCTCTTCTATAAGTTCACGCCCCTCGCTGATCCCGAGGCCATTCGACTGTGGCAGCGAACACTCTGCGAAGAGTTGGGGCTGAAGGGTCGCATTCTGATCTCCCCTCACGGCATCAACGGCACCCTCGGTGGTGACATGAAGTCGGTAGCCATCTACATCAAAAAGACCAAGGCTTACCAGCCCTTCAAGAGCACCGACTTCAAGTGGTCGGAAGGGACGGGGAACGAATTCCCCCGACTCGTGATCAAGGTTCGCGACGAGGTGGTCTCCTTCGGTGCGCCGCAGGAGCTCGAAGTGGATGAACGTGGCGTGGTGGGTGGTGGCCAACACCTCAGCCCCGAGCAGCTACACGAACTCGTGGAGCGAAGAGGAGACGAGGTGGTCTTCTTCGATGGACGCAATGCCTTCGAAGCCAAGATCGGCAAGTTCAAGAACGCCATCGTGCCCCGCGTCGCCACTACCCGTGATTTCGTAAAAGAAATTGACGCGGGAGCCTTCGATAATCTCAAAGACCAGCCCATCGTGACCTATTGCACGGGGGGAATTCGTTGCGAAGTCTTGAGTTCCCTCTTGAAGAAACGTGGCTTTTCCGAGGTCTACCAACTCGACGGCGGCATCGTTCGCTACGGCGAGAAATACGGCGACCGGGGGCTCTGGGAAGGTTCCCTCTATCTCTTTGACGCCCGCATGCACCAAGAATTCAGCGAGGACGTGGTCGCCTTGGGGCGCTGCGAGCGCTGTGATGGGCCCACACATCAGTTTTATAACTGCGCGAATCTGCTCTGTCGCAAATTGATCCTCTTGTGCGCGACCTGCGCCGTCGACAACGTCAGCACCAACTGTCGGCCGGAGCACGCCGAGCTATGAGTCGCGGAGCGCTCGCCCTCGTCGGCTCGGGTGAATACCTCGAAGCCATGGCCGGCCTCGAGGCCTCTCTCTTGGTGGGCCGACCACCTCGCTACGTCCAGATCGCTACGGCGGCGGTACCCGACGGACCACGCGTGGTCGCGAAGTGGTGGCGGCTCGGTGGCGAACAGGCACGTCGCCTTGGGGTCACCGCCGTCACGATTGATATTGCCTCGCGTGACGACGCGAATAATCCCGAAGTCGTTGAACAGATTCGCGGCGCGGGTCTGATCTACCTCTCCGGCGGGAAGCCCGACTTTTTGGCCACTACTCTCCGCGCGACCTTGGCGGCGACAGTTATCGAGGAGGAGTGGCACGGCGGCGCGGCGTTGGCTGGTTGCAGCGCGGGGGCCATGGTGATGGCCCCCACCGTTCCTCATATCCGTCGACTCGGTGAGAGCGAGACCCTGGGCTTGAATTGGACTCCTCATCTCAGAGTAATCCCACACTTTGATTACTTCATTGGGAGTGACGACACGAAGGTCATGGACGTATTGCACTCTCGCGATGACGCCGTGGTGGCCTGTGGGGTTGACGAGATGACGGCCCTCGTCCACCGTGACCAGGAATGGCGCGTGGCGGGCGAAGGCTGCGCCACCTTGGTCATCGACGGGGTCATTCAGCGCTTCTCCGACGGCGAACTCATCCCCCTCCCTCGGTTGAACTAGTTCGAAGGGCCTTTCGGCCCTGAGAACTACGATGTACCAAACCGAAGTGAGGAAGAACATGGACCCCATAACCGTCATTGTCGAAATCCCCCGTGGATCAATGAACAAGTACGAGTACGACCACGAGACGCACGCCATGACCTTGGACCGTCACCTGATTGTGGCCATGCAGTACCCCGGCGAATACGGCTTCGTTCCCGACACCCTCGCGGGAGACGGTGACCCTTTGGACGTCGTGGTCCTCACCGAGTTCCCCACCTTCCCCGGATGCCACATCACCGTGAAGCTTTTGGGCGTGTGTGTGATGACCGACGAAAAGGGTGAAGACGCCAAGCTCATCGCCGTGCCGACCTACGACCCGAAGTGGAAGTTGGCCAATGACATCACCGACGTGCCCCGCGACATCTTGGACCGCATCAAGCACTTCTTTACCACCTACAAGGACTTAGACGAAGGCAAGTGGGTCAAGGTCGAGCAGTACTTGGGTCGCGACGCCGCCCTCAAGGAACTCGCAGACTCCCGCGCGCGTTTCCAGCACTAGCTCGTGACCATTCGCGTTCTCGGCACGACCTGGTGCGGTGATTGCACGCGGGCGAGGGCTTTCTTTGACGCCCACCAGGTTTCCTACCAGTGGACGGATATCGAAATCGATGACGGCGCCGCGGCCGAAGTGGAGGCCCATAACGGTGGCCATCGAATTGTCCCGACGATTTACTTTGACGGCGGCGCCATTTTGGTGGAGCCGTCCAACGAAGAGCTCGCCGCCCAGTTGGGAATCTAACGCTTTTTCTTAATCGGGATCTTGGTGTTGTCCACGACCAGGGTGAGGTAGTCCGGCCGCATGCGGCGCACCACGTGCTCTTCGCAATGCTCGTTCATGATGGTGATGCTGCCCTCGCGCCAGACCATGGGTCCGTAGGTTCCTGAGCCGGTGGCGTAGAAAGCGGCCAGTTCGAGAGCCACAACTTTGGCCTCGACGACCGAGTCCGCAAAAATCGCGAAATCCCGCTTGTGCCGCCCGTGTCGTCCCATTACTTGCCACATCATTCTTCTAGAGAACCACCGGGCTGTGACATTTCGGCCGGGGGAAGGCTTCGCGAAGGTCTGTTAGGATAAATCGTCGCACGGTGGGGCACCACCTCCTCGTGCGATGTATGGACCTGTGGTGCAGCCTGGAGTGCACGCCGCCCTGTCAAGGCGGAGGTCGCGGGTTCAAATCCCGTCAGGTCCGCTGGGAGCCCTTTGGGGCTCCTAGTTGGTCGAGTAGCTCAGTTGGTAGAGCGCGCGCCTGAAAAGCGTGAGGTCACCGGATCGACGCCGGTCTCGACCACCAGTAACGCAGTACCACCGGAGAGTGTCAACGGCGACCTCTCCGCTGGTGTGCCACGACGCGTCGGGGCACTCGCGCGATCAAATCTCACCACGCTTCCTGTTCTAGGGTGATTCCGTGAGCTCATTACCTTCCCTGACGCCCGCGTTTCGGAGCCACGACCCTCAGGTCCCGTGGCCCACCACCGCCTGGCCGGAGAACCTCCTCCCCTCCGACCACGACATCACGGCCGTGGTCAACGAGGCCTTTGACGATTGCTCCTTCGGCGAGACGCACGCCGTCATCGTGATTCAAGGTGGAAAAATTCTCGCCGAGCGCTACGGGGGCCACCTGGTCTTCTTCGACCGCGACCCGGAGCCCATCACCGCCGAGAGCACCCTGATCTCGTGGTCTATGGGCAAGTCCATGTTGCACTTCGTTCTCGGCACCTTGGTCGACGCCGGACAATTAGACCCCGACGCTCCCGCACCGGTGCCGGAATGGGCGGACCCTGCGGACCCCCGTCGCGCCATCACCATCCGTCACCTACTCCGAATGCGCGACGGCTTGGATTTCAAGGAAGAATATTCACTCGACCAGCCCAGCGACGTTATTCAGATGCTCTTCGGTGATGGCCAAGAGGACATGGCCAGTTTCACCGCAAATAAGCCTCTGGCCCACGCCCCGGGCAGTTTCTATAACTACTCCAGCGGCAGCACCAACCTGCTCTCGCGCATCGTGGCCGACCGCGTGGGCTACGGCGACAACTACGAGGCCTATCTGCGCCAGGTTCTCTTTGGACCCCTGGGCATGAACTCAGCTATCCCGAAGTTTGACGCGCAGGGAGTTTTCGTCGCCTCGAGTTTCGTCTACGCCACGGCGCGCGATTTCGCCAAGTTCGGACTTCTGTATTTGCGCGGCGGCGAATGGGAGGAGCGCCAACTCGTCACTCGCGGCTGGGCCGGTGAAGCCCAAATCCCCGTCAGCCCCGACGGAGATAATTTTTACACGCAGCACTGGTGGGCCAACGCTGACCGCTTCGGCAGCTACTGGGCCAACGGTCACGAGGGGCAACGCATTATTTGCTCCCCCGTCACCGACACCGTGATCGTGCGACTTGGGAAAACCGACGAGCCGGACTACCCCGCCCTACGACAGTGGTGGGACCGACTCCTCGAGAGTCTGGACCGTCGCGCGGCAGCCGAGGGCCATCACCAGCAGTGAACTGCCCAAAAGGGCATTGCGCGCCACGAACACGGCGAGTGAGGTGGCGGTGAGCCCGTGCGCGGTGAAATTACCGTCGCGCATCTTGTCCCAGGGGATGACTAAACACCCGAGGGCCAGAATGGTTGCCCATCGCAGGGCCACGAGATCCCACAGCTCGTACAGCACGACGAGCAGCAGTGGTGCCCAGACGAAGTAGTGATCCCAGACCACCGGCACGCCAAACACCGCCCCCATGCACAAGACCACGAATGACGCGACCTCTCGCCGTGCTCGCCACAGTCGATGCGCACTCCACGCACTCAACAACACCGCCGCCACGCAGGCCACGCTCCCCACCAGCGCCAGGTGACCGGAGAAGGGTGGGCGATAGAAGAAGCTGTACAGACTCGACGAATTACTACGCCAGTGATTGCGATGGAAGAATCGCGTCACTTCTTGGCCATTCAACAATTTGTGAAAAAAGAAAGTACGCGAATAGCTCGGCCACGCCCACCAGGCCAGAGCGGTGACCACCATCCAGGTGGAAATGGCGGTGCCGGCGGCGCGCCATTCACGACGCCACAACATGACGAGGACGAAGAGTGCCGGATAAATCTTGATGGCGGCCGCGATGCCGGTGGCCACACCACGGCCGTAGCGGTAACGACCGAGGTAATCCACCGCCACCAGGGCCATCAAAATAGATCCCACCTGACCGAGACTCAGCAAAATACTGATGGCGGGGAAGACCACTACCGACGCCACCGCGAGCCACACCCCCCAGCCCCAGGCCCGCTTCGCTCCGAGCTGCACGCTGCGCGCGAGAGCGGTGGCGAGGACGTAACTCAGGGACGCGAGCGACACCACGGACCACCACCAACGAGTGAGAGCGAAGCTGGTCCACCGCAAAGGTGCAAAAAGAAAAAGGGCGGCCGGTGGGTAGGTGAAATACTGATTGTGATCCGCCCCGTACAACAGACCTCGGGGAGCCCGCCACACGTCGCGATAACGAGTTAAGAGATCTTGAAAACCTTTGGCGTAGTAGCCGCTAAAGAACCAATTGTGATCGGGAGCCCACCAGGCGCAGAGCGCACTCATACCCCACAGCGCGAGAACGCCGGTGACCACCAAGGTCCAGGACCCCGGTCGTGCGCGATCGACCTTAGGCACCCTCATAGGCGAAGCCTAGGTCGGGGGCCGTAAACAGGGCGCGAAAGGGTAGGCCTTCCGCAGCGGCCATCGCCGCCACGGTGCCGCCACGGTCCACCACCGCCGAGAGCAGGACCACGGTGGCACCAAATTCCTGCACCACGTGGGCGGCTTCCATCAAGGATGTTCCCCGCGTCACGGTGTCTTCGGTGATGATGACGTGATCACCGGGTAGCAGGGACCCGGCGATGCGACCGCCCGCGCCGTGGTCTTTAGCTTCTTTGCGCACGCTGAAGGCGCGTAGCGCCCGGCCCTGGGCGGCAGCCACTCCCGCAGTGATGAAAGAGACGCCGTCCGCGCCCATGGTCAGGCCACCAATGGCGGTGGCCTCACGCGGCACGATCTCCAGCATCGCGACCGCCACGTCCAGCATCACTTCGGGGGCGCAGATGGTTTGCTTCGAGTCAATGAACCACGTCGACTCGCGTCCCGACTTCAAAATAAAATTTCCTCGTTTGACCGAGTGCTCGAGCAGGTGCTCCAGGACTCGACTGCGGGCGTCGCTCATAGGAGTTGGACCTTTCGTGAACCAGCGGTGACGTGACCCACTCTGGTGGCGGTGATTCCGTGAGCCTGCGCCACGTCGATGACGGTGTTCACGGACGACTCGTCGACGCAGAGGGTCATCCCCAGCCCACAGTTAAAGACGCGCACCATTTCTTCGGCACTGACGTCACCACGGCGCTGAATCTCGAAGAAAATTTCTGGCGTCACAAAACTATTCATGTCAATGACCGCGTCGAGATGGTCGGGCAAGGCACGAGGGACGTTGCCCATAATGCCGCCACCAGTGATGTGCGCGACCGAGTGCAGGTCCGGTCCGATGACGCGCCGCAATTCGGTAATGGCCGGAACGTAGATGACCGAAGGGCGGAGCATTTCCTCCAGCAAGGTGGTGTCCGCTCCGGCCCAGGCCGGTTGGTGCAGTTGATCTTCGCGACCCTCTACCAATACCCGACGAGCGAGGGAGTATCCGTTGGAACGCAGTCCCGGTGAGGCGAAGCCCACAATGGCGTCGCCCTCACGTACCAAGTGTCCGCCGAGTTCGCTGTCGCGCTCGAGAACACCCACTGCGAAGCCGGCTACGTCCAATTCGTCGGGGCGCATCACGCCGGCGTGTTCGGCCGTTTCGCCACCCACCAGAGCGGCGCCGGCGCGTCGGGCACCGACGGCGATACCGCTCACCAGTTCTTCGAGACGAGCGGGATCGAGTTGCCCGACGGCGACGTAGTCCAAGAGAAAAAGAGGCTCCGCTCCCACGCAGGCCAAGTCGTCGACCAACATCGCGACGAGGTCGATACCGACGGTATCGAAGCGATTGGCCAATCGAGCAATTTCTAGTTTCGTTCCCACGCCGTCCGCTGACGACACCAGCACGGGGCGCTGGTAACGGGCGGTATCGAGGGCGAAGAGGCCACCGAAGCCACCAATACCTCCCAGCACCTCGGGGCGATTGGTCGAGGCCACCATGGCCGAAATGCGCTCTACCGCTTCGTCCCCATTTTCGATGGAGACTCCCGCCCCCGCGTAGGTGGCGCCACCGGACAGACCCGCGAGGAGACGACTCACGAGTTTTCTCCGCGTCGACCAATGCCCACCGGCACGGAAGTGGGGTAAGTGCCGGTCAAACAGGCATCGCAGCATTCGTCCGTAATCTGAATGGCCGCTCGCAGATTCTCGAGGGTGATGAACTCCAGCGAATCGCAGTCGATGGCCACGCGCATCTCTTCCACGCTGTGCGTGGCGGCCAGAAGATCGTCGCGACGTGGGGTGTCGATGCCGTAATAACACGGCCACATGAAGGGTGGTGAGGAAATACGGAGGTGCACTTCCGCCGCCCCGGCATCGCGCAACATAGCCACCAGGGCCTTGGTCGTGGTGCCCCGCACGATGGAGTCGTCGACCACAATCAGGCGCTGACCGGCGATGTTTTCGCGCAGCGGATTTAACTTGCGACGGACCGCGGTCGCGCGCGCGTTTTGGTCGGGCGCAATAAAGGTGCGCCCGATGTAGCGATTTTTCACCATGCCGTAGCCGAAGGTAATCCCGGACGCCGCGGCGTACCCCTCAGCGGCGGGCACTCCCGAGTCGGGCACCCCGACGACGAGGTCGGCGTCGACGCGTGACTGGCCGGCGAGTAATTCACCCATGCGCTTGCGGGCGGTGTGAACTTGGTGACCCATCAAATAGGAATCGGGGCGAGCGAAATAGACGAACTCGAAAATGCAAAGTTTCTCTGACGGCGACGCTGGTTCCATGATCTGTCGTGCGACCACGCCGTCGGTGGTGAGCTTCACCATTTCCCCGGGACGAATTTCGCGCACGTAGGCCGCCCCCATGATGTCCAAGGCCGGAGATTCCGAAGCGACGACCCAGCCTTCCGGGGCGTCCTCGGTACCTAAGCGACCCAGGCACAAGGGACGGAAACCAAAGGGGTCGCGGATACCGTAGATGGCGTCGCCTTCCAGCACCGCCAGGGAATACGCACCTTCCAAAGTGGGAAGAACTTCTCCCAACGCCTCTTCGAGCGAGGCCCCCGCGTCCACGCGCATCGCCAGCAGTTCGGCAACCAGATCAGAGTCCGACAACATTACGCCGGGCAGGATTCCCGCCTCGCGGGCGAGCTCTTCGGTATTCGTCAGGTTGCCGTTGTGACTAATGGCAAATCCGTAGTGGCCCGCGGAACGATAGACGGGTTGGGCCGCGGTCCAGTTCGCGCTGCCCGACGTGGAGTAGCGCGTGTGTCCGATGGCGAAACTTCCGCGCAAGCTCATCAAGGTGCGTTCGTCGAAGACTGAAAAGACCAAACCGTTGTCCTTCATGACGGTGATGGACTCACCGTCGAAGGTCGCCATGCCGGCGGATTCTTGACCGCGGTGTTGGAGGGCGAAGAGGGCGTCAAAGCACCAGTGGGCTACGGGTCGATTCGGAGCGACAATCCCCACTACTCCGCAGGCTTCCTTCATCAGTGCTCCACTGTAGGGGTCACATGACGCGTTATCACCTCTTCAGTCTCGCACACCACCACGGCCACCGTGACAGGGTGGCGGTACGCTGGGAAGGTGATTGACCTCCATACCCACTCCACCTTCTCGGACGGTTCCGACAGTCCGACGGTGCTGGCCCGACGGGCCGCCGAGATCGGTTTGAACGCCATCGCCCTGACCGACCACGACACCACCGACAGCCACGAAGAAATGGCCGCCGCCTGTGCGGAACACGGGATTGAGCTGGTGCCGGGAGTCGAAATTTCCCTCAAAGACACCGAGTTTCGCCGGTCGCGCGCGGACGGATTGACCGAAATCGCCGGCGTCCACGTCTTGGCCTATTTCCTCCCCCTCGACGCCCAGCATCCCTTGCAGCAAAAGCTGACCCAGCTCCGCAGTGACCGCGACGGGCGCAACCACGCCTTGGTGCTGCGCCTCCAGGAACTGGGATTCGAGCGCGTCACCTACGAACTGGTGGAAAGCTTCGCGGGGAACCCTCACAACATTGGCCGCCCCCACTTCGCCGCCGCCATGCACGACCAACACCCCGAAATAGTGGGTGCCCCGAGCCCCGAAAACACCGGACGACTCTTCGTGGACTGGCTGGGCAACAGCGGTCAGGCCTACATTCCCAAGTCGGAAATGACCATCGAGGACTTCGTCGGCGCGGCCGCCGGAACATCGACTTTTTTCTCCATTGCCCACCCCCTCGTGAGTTACGTGCCCGGAGCGACCGATAACGAAATTTCCGTACAGATGCCCCGCATCATTGGCTCACTCCGCGAACGCGGTTTTCGTGGGGTCGAAGCGCACTACGGTGGCTCGTCGCCGGAAACGAGATCGCTGATGGTGCGCCTGACGCGCAACGAGGGGCTCATCCCCACCGGTGGCAGTGACTACCACGGATCTTTTAAGCCCGACGTTGATCTCGGTCGCGGACGCAGTGGCTCGTTGCACGTTGAGGACAGCGTCCTCGAAGAAATGAAGCGCGCGGTCGCCTAGGAAACGTGGCGGAGATCGTTGGTCAACGCTGACCCACGACGAGTCACTACTTCTTCCACCGAACACGACACGGCGTCACCCACGGCGAAGCGCTGCCCGCCCGCCACACCCAGGACCGTCATCGGTACTCCCGCCGTGTGTGCGCGCGCCGCGAAGGCTGCGAGGTTCGAGGTCGCCATCACGTAGCGTCCCGGTAGTTCGAAGAAGAGTTCGTCGCGGTCACAGCTGACATCGCAGACCAGCCCCACCCCCGTGGTCGCAACCATTTCGGCCAGCGCAACGCCGACGCCACCGCCGCCCACGTCGTGCACCGCCGTGACGTCGCTCGACTGACCGGCACAGATGGCGGCAATTTCGTCGCGCACGAAGTCGGTGCTGACGATGAAGTTGGTGGAGGTGAAAGCGGGAATCGTGCCTCCCCGACGGCCGCGACGCGCAGCCCAGCGTGATCCACCCAGAAGCTGCCCCCCTGCGCCACGCTCGCCCACCAGCACCACGGTGTCACCCTCATGCCAGTTCCAGCCCGGAGGTGGCGCGACCAGAGATTCCAGAACACCAAGTAGTCCGACGACCGGTGTCGGGTCGATGTCGTGACCACCCGACTCGTTGTAGAGAGAGACGTTGCCACCAACTACCGCGAGACCCAGAGCCCGACAGGCATCACCCATTCCGTCGACGGCTTCGCTGAGTTGCCACATCACTTCGGGGTGTTCGGGATTACCAAAATTCATGCAGTTCACGACGGCCGCGGGGCGAGCACCCACGCAGGCCAAGTTGGCCACCCCTTCGGCCACCGTCCACGCCGTTCCCTGACGAGGCTCCAACGCGCACCAGCGTGGGTTGGAGTCCGTCGACAGAGCGATGCCGCGCGTGGAGGCGGGTAGCCCCGGTCCCGCGAGACGCAGGAGCGCCGCGTCACGGCCAGGACCCACCACGGTGTTTAAAAAGAGTTGCGAGTCGTACTGGCGATACGCCCACGCGGGGTCGATCAACAACTCGAGGATTTCTTCCGTCAAGGAACCAGCGGGTTCGTTCGAAGGATCATCAGCCTGGAGCGCGTCCAAATTCGCGGGGCGCTGGCGGGGACGATCGTAGAGCGGAGCGTCGTCGGCCAGCGACTTGGCCGGTACTTCGGCGAGGATGGGGCCGTCGAAACCCTCGCGCACGCGCAGGTAACCCACCGTGCTGCCGTCAGCCTGCACCGTGGGCTCCACGACGTGGCCCACCACCGAGGCGCGGACCTCCCACTTGGCACAGACCTCAGCGACTTCGGGCCAGTCCTGCGGCGTGACGATGGCCAGCATGCGTTCTTGCGATTCCGAGGTCATGATTTCGAAGGCCTGCATACCGGCTTCACGTAGCGGAACAGCCGTCACGTCAAATTCCATCGTGACGCCACCCTTCGCGGCGGTTTCGGAGGAGGCGCAGACCAGCCCGGCGCCACCGAGATCTTGAATGCCCACCACCAGTCCCCGATCGAGCAGCTCTAAGCAGGCTTCGATGAGACGCTTTTCTTCGTAGGGGTCGCCCACCTGCACGCTGGGTCGCTTGGCGTCATCGAGCGAGGCCGCGCCATCTTCACCCGAGAAGCCGGCCGAGGCCAAGACCGACACGCCACCGATGCCGTCGCGGCCGGTGGTTGATCCCAGCAACACGGCGTAGTTGCCCGGACCCGAGGCCACGCCCAACACGAGACGTTCTTTGGGCAGCGCACCCGCACACAACACGTTCACGAGTGGATTGGCGCTGTAGCACTCGTCGAAGGTGAGTTCGCCACCGATAGTCGGCACCCCCACGGAGTTGCCGTAGCCAGAAATTCCTGCGACCACGCCTTCGACCAGCCAGCGAGTACGTGCGTCCGTCAAGGGACCAAAGAATAAGGGGTCCATCACCGCGAGTGGCCGCGCTCCCATGCTGAAAATATCGCGCAGGATGCCGCCGACCCCGGTGGCCGCACCTTGGTAGGGCTCAATCGCCGAAGGGTGATTGTGACTCTCAATTCGGATCGCTACGGCGATGCCGTCGCCCGCGTCAATCACGCCGGCGCCTTCGCCGGGACCGACCAACACGCCCTCGCCTTCCGTGGGAAGACGGCGTAAATGAATACGCGATGACTTGTAGGAACAGTGCTCGGACCACATCACGCCGTAGAGAGCGAGTTCTAAAGAGTTGGGCTCACGCTGCAAGACCGCGCGGATGTCGTCCAGTTCGCTATCGGTGAGGCCGAGGGCGCGGTGCAGGGGTTCCGGAGTGCTACTCACCCCTCCAAACTACTGCCCGCCCCCCGCGCGTCCTTCACTTTGCGCTGCTGCGTAGGCCCACACATCGAAGTCGTCAAGATTGACCACGAGGTGCCCGCCGGACTCCAGCGCATCCACCAACTGCGCGCGGTGCTCGGTGGCGTGATGCACGGCTTGGGCAATCAGGGTCGAGCGCCATACGGTTTTCACTCCCTGTTCCATGGCTATGTCGATCCGCTCGTCGTCTTTGTGCGACTCGGCGAGGATGCGCCGGTCAAGTCCTTCGAGTCGCCGGGCTAGCACCGGCACGTCGCTCATGGCGACGGGGGCGGTGACGTCGTCCCACGGTTTTACCCCCAGGCAATACACGAACCATTCGGCACCGTCGACAATATGGCGAAGTATGTGTCCTGCCGTCCACTCGGGATTCGTCATATACGCACTCAGGGCGACGTCGGGAGCCGTGGCCACGCGGGCAAAAATTGCCTGATTCGCCCACGCCATGTGCCCAACGAAAGATGAAGAGTCAATCGTCACGCGGTGTCCTTGACCTGATCGAGTTCGGCTCGCCGCGTCCACGCCCAGCGGCCAATCCCTATCGCCGCGAACAAGGTCAGGGCGTTGATTCCCAGTTCGACGAGTCCATTAGTGCCGGAGAACCACACCCGATGTTCCAGGTCGTAGAGAACGTCCATGCCGAAGAGATAAAAAGCTCCCCCCGATCCGAGCAGGAGCCAGAGGAGTGCGTACGAACTCTGACGACGCAGGGTGACGATGGACGCGAGCATCGTGAAGGTGAGCAAACCATCCGCCACAGGGAAGGAATTTTCAAAGGCCACATACACCGAGCTGTGTGCACTCGCCACGGCGGAGCGATCGGTAAACCACAAAATCCAATAGGCAAGCATGACGAGCGAAAGGGCGCCCAAAGCCCCGATCATGCGTCGTGAATTTTTCTTATCCATTGTGGAAAAACTTTCTACTTTCGTTTTCAGTATTTTGCCCGCCACGGCGACAATTGTGGGGCATGCCCACGCGAGTAAGAATTTGCTCAGTAGACGAGTAATTATAAAAAATGCGATTATCGTTAAAAGTCCACCGTTGAGTAAAAAGGAAGTTGATATGGCTACCCCCGTAAAAAAGTCATCCCCCGCCAAGGCGAAAGCCCCCGCCCCACAGAAGAAGCCCACTCGGACTCTGAGCGCTGATCACAAGGACAAGTTGGCCCAGGGACGAAATGAATCGCGCATCGTGAGTCGTTACCTCGAGGCTCTCGCTGCCGGCAAGGGCAAGCGTGGTCGCAAGCGCACCCCCGATTCCGTGTCCATGCAAATTGCCAAGATTGATCGTGAGATTTCCAGTGCGGCAGCCATCGCCAAGTTAGAACTGACCCAACGCCGTCTCGATCTCGTCGCCGAACTCGAACGTCTCTCGGTGCGCGTGGACATCGCGGAAGTCGAAAAGGCTTTCATCAAAGTCGCCAAGACCTACGCCCAGCGCACCGGAATCAGCTACGGCGCCTTCCGCACCCTGGGCGTACCGGCCGACGTATTGAAGAAGGCGGGAGTGTCGCGCGCTCGCTTTTAAGCGGCGACCGACAATCCCAGAAAACTCGCGAAGAGGACACGTCCGTCTTCGCTCCCCAGAAGTGCCGACATCGCCCGTTCGGGGTGCGGCATGAGGCCGACCACATTGCCGGCACGGTTCGACACGCCCGCGATGTCGTCACGTGAACCGTTGGGGTTCTGGGTGTAGGTCACCACTACTTGATCGTGCGCGTGCAGTTCGGCCAGGGTTTCGTCGTCGCAGGTGTACGCGCCCGAGAAATGATTAATGGGGATATCGAGTTCTTGGCCCACGCGCGCGCCCCGAGTCAATACCGAACGCACCGAACGCACCGCCAGGCGTGAGGGCTGGCAGAGAAAGGTAAGTCCACGATTTTTTTGCAGGGCTCCGGGAAGCAAACCCGCTTCGGTGAGTACCTGAAAGCCGTTGCAAATTCCCAGAACGGGGACTCCGGCCTCGGCCCGCTGGCCCACTTCTTCCATCACCGGAGAAAAGCGCGCAATGGCGCCGGGACGTAGGTAGTCACCGTGCGCAAAACCACCCGGCAAAACAATGGCGTCGTACCCCGACAGGTCGGTCTCGGTGTGCCAGACGAAATCCGACGTCCCACCTAAGGCGCTCACCGCGTGGGCCGCGTCGTATTCACAATTCGATCCGGGGAACACCACCACCGCGACGTGGCTCACGAGACGGGCTCCACCGACGCGGTCGCGTCTTCAATCACGGGATTGGAGAGCAGGCGATCGGCTAAGGACAGAGCCTGGTCGCGCGCGACGTCGGCGTTGGCCGCATCGATATCAAAACGAAAGGCCTTGCCGGCACGCACGCTCGAGATTCCGGTGAATCCGAGGGCGGGGAGGGCTCGTTCGATGGTGGCTCCTTCGGGATCAGCGATCCCGGAACGGAGAGTGACTTCAACGAGGACGGAGAATTTCATCGTCTCGACCGTACCAGTCGGAGAGGCTCTTTCCGGTCACGCGTTCGTAGGCCGCGACGTAACGACGCGAGGTAATGTCCAAAATCTCGTCGGGCAGAGGCGGTGGGGGTGGCGTCCGGTCCCACGGCTGAGCCGACAGCCAGTCGCGGAAGGGTTGCTTGTCGAAGGCCGGAGGTACCTGACCGCGCACAATCTCGTCGCTCGGCCACATCCGCGACGAATCCGGCGTAATCACCTCGTCGCAGACCACTAATTCTCCGTCGACGAAACCCAGCTCGAATTTGGTGTCCGCCAAAGTAAGTCCGGCGGCGGCCAGGCGTTCACTGGCCCAGGTAAAGAGTCCCTGACAGAGGCTCTGGGCCTGAGCCAGGACCTCGTCGCCGACCAGAGTGGCCGCCGTGGCCAGGTCAATATTGAGATCGTGGCCCTCGTCGGCTTTGGTGGAGGGGGTGAACATCGGGGTGGGGAAAGGATCGGTCAATTCCATGCCGGTGGGAGCTGCCATGCCGTGCACGGTCCCCGACACCCGGTATTCGTCGTAGGCCTGACCGGCCAAACGGCCCCGCACGATGCATTCCAGGGGCAGCATCTGCGCCCGACGAACCAGCATGCTGCGCCCGTGCCAGTTGGTCTGCCCTACGAATCCGGGGGCGTAGTCCTCAATGACCGTGGGGTCGCAACTCACTAAGGCCGTCGGAACCCGCGAGCCGGCGGAGCTGAGCCAATAGTCGGTGAGGGCCGTCAGTACTCGTCCCTTGTGGACGATCGTTTCGTTCATCACCACGTCGAAGGCGCTCAGACGGTCCGACGCCACCATGAGGAGATGGTCGGGACCCACTTCATAGAGATCGCGGACTTTGCCGCGGTAGAGGTGGCGAGGTGCGAACTCAGTCACGCGGGAAGTTCTCCAGGGCCGTCAAGAAACGACCCCGATGAACGAGGAGTCGCTGCGGGTCGAACGCTTCCGCCGTGCGGGTCGCGCTCAAGGTCACCGCCGGGTCGGCCTCAATCACCGCACGGAAATTGGTCCGCGTGTCGATGGCCGTGCGGGCCGCGCCTTGAACGATGCGATAGGCCTCGTCGCGCGACATACCCGAATCCACCAGGGCCAGCAACACACTCTGGCTGTACACCAAACCCAG
>CAINHL010000006.1 GCA_903848885.1 uncultured Actinomycetes bacterium
CGCGCCAGCCCCCGAGGAGGATGTCGATCGCTCATTTAGGCGCTGAGCTCTCCCACGCGCACGGTGAGGGGCTTCCAGGAGTCGTCCTCGAAACCTTCACCACGCAGCAGTGCACGGACGGCTCGGCGTATGCGCTGGGGGTCCAAGGGCTTCACCAAGAAGCCTTCGGCGCCACTGCGGCGGGCCAGAAAAACGTCGGGGCGACGGTCCAACAACATCAAGACGGGCAGATGCTCGCTGGTGCCGGCGGATTCGTCATTGCGCAGGTCCACGGTGATGGCCATGGCCCCCATGGCCCCAATCTGCATGTCGATAATGGCCAGATCGACATCGTTTTCTTCGAGATAGGCGAAGAATTCGGGGCCGGAGGCGACTTCGGCTACTTCGAGGTCGGGCGCTTCCACGGTGGCGCGGATCTCTTGGCGAAGGGTCGAAACATCACTGGCAACGAGCACGAGGGTCACGTAGGAAGCGTAGCGGAGGGGCGGGCAAGTTCGGTGCGTGAGACCGGGCCGACCGCGGCACAGAATTCCCCTTGCGCCCCAGAGTCCCGCGGCGTAGTCTGCCCTGACGATGTCCGGGGGGATGAACTATGTCACAAGCGATAGCCGATTGGAATGATGCGGCGGCGTGCAAGGGCAGAGACACCTCTGTCTTTTTCCCGCCGACCGTGACGGAGAAAAAAGAAGATCGACTGCTCCGCGAAGCTGCGGCCAAAGCGATGTGTCAGGGCTGCCCGGTCAAGGATGCGTGTTTGGCCGACGCCATGACGAAGCGTGACTTCAATGGCATATGGGGCGGTCTCACCGAAGACGAGCGCCGCGCGCTTAGTCGTCTGACCTAACCCAACCCAGTTGCGCGGGGCTGACCCGTGAGATCACCAGGGCCAGAGCAATGGTCACGACGTGAACGCCGGTACACCATAAACACACGTGTTCGATGATGAGAAATTCGGCGATGATCAACCACGCGATAAAAACCAGTCCGCCGCCACAGAGTATGACCCGACCAAGGTGCACGACTCGCTCGGAACGGCGCCACCCCCAAGGTGAATTCACCACCACCATCACCAGATAAAAAGCCAAACCCAACACGGCAACCGGCATCCCGAGAAAGTACGACTGCTTCGAAGTGGTCACCGCGGTGCAGTTGACGAGGGCGTTATCGGAGCACGCGAGAATCTGGGTACCGACAAAGTGGGCGATGGTCAAGTAGGTCGAAATACCGACGCCGCAGAGACTGAGAATCCCCGTGGACATCACGGCCCAGCGCGGAACGGCGACGGGTGACACTTAGATTCCGAGTGCCTTCGCGGCCGTGGTCACTCCCGCCGAACTGCAGACCTTGCCGGGCTGGCCGTGGGTCAGCTGACAGATGATGGCAGTTTGGTAGTTGGCCGAGGCCACCAAGGCTTGGGTCACCGGGTTGCTCGGCGCGCTCAACGCGTTCACGATTTCGGCGCGGGTGAGACCCGCAAAGACGCTGGGCGAAACACTGGCGCCATTGGCTACCGCTTGATTACCGAAGGAGATAAAGGGGTAGGTGCCGTTGCTGTCGTAGGTGGACATGACCTTGGCTGCGGCTGATCCCAACTTCATCAATGGCTGCCAGGCGGTTTGCGCCGCGTTTAAATTCGCCCCGTATTCCTCAACGCCTTGGAAGTTGATGTA
>CAINHL010000007.1 GCA_903848885.1 uncultured Actinomycetes bacterium
ATTGTCGCCCTTGCGTGCCTGGACCTGATCGCCCGTGCAATCGCAGAAGTACAAGTACCCCCGGTCGAGTAATTCGGCCACGGCCGCCTGGTGTGCGGCGGTGTTGTCACTTTGGCGAAACGGCCCTTCGTAGGGGGTGAGTCCCAGCCAATTCATGGACTCGACGATGCCGTCGACCCACTCTTCACGGTTGCGCTCGGTATCGGTATCTTCAATGCGCAGAATCAAGGTCCCGTCAACAACCTGGCGGGCAACGAACCAGTTAAAAAGGGCTGATCGGGCGGAACCGACGTGGAAGTAGCCCGTCGGTGACGGAGCGAAGCGGACGCGTGGTCCGGTCATCGCTTACTCCCCAATGGAGATGGCCCCGGTGGGACAACCGTTGACGGCGTCGCGCAGCTTCGACTCGAGGTCGTCACCGGGGGTCTCATTCAAAATGTAGAGGTAGCCGTCATCACGGACTTCAAAGATTTCGGGCGCCACGGCCATGCACACGGCGTTGCTGGCGCAGAGGTCAAAATCAACGATTACCTTCATGAGATCTCCTTTGGGATGAGCACTCTCAGCGTAGTTCTAAACCGGCAGCGAGTGGGGAATGAGGCTTAGGCCGTGAGCGGTTCCGCGTCGCGCAAGAGGCTCTCGAGAAAGGGACGATCCGCCAAAATTGAACGGTCCGAGAGATACATCCGGCCATAGCGTTCGAAGTACATGAGTTGCTTGCCCAGAAGAAAATTTCCTCGGTCGAAGGAGTTCATGAGGCCACCACCGTCTTCGGCCATCCGTTGAATTTTGCGTTGCAGGCGCAGACGCTGAAACATTGCGCGCCACCCTCGCTGCTGAAACGACACGCCATTGGCTTCGCCCACGTGCACCTGGGTCATCGTCATCATGTCGGCGAAGGAAATCTCCCCGAAAGGACGCAGCAAAATCGGCTCGATCATGGCCCGGAGAAACTGCGCCATCTGTTCGTCGGTCATCCCCATGGCTTCACGCAGGGCGGGCCCGTAGTTGTCGAGGAGATGCTGGGTGACGTCCATCCACGCTGCCTCTTCTCCGAGAACCGCCTGCAACATGCGCACGAAAAAGCGATGCGTGGCGGCGTCGAGTCGACCGACGATTCCCCAGTCGATCACCCCAATGCGGCCATCGCGTAGCAGCATGAGATTTCCCGCGTGCGCGTCACCGTGGAAGGTCCCCCACTGCACGGTCATGGTGAAGAAACCACGAATGAGCTGGTCGATGAGTGGCGCGGGGTCGATCCCCAAACCCTGCGCCTGAGAAAAATCATCGATGGCGAATCCGTCGAGGAATTCCATGGTCAAGATATTTTGCGATGAGAACTCGGGGAAGGGCTCGGGTACGGCGATGAGATTCAGACTGCTCCGAGCCGTGAGGTCACGAAAGTGGTCGAGAGCACGGGCTTCGTTGCGTAAGTCGAGTTCTTCACCTATTTGCTGACGAAGTCCGTCAATTTGCTGCCAGGCCGCCGCCGCGAGTTGCGCACCGGTTTGGCGGGTGACAAAACCCATCATGGGTTCCATGATGTCGAGGTCTGCCGCCACCATTTGCTCGATACCCGGACGCAACACTTTCACCACCACGTCACGACCGTTCAAGAGCCGGGCACGGTGCACCACGGCGATCGAGGCTTGACCGATGGGAGTCGGTGAGAAATCCACGAAGAAATCCGATAAGGGACCGCCAAGATCTCGCTCAATGACCGCACGGATCTCGTCGAAGGGCACCGTGGGACCGGTATCGAGACAACTGCGAAACTCATCCGCCAGGGCGTCACCGAAGAGACCGGGTGACGAGGCAATGATTTGTCCGAATTTTACGAAGGTTCCCCCCGAGCGCTCGAAGGCCACTCGCAGGGGGTGCGCCAAGGTCGTCGTGGTGAACTTTCCCGAATGGAGGTGGCGGAGTTGGGAAAGTGCTCGGGGGCCCACCCGAGGGGCGAAAATCAGTGCCAGCCGGGCACAACGACGCGCCACCGCACGACGTGAAGGGACCGGCAGCTCGCGTGAGTTATAGACCGGAGGGCCGGCGACGGGGGAATCGGGCACCACTCCACCCTAAAGGTGACGGCGTGGCGATTAACCAAGACCCTGCGTGCAGTGCTCACACGCATTCTCGATTCACCTTCCCGCGGACACGTCTCTTCGTGCCTGTGGTGCGTACACTACGACCGTCGTTTCTGCCAGGAGAGAACTCATGAAATATCGCCCCCTCGGAAGTTTGTCCGTCTCGGAAGTCGGTGTCGGTTGCAACAATTTTGGCGCTCGTCTTGATCTGGCCGGTACCACTGCGGTCGTGGACGCCGCCATCGCAGCGGGAATAAATTTCTTCGACACCGCTGACGTCTACGGCGGCACCCAGAGTGAAGTCCTCCTCGGCCAAGCCCTCGGCCAGCGCCGCGGTGACGTGGTGGTCGCGTCGAAATTCGGCATGCCCCTGAGCGACACCAAATTCGGAGCGCAGCCGGAGTACATCCGCCAGGCCGTGACTGATTCACTCGCTCGTCTCGGCACCGATTACATCGACCTCTACCAATTGCACTACCCCGACGATCGCACGCCCATTGCCGAGACCATCGCCGCCCTGCAAGAGCTCGTGGCGGAAGGGAAAATTCGCGAATTCGGTTGCTCTAATTTCTCCCAGGATCAGCTCCGTGAGGCCGCCCGCATCCCCGGTCAAGGTTTCGTGTCGATCCAGAATCAATACTCCCTGTTGTTCCGGGAACCAGAGACCAACGGCGTACTCGACGAGGTCGTGGCCACCACGATGGGTTTTCTCCCCTATTACCCCCTGGCCAATGGTCTACTCACCGGGAAGTTTCAACCCGGTCAGCCCATTCCCGAAGGTTCGCGCCTCCAAGGGCTCGCCACTTCGAACCGGGCACCGGCCTGGTTTAACGAACGATTCGACACCAAGGTGAGCGCCCTACTGACCTACGCCAAGGAAGTGCAGATCCCGATTCTGACCTTGGCCTTCTCGTGGCTCCTCGCCCACGGCGCCGTGAGCTCGGTGATAGCCGGTGCGTCGAATCCCGCTCAGGTCGCCGCTAACGCGGCGGCGGTGGTGGAACTCGAGCCGGCGGTGATTACTCGTCTGAACGAGATCACCGCCGAAACTCTTTAGGAGTTCTTTACCGTCGCGACGAGTTTGGTCAGCGTGTCCTTGGCGTCGCCAAACAAGAGAACCGTCTTGGGATCGAAGAGCAGCTCGTTTTCGATTCCGGCAAAACCGGGGCGCATCGAGCGCTTCAAGAACACCACGTTCTCGGCGGCCAGCGCGTCAATGATGGGCATGCCGTAAATTGGCGAACTGGGGTCGTTCTTGGCGGCCGGATTCACGGTGTCGTTGGCGCCCACGACGAGCGCCACGTCGGCAGTCTGAAGTTCGGGGTTCGCCTCGTCCATTTCCTTGAGCTTCTCGTAGGGGATGTTGGCTTCGGCGAGCAAGACATTCATGTGCCCCGGCATACGTCCGGCCACCGGGTGAATGGCGTAGAAGACCTCGACGCCCTTGGCTTCGAGTTCGTCAGCGAGCTCACGCACCACGTGCTGGGCCTGCGCCACGGCGAGCCCGTAGCCCGGAACGATGACGACCTTGTTGGCGTAGCTCAAGAGCACGCCAATGTCTTCAGCACTACCGGAACGAACGGTGCGACCATCTTCGCGAGCACCTTCACCCGACGCGGTCACGACCGATCCGAAGGCCGAGAAGAGAACGTTGGCCAAACTACGGCCCATGGCCTTGCTCATCATTTGGGTCAAGAGAATTCCTGAGGCACCCACCAAAGTTCCCGCCACGATGAGCAAGTTGGAACCAAGGGTGAAGCCCGACGCAGCCACGGCCAGACCGGTGAAGGAGTTGAGCAAGGAAATCAGTACCGGCACGTCTGCGCCACCAATAGGCAGCACGAAGGCAATTCCCAGCACGAAGGCCACCGCCAACAAAATCCACAGCAACGAGGTCGACGCCGAAATCAAAATAGTGACGATCAGTCCAATGGACACGATTCCGAACAGCGCGTTAATTACTTGCTGACCCGGATAGGTAATGGGACGACCCGTCATGAGCTCTTGCAATTTCGCGTAGGCAATCGCGGAGCCCGAGAAGGACACGGTTCCGATCAATACTCCGAGAAGAACTTCCAAGGTCACGTAAGTAGCTGGCTTCTGCGAATGGATGTGGATGAACTCGGTAATGGACACCAGCGCCGCGGCGCCACCACCCACACCGTTGAAGATGGCCACCAACTGCGGCATGGCCGTCATCTGCACGAAGCGCGCCGCGGGAACGGCCACCAAGGTGCCGATGCCCATGGCCAACAACATCAAGGGAATGTGTCGAAGTCCCTGTCCGTTTTCCTGACGGAAGAAGGTCGCCACGATGGCCACCAACATGCCGAGAGCAGCCACCATATTTCCTTGACGCGCCCGCTTCGGGCTTCCCAAGCCCTTCAGGGCGAGCAGAAAAGTGAATGCGGCGAAGAGGTACAGCAGGTCGATGAGGGTTCCGCGACTCACTGGGTCACCTCGTCCTTCTTGACCCGCGTGCGCGGTGACTTGGACTGGAACATTTGGAGCATGCGATCAGTAACCACAAAGCCACCCACCACGTTCAAGGTGGCCAAGATGACGGCCACGAAGCCCAGAATTGTTTCTAGAGATGTGGTCGCCGAGCCCAGAATGATCATGGCTCCCACCAAGATGACCCCGTGAATGGCGTTCGAACCACTCATGAGCGGCGTGTGCAAGATGCTCGGCACCTTGGCGATAATTTCGATACCCACGAAGATGCTCAAAATGAGCACCGTGGCGTATTGCAACAGGGTGTTACCCATTAGGCGTTCTCCTTCGGCTGACTAACAAGTGGGACGTACGTTACGCCGAGGGCTTCGGCGGTCGCGGCGTGATGAATGGAGCCTCCGCTCGCCACCGTGACTCCAATGACAATTTCGTCATTCCAATCAGGTTGGAGAGTTCCGGCGCTGCCGAGCAGGGCGAAGAGCTTCAAGGCGTTGTTGGCGTACATGAAACTCGCGTGGGTGCCCATTTCGGCGGGCGGGTTACTCAAACCCACGATGCGCACGCCCTTGTGCTCGACCACTTCGCCGGCCTTGGTCAGTTCGCAATTGCCACCACCGTCGGCAGCCATGTCGATAACGACGGAACCGTCACTCATGGCGTCCACCATGGCCGCGGTCACCAAGATGGGTGACTTGCGACCCGGAACGGCGGCGGTCGTGATGACCACGTCCGCTCCCGCCACTTCGCTCAGAAGCGCCGCTTGCTGTTGCGTCTTTTCTTCGTCCGTCAGTTCGCGGGCGTAGCCACCGGCGGCATCCGCGGTGACGCCGAGCTTCACGAAGACGGCACCGGCCGATTCGGCTTCCTCTTTGGCGGCGGTGCGCACGTCGTAGGCGCGGACCTTGGCGCCCAAGCGGCGCGCCGTGGAGATGGCCTGGAGACCGGCCACGCCCACGCCCATCACCAAGACTTTGGCGGGACGAATAGTTCCAGCGGCGGTGGTGAGCAGGGGAAAGAAGCGGTCAAAGTAGGTCGCACCAGCCAGCGCCGCGCGATAGCCGCTCACGGTGGCCTGACTGGAGAGGGCGTCCATGTACTGGGCTCGCGAAATACGCGGTACCAGGTCGAAACTCATCACGGTGATGTTCTTCGCGTTGAGTGCCCGCACCACGTCGATGGCCAGCAGCGGCGAAAGGAAGGAGAGGTGAAGAGATCCGTCAGAAAGATTTTGCACTTCTTCCAGCGTGGGTGGGTTGACCCGGAAGTGCACGTCACCGCTGACCGTGGCCTCTACGGAGGCTCCCGCCTGACGGTAACTCTCGTCCGAATAGTGAGCGGCCACACCGGCGCCGGCTTCCACCACCACCGTCCACCCATCTTTGGTCAGGGTAGCCACGGCGTCCGGCGTCAGCGCCACGCGCGTTTCGCCCACCCGCGATTCTTTATGTAGTGCAATTCTCATTATCATTTTCTAGCAGTTTCACGGCTGGTTAGTGACACAATTTTCATAATGATTAGCGATAGCCGGCAACTTCCAACGCGTGAACGAGGACAGTTTGTGCCGATGCGGCGTAGGCCGGTCCGCCCAGTGGGTTATCCGAAATAATTACCCGCACCACGCCGGTGGGGTCCACGAAGAAAAGGCTGATCTCCGCAATGGAGGTTCTCGCGTGAGGATTCGTATTGATGAGATACCCATAACTCGGCAGGATGTAGGACAAGTTGGAGACCGAACCCGTCACCACGTGCATTCGCCCCACCTGCGTGGTGTGCGTACGTTGTAAGAAATTTCGCACGCTGCGGCTCTCTTGGGCGAAGGGATTCGCATCGACCGCTACCACGTCGAGACGGCTATGCGCCCCGAGTGATTTCTCCAGGGTGGCCAGTTCTGAGAACACGCGCTCACTGGCGACGCAGCACTGTGGGTCCAGAAAGGTCACTACTGTCCAGCGATCGCGGTGCGACCCCATCGTGTAGGAAGAACCGTTCACGTCCGTGAGTTGAAAGGGTGGTGCCAGGTTATTGGTAACCGTCATCTCGCCATTTTGCGCCAAGAAAAGAACGGGCTCCGCCGCAGTCGAAAACAAGGCCAGTCCCATACAGCAGCTAGCCACCGCTACGGCACTGAGACCCACGGCACCGAGAAGCGTTCCCACGACGCGACGAATATTCGATGCCAGCGGTAGCTGAATTGCTGCGCTGCGTTGACGACCGGGAGCCGCACACCATGCCAGCACGGCCAAGGGCAGCAGCGAGTTCATATCCGTGGAAAGCCCTCCAAAAATTCCGAGGTCTTGGACGAGAACCCAACCGGCGACGGCACCGCCTATCAGCAAGCGATACGGCCAGACCTTATTGCCGCCACCGTGTCGCCAGAGCCCAAGAGCGCAGAGCAACAGCCACTCCACGATGACCACGTTCCAGAGAGCGGGTTGCTCGCCGAACCAGTTGCTCACGTGAATGATGAGCGCGGCGAGCCACGAGGGTTGGGCACTGTGCGCCATACCCACACCCATTTGGGTGAGGGAGTTGGAAACGCCCGGACGCCAAAAACCGTGCGACGGCATGCACTGGATGATTGCGCCACCAAGGCAGAGGGCCGCAAGGACTCGCGACGTCACACGCGAGAAGTGCTTCCGGAATGTTGCGCCGGGCACCAGCAACCACAGGCCGGCGAGAAGATAAAAGAAAATTGCTCCGGGCCAGCCAAGGAGTATGGACGCCGTGGGAGAGAAGATGCCGCCACATGAATTCCCGATACTCCAAATGACGAGCCCCCACGCCACGGACACCAGAGCCCCGAATCGACGCACCCGTCCACGCGCGACGAGGAGAAGCAGGCCAATACCCACTTGAATCCACGCGGTGGCGCTCGCCATATCCAAGGGGTGACGATTCCACATATCGACGAAAACTCCGACGAGAGAGTGCAGCCACGATGGCGACCCTTCGTTAGCCGGGGTGACGACTTCACTACTGAGGCCCAGCGGCATGGACCGTTGAAACTGCAAGATCCCATCGACGAGCCACAGTCCGCCAAAAATCCAGGCCACGTAGCTCCGTACGGGTGGGTCCACCTCGGTCACCATGTTCCCGCGTCCACGCACGACGCCCGCCAGCATCACGAGGGCAGCCGACAGGCCCAAAATCCAGAGAAATTGACCAAAGAGAGAATGGCGAAATAGGGAATAGATAAAGGGGTCGGTAATGGAAAGGCCGCCACCCATTCCCGGCATCATGAGACCAGCACCCTGACTTTCTGGCGCTGCATCATGGCGAAAGCCTAACCATCCAGCACGAGGGCTTCGTGGGAGCTCGGACGGTGTATCGTTCGGTTTATGAATCTCCGCAGCCGCCGCTATCTTTCCGTATTTTCGACCCTCGCCGTGGTGGTCACCATCACGCCGAGCTTGATGACCAGCGCGTCAACGGTCGTTCCCGCCCAGGCTCATACCACGGCGACCACTATTCCCATGCCCGTCTTCTGCCAAACCCACACCTGCACGGTGACCAAAATTGCTATTCCGGAAGCGAGCGCGGGTGGGTACAAGCCCGTAGCTCCCGCTGGCGCCAACGATCTCTACCGGTGTACCTACTTCGATCCGAAGTTCCTCCAAAACCAGATGATTGTTGGAAGCTCCTTCGTCGCTCAAAACCACGGAACGGCCAAGACACCGGTTATTGAAATTCACCACGCGATTTTGTACCAAGTTCCCCCCACGATGAAGTCAACGGTCTCTAAATTAGGAAAGTCCTGGACCTGCTTTGGCTCTCCCATCGATGCCAACGACGTGGCGGGTCTTGGAGCCCTGCCGTGGGCTGCGGCGTGGGCTCCGGGCGCCACCCAATCTGAGAGCCCTGCTGGTTATGGGAACCTCGTTCCTGCCGGATCAGCTTTTGCCCTGCAAATCCACTACAACCTCTTGGCTTCCAAAGCTAAGGACAACTCCTACATGAACATCATCACGACGCCGGCGGCCACCAGTGGCTTGACGC
>CAINHL010000008.1 GCA_903848885.1 uncultured Actinomycetes bacterium
CGACGGAGCCAACCTCAACGCCATCTTGGGCGTGGTGCGTCCGGGCGACATGGGCTTTGACATCGTCCACATGAATTTGCACAAGACGTTCGCTACTCCGCACGGTGGTGGGGGACCGGGGGCGGGACCCGTGGCGGTGTCCTCTCGCTTGGTGGACTTCCTGCCCGGACCCAAGGCAGAACGTCTCGCCGACGGAAGCTACGACTGGGTCCGTCCTGCCAAATCCATAGGTCGTGTGCACGGATGGCACGGAAACTCCATGGTGCTGGCACGCGCTCTGGCCTACATCGAGGTTCATGGTGGTAACGGACTGGCTCGCGTTGCTCAGCACGCAGTGTTGAACGCGAATTGGTTGCGCCAACGCTTGACGAAGGTTCTCCCCGCGGCCTATGACCGACCCTGCATGCACGAATGCGTACTGACGGCTTCTCCTCTCAAGAATGAATTTGACGTGAGAGCCCTCGACGTGGCCAAGAGCCTCCTGGAAGAGGGCTTTCACGCGCCCACGGTGTATTTCCCCTTGATCGTTGACGAGGCTTTGATGTTCGAGCCGACGGAAACCGAATCTCCTCAGACATTGGAATCCTTAGCTGCTTCGCTGGAGAGAATCGCGGCGCGTGCGGCGAGTGATCCCGAAGCCGTGCGACACGCACCGCAATCCACCCCCGTCACCCGCGTCGACGAGGCTCGTGCGGCTCGTCAGTTGGTGTCGACCGAGGACGCGTCGGGTCGCTGACACACCACGGTGCTGTCAGGGTCACGGTACGGCGTGATGTCGCACCGGCTATCTACGATGGGCCAATGACGAATCCGTTGATTGGTATCACTGGTCGCCGCTGGCCGGTTACGCGCTTGGGAGATTTGATGTCGGTGGCCATGGCCAGTTTCGACGTTGACCTGCACATCTCGGGCTATTCGAGTTCGGTAATCCACGCTGGGGGATTGGCGGTGACGCTCCCACACGAGGTCGATCCGGTCGCCATCGTGGCGCGACTCGACGGTCTCGTACTTTCTGGGGGAGCCGATGTCAACCCCGATCGTTACGGTGAAGAACCACACCCTCGTCTCGGAAAGGTCGAGGACACACGCGACGAGTTTGAATTCTCCTTGTTGGCGGCTGCCCGCGCCCGCGGCATTCCCGTGCTGGCCATATGTCGTGGCGTCCAAATCCTCAACGTCGCCTGCGGCGGCACCCTGCGCCAGCACGTCCGACGCACTGAAGGTTCAGGTCATCCGCGTTGGGATGTCGATGGACGCACCACGACCCACGGTCTCGAAGTGGTGCCCGGCACTTTGTTGTCGACTCTCTACTCGTCGACCACGGAGGTGAACTCGCTGCACCACCAAACGCTGGACCGCGTAGGTGACGGCTTGATCATTAACGCGACGGCACCCGACGGTGTGGTGGAAGCGGTGAACGTGGAAAACGAAGATGTGTTAGGCGTGCAGTGGCATCCGGAGATGTTGCAGCCAGATCCCGTATTTTCCTGGTTGGTGGAACGAGCGATCGCGCAACGTGACACACGCCTTAGTCGCGAGCAGCGCTGATAACTTCCTGACCGAATTGTTCGAGTGACTCGGCGGGGTTATTGAAAAAGAGGAAGGATGGAACCACGATGCGTTCCACGCCGAGTTCGCGCAACTTGTCGACCTCGTCCAAATTGTCTTTCCCGAACACTCCGTAACCTCCAGAGGTCAACTCCACCGTGGAGGGATCAACTCCCGACTCCTCGGCAGTGTGTTGCGCCAATCGATGCAGTCGCCGCAACTCGTCGTGCGAACCCTTGGCGGGGAAGAGGCCCGCGCCCAAACGTCCGGCTCGACGAGCGGCAGCTTCGGTGTGACCACCGATGGTGACGGGAATGCGCGCCTGTGCGGGTCGAGGACTACAGATGCAATTGTCGAAGTTGACGGTAGCGCCGTGAAAACTGGCCGACCGGTTTTCCCAGAGTTCGCGCATGGCGGCAACGTATTCGTCCGCGAGGGCGGCACGTTCGCTAAAAGGAACGCCGATGGCGGCGAATTCCTCTGCCAACCAACCGATTCCGAGACCGAGGTGAAAACGTCCCTGTGACAGGTAGTCGAGCGTGGCGATTTCTTTGGCGAGCACCAAGGGGTTGCGCTGGGGAACGATCAGGATGCCGGTAGCTAAGTGAATGCGTGTCGTGGCGCTGGCGAGAAAACTGAGCCACACCAAGGGGTCGGGTATCGGGGTTGAGTCCTTGCCGGGCATGCGGCCACTGTTGTCGTAGGGGTAGGACGATTCGTAGCCTTCTGGGACTACGACATGCTCCACTGTCCAGATGGACTCGAAACCGGCCTTTTCAGCCGCTTGCGCCATGCCGAGGGCAGCTTCTGGGTGGGAGAAGGGACCAGAGTTTGCGAAGACTATTCCAAATTTCATGATCTATCCTTCTGTCACTTTCATTGTCAAAACCCTAGTGTCCGGAGACCACGAGACCGAGGCAAAAAGCTCCGACGGCGAGCAGGGGAGTTGTCACGGTGGTTAAAAATGCTTCGAGACGCCGCCCTTGGACCCATATTTGTTGGGGGATAGCGATTGCCGCCGAAAACGTAGTAAAGCCCCCGCAAAAGCCGGAGGCGAGATAGGTGTCGATGGTGTAGGCGCTGGGATGGGCGAGAAGTCCGTTGCCGATGAGATTCAATCCGGACCTGAGAGTGAAAGCGACGAGGAAACATCCCAGGACGTTGATGACGGCAGTCACCAGGTGTCGGTGACGGGGGAGAAGGTGCTCCCCCAGTTCTTCAAAAAGAAAACGAGAGGCAGATCCAACCCCGCCCCAGCCGCACAGAACTACCAGGCGAATCACGTGTTACTCCTGCGTCCGAGGCGATAGCCCAGGATGGCAGCGAAAACCGCTACCAAAAGGGCTCCGACCAAGGTTGCTACGGCACCGCCGGGACATTTCAGGTAGATGGCCCTTTCTGCCAAAATAAGCGCCGAATAGGAAGTAAGGCCTCCCAGTACTCCGGGAAGGAAAAAAGCCCGAAAATCGGCTTTGGCGGGGTGTCGAAGTGGCCCAGCAAGGGCGTAGGAGGCGAGTAGAACTCCCAGGCTATTGATGACCAAAAGCCGCCACGGTACTTCTCCCGTCCAGCTCGCGTTTGTTAAGAGCCCATCGGAGCTTCGCGGCTTGCTCGTAGTGAGGATCGCCACCCGCAGGAGAGTACCGAGTGCGCCACCGAGGAAAACAAGGCCGAGGCGAGACCAGGGGAGCGTTAGGCGCTTCATTAGGCCTTAAGAGTAGTGAAGTTGCATTGAGGGTTGGTGATTGGCGATGTATTATTTACTTTACATAACGTACATTATCGGCGTTTAATCCGGAATTACCACGTTCTGCTGAATAGTCGCTGCCAGCCACTACCGTTGTTGGTAATGAAACGTCCTCGTAGGTGGCTGACTGGAGTCGGTCTTGCCGCCCTCATTACTTTACCCGTGAGCGGCTCAGCAGGGGCCGACCTGGTCAACGCGGCGGCCAAACCTACCGTGCAAATCTCCTTTAGCTTCGAGGGTAATGCGGTCGCGCCGAAGGTTGGCCAGCCCTATTCCGTGTACGTGCAGATGATTCCACGGGCCATCGCGGGAACCATGAGCCTTTCGATCGGCTCTTCGGCGACATCCCATACTCTCGTTCGTCGGGTGTCCGGTAACGTCGTCATCTTCGTGGTGTCCTTTTCTCGACCCGGTAATACCACCCTGCGCGCTCATTTCGTCGGCAAGTCCCATCCAACAGTCAAGGCAGCGGCCACGGCTGTGATCCGCGTTTCCCCATAAACGAGCTCCACAGCTATGAGGCCCAGCTCTCGACCTCGTTAGGATAAAAAAGTGAACTCCCTCTTTGATGTCAGCGGAAAAGTTGTTTTGGTGACGGGGGGTTCTCGTGGAATCGGCGAGATGATTGCCCGAGGATTCGTGAAGGCTGGAGCACGTGTTTATATTTCGTCGCGCAAGGCTGACGTGTGCGAAGCGCTGGCGGGCGAATTATCGCTCGAAGGTTTTTGCGTCGCTCTGCCGGCGGACCTTTCTACCGAAGCCGAGTGCGAACGATTGGCTCAGGAATTAGGACAACGCGAAAACCATCTCGATGTTCTCGTCAACAATGCTGGCGCGACCTGGGGCGCACCCATGTCCGACACCGACGAAGCGGCCTTCGAGCGGGTCTTGGCTCTGAACGTCAAGGGAGTTTTCCACTTGACGAAGTTTCTACGACCACTTCTCGAGGCAAGCGCGACGGTGGACTCCCCTAGTCGCGTGATCAATATCGGATCCATAGATGGCATCCACGTCCCCACTCTCGAAACCTACGCCTACTCCGCGAGTAAGTCGGCGGTGCACCAGCTCACGCGCCACATGGCGAAGTTCATGGCACCTCTGGTGACAGTCAATGCCATTGCCCCCGGCCCGTTCGAATCAAAAATGATGGCGGCAACGTTAAAAGCCTTTGGTGATGCGATTGCCTCGTCGGCGCCGATGAAGCGTATTGGTCGCCCCGACGATATGGCCGGAACGGCCATCTTTCTGTCGTCACGAGCAGGCTCCTACATCACGGGCGCGATTATCCCCGTTGATGGGGGCATCGCTACCTTGGCCTAGAGGCCCTTCATTCCCAACGTAGCCGTCAGGGTGGTGACTCCGCTGCCTCGGTACAGAGTTATTTTCACGTGTGATCCCGGCCGAAAATGAGCTAGTGCCTTTTGCACGTCCTGGCCAGTGGCCACTGCGTAGCCGCCAATGTTGGTGATGATGTCACCTTCTTGCAGTCCGGCAATATCCGCGGCGGTGCCAGAGTCCACCACGACCACGACAGCGCCGTAGGTGATGCCTAATCCGTAGGTCTGAGCAACCGTGGGGTCGTTAGAAATAATTTCGACGCCAAGAAAAGCGCGAGCATTGGCGAGCACTCCCCCCTTGAGTAACCCGGCAATGAGCGAATGTACTCGTGAGATAGGAATCGCGAAGCCTATGTTTTGGGCGTTGGACCCATCCGGCAAGGTCCCCGCGACGGCCGTGTTCATTCCAATTACGTGGCCCCGAGAATCCAGCAAGGGGCCACCCGAGTTTCCTGGGTTGATAGCGGCGTCGGTCTGAATCATGCTGTGCAGGGTTTCTGAGTTAGTGCCGCTGGTGGCGGTGACTGTTCGACCGAGCGCCGACACGATGCCCATGGTCACCGTCGGTGTTCCAGCGGAAAGCCCCAGCGCATTCCCGATGGCGATCAAAGTGTCCCCCACCACTAATTTGTTCGAATCCCCAAAGGTCACTGTGGGGAGACCGTGAGCATTGTCAATGCGAATGAGGGCTACGTCATCTGACGGATCGGTACCAATCAAGGTCGCCGACAGCGCAGTGGTAGTTCCCGATCTCGTCACCGTGATCTTGGCACCCTGTACGGCACTCGAAATCACATGATTATTCGTGAGGACCAGTCCATTCGAGGAAATAATCATTCCCGTTCCCTGGTCACCACCGACGGAACTGCTGACGTTGACCGAGACGATGGACGGCTCTACCTTCTTTACGAGCTGTGGAACGGATAGACCCGAGGCGAGGACCGCAGCGCCTGGCGAGGCGTTGGATGTCTGGAAATTGACCGTGGGTGAATTCGATGACGCGAAATGACCCGCGGCACCACCGACGAGGGCGGCTACCAGCAACAGACTGATGCGATTATTGCGTCGGGCAGCGCCGTTCGCATTGCGCATCACCCGAGTAGGGACTCCGGGCTGGGGCCAAAGGACCTTGGGCGTCGGACTGCTCTCGTCGGCGAGTACATCGGTATCAGGCACATCCGCATGCTACGGCGTTTTGTTAAGAAATCGAAAAGAAACCAGTGAATTTTCGTCACAAGCGAAAACGGCTAGATTTATTCGGCTATGTCGCGACGCCTAGATATCGAAATCACCAGTCTCTCGGGAGAGCAGGCCACCTGGCGTGCTGCCGGAGCCAAACTGCCGAAGGGCGTGGTTGCTACCAGCCTTCTCGGCGAGGGTGTGGCAGTCGGTACAGTGCTGCGCGCTGAAATCGAGCAGTACATGGAGGGCACCGAGGTTGTCGCGGTCACCGCACCCAAGCAGGCCTCACCGCTTGACAAAAATAACGAACGAATTCAGTTGGCGCCCAAGGAAGTGACTGGACCCGACGTTGTAGTTACCTACGCACCCAAGGGAAGAGGCGGCAAACGCCCCGAGCGTGGCGAAGGCCGATCCGAGCGTGGCGAAGGCCGATCCGAGCGTGGCGGCAGCAAGCCTGGTGCTCGTCCTCGTAGTGACGCACCACGCACCCCTCGGACCGATTCCAAGGAAGGCCGGACTGAACGTCGTCCGGCCCGCACCGGAGCCCGTCCTGGACCTCGCGGACCGGTAGAAGCTCCTGTCGCGACGATCTACCGCAACGCACTGCTCGCAAGTTTGTCACCCGAACAGTTGGCCGTCGCTGAGCAACTTCTTCGTGGAGGTCTTCCGGCCGTTCGCAAGGCCGTGGCCGAACAGAATCTAACTGCGACAGCGCAGGGTCGCCCCACCATCAACGCCGAGGTGATTGAGCGCATAGCCGATGAACTTATCGGAAAGACGAATCTCGCTTTATGGAAGGACCGTGCCGCAGGTGCCATCACGGCGGGCAAGGAACTTCGTTTGCGCGATCTTCGCCCCGTGGTGACGTCGGCGAAAACGGTGCACCTCGACGACGAGGGCCGCGTGCAGCTGAAAGAGTTACAGACCCAACTGACCGCTCGTATTGAAGCCCTGCGAGTGGAATGGACTGCCAAGATGGCTCAGGCCCTCGCGAGCGCGGACGTCTTGGAATCGCTTCGCCTCGCCGCGCGCACTCCAGATATTTCGACGCAGATTAACGCTGCCGACGCGCAAGCCATCGTCGACATCGCGTCGGCCGCTCTGACCAGCGAGTGTCCCGCCGAACGCTGGATTGCCATCGTTACCGCCGCCGCCGACTCCCCTGTTCGCCGTCAGATCAAGCCCTTGGGGATTCCCGAGAACCCAGAGTGCAAGGCCGCTGCCGTGAAGTTCGCGGGTTCAATTCCTGCCTTTGCGAAGATGCTGGGCATGCGCGTACCACCACCACCACCGCCCACTTCTCGACCAAGTCGTCCGACGCGACGTCCCGCTACTCGGCGCTCATAGTCAACTGACGGGCTTTCCAGCCCATCGACTCGTACAAGGACTTCGTAGGGCCGTCTCCCGGGAGAGCCCAAGCGTCTTTGAGGTCCGGCCACGTGGCGCGACAGTGTGCCATCAGAGCGGAACCGTAGCCACGCCGACGGTGGAGTTCGAGCACGAAGATTCCCGCGATAAACCAATGCTGGTCATCTCCGCTGACAGCCACACAGCCCACCAGCTCGTTATCTTCAAAATACGCAACGAGGCGTTGTCCTTTCACCAAACAGAGATAGAGCTCCACCTCGTTCTGAACGTGCTCCGTGCGTATCCAATCAACCAAGAGCGCACGCCCACCTCTATGAGGAGTCAACTCGGCCAGAGCAGCGAAAAACAAGGCCTCACCTTCGCTACCCGCGACTACGCGCACTGAACTAGCCACGATCACCGTTCTCACTCAACTCGGGAGAAAATAACCGACAAAAGCAGCGGACCTAGACGCAGTCTCGACAGAGGGTCTTGGATTTATCCGCAAGTTGGCTCATTTTCTTAAGGAGTCGACACGACTTGCAGCGAAACTCGTCATCTTGCTTTGGGAGAATAGTTTCCGACGACTCGGTTTTGTCCTCGACGTCAACGGGTGCGTCATCGTCGTCTTCCGTTTCGGTAGTAAGGCGCATGGTTTCGGCAAGTACTTCATCGAGTGCCAACTCAACGTCCTGGTCCAAACCCATGTCATCGTCGTCTTCGGCATTTTCGCTGGGCAACTCGACGATGACTACCTCATCGTCACCATCTTCTTCGATTTCGTCAGGATTCTCGGCGACGTCGTCGCCTTCTAAAACCTCTTCATCGAAGCCTTCAGCAATCTCTTCTTCGTCGAAGGACTCGTCGTTTTCGTCATCTTTTGCCATTCAAATCCTTTGTATAGACGGGCGCATCCTAGACAGAAAATCACGGCAGATGGTGTCAATGCAGAGAATTCCGAGGAAAGTCTTACTTTCGCTGAGCGCGAGCTCGTTCGGCAGCCCGCTCCGCTTCCAGTCGTTCGAGATCAGTATCGGAGAAATCGACGTAGGACATGGATTCCGCAATCAGACGATGCCCCGCTTCTTCACGAATCAATCGGTGCATTTCGTGCGCCACGCGGCGATAGCTGGGATGACCCTGTGGTCCCGAGCGCAACTCAATGAGATGCATAGCTTCTCGAGCATTCATCTGTATCACGTAGCGAATACGGAAGGCCAAGGCCACCGCATATTGGGCTGATTCCGGATTTTGTTCGTACAGCGCGACGTAGAGTTCGTGGGAACGCCGCAAAGATTCCGCGTACTCCGACTCGAGCCCACTGTCGCGAATGATGTCGGGGACGTCGTATCCAAAGTCGCTGGAGAGTGGCTGCCACTCGATGGTGAGCAACCGGTGTCGTTGGAGGTCACGAAAGGCGCCGTAGTCGGTGACTAACTCGAAGCGGTAGTCGGTGGCTTCGAATGCGCGGCCGGGACGATGGCGCCGGTTTTGGCGATTTCCCACGTAACTAGCGAAAAGCTTTTCCTTGTCTCTCTCTCCCATTCGTTCCGTTCGACGTTGGGCGTCAAGGTGCGACATCGTGGAATTTGCGAAGATAATGGCTTCAATGACGCGGTCCTCGCCGCTCTCGTCAAATCGAACCAGGCGGACACTCTCTTCTTGCGGCTTGGCGTCGTCCATGGGGAAGAGATCTTCCAGGAGTGTGGCGGTGCTCGTCTTGTTGTCGGCGAGGTAGTGGCTCCACTGCACACCGCGCTCGGCTATCTCCACGCGACGCAAGAAACTCGGGATGACTTTGCTCAGTTCCTCCAACATCATGGTCGAATAGAGACGAACTTCTTCCAAAGGATGAGCGCGCATGCGGAGGAGCAAGGATTCGAATGCTTGTCCCGAACCATAGATGCCGACGTTAGAAATGGCGCTGGCGGGCAGCAGGCCACGCACGGCGTCTAGGGCCTTCGCCCGGATGGCCTGGCGGTAAGCGAAGTCGGTGTCGTCGGCAGTTTTAGGGAATTTCGAGGTGAGCCATTCGGCAAGCCGGGGCAGCAAATCGGCGTAGGTGTCGAACATCCGATCCATCTCGCCCACGTAACGTGCCCCCAGTTTGGAATCCAGAACATCCTGAGGGCGGTAATAGCGATAGTGGCCGTTATTCAAGCGTTTGTCGTAGCCGATGTAGCGGGTCGATTGCTCGAGATAGCTCATGAGTCGCCCCCACTCGAGCACCTTGGTAAGGATGTTGCTCGACTGTTCGCAGGCGAGGTGCACTCCTCCCAATTGAGCCACCGAGTCATCCCCGTATTCAAAAAAAACTTTCTGGTAGAGCTCGTCAGCTCGGTCGACGCCGACCGTGGCATCGATGCTGATGTCACCTTCGATATCTAAGTCCCCGACAAATTCATCGAGGAAGAGGCGGCGTAGCGATTTGTTCGTGCGGGAATAACGGGCGAAGAGTGCGCCCTTGACAACTTCCGGCAGATTGACCAAGGCGAAGACCGGACGGTCGAGATTGGTGAAATATCGACGAAGGATGGCCTCTTCAGCCGAGGTGAACTCTTCGGTGACGTACTGGTGCATGGAATAACGAGGTTAGAGCCCCGTATCGCCAAAATTGGGAATACTCCCCGCCCCCGCCACCACACTGCGCATAATGGCGTCGCGGGCCTGTTGGGCGGCCTCGGAAATGGCTCCATCGTCGACCAATCGTGATACCTGCTCGCAGAGGTCGGCTACTTGCTTCGCGCTGCGTACGAAGTCGCCCGGCGACATTTGCCCCGTTTCGGCGTCCGCGATGTCGAGGACCGTCGATAAGTTGGCGCCTCGAACCCACGCGGCGATAGTCGAGCCGAATCCCCCGTCGGGGGTCTTGGCATTGCCGACATGGTGATCGGTCTCTACTTGCCGCACGAAGGCGCTGATGCCGTAGACGGTTCCCACGCGTTCGTTGATGTCGCTGCGACGGTGATCGCCGAGTCGATCGTTGCGGACACGTGATTTCTTGGTGGGCGTGTTCTTGTGGGGCGCTGCCTTGTTCGAGCGCTTTGGCTCGTAGACGAACGACGACAGCACGGCCGCGATGGTGGCCGGTTCTGCGTCATCCAGAACACCCGCCGCGAGGGTCTCTGCGAGGAGTAGGTCGCATTCGTGATAGATCCCTCGGAGTAATTGACCAGAAGCGGTCAACGACCACTCCTCGGCGTAGCCCAGGTCCACCAACACGTCATGTCGCGAGGCCATGAGGTCGGTCAAGGGGCGACGGATGCCCGAGGTGCGACGAAGCGCCTCAAACTGAGCGAAGGAACGTTGCAGAATCTCCACCGCAGTTTGCCTTTCGAAGTGATGGATCAAATTTGCGGTGAAGTTATAGGTGGGCCGGAAGGAACTGTGTAAATCTGGCGGCGGTGATGTCGCCACCCGAGCGATGTCCATGAGTGAGGTTTCGGGGGCGAAGCAAATAACCGCGTGTCCTTCGTCGTCAAGCCCGCGTCGTCCGGCGCGACCTGTCAGCTGTGCGAATTCACCGCTGGTGAGTTGATTGCGCCCCGCGTCGGAGTATTTGGTAAATCGCTCGAGGACTACGCTCCGCGCCGGCATATTGACCCCCAAGGCGAGTGTTTCCGTAGCGAAGACCACTCCGAGCAGGTTTTCTTCGAAGCACGCCTCGACAATCTCGCGAAAAGCCGGCACCATCCCCGCGTGGTGGGATGCGATGCCACGACTCAGGGCATCTAGGTACTCGTCAAATTCCAAGGCAACGAGATCGCTGTCATCAAATTGTCGTACTCGTTCCGTGGCGATCATTTGAATACGCGTACGTTCCTCGGGAGAAGTAAATAGAAGACCATCGCGTCGACATTGCCGGACGGCGTCATCACATGCCGCTCGCGAAAAAATGAAGACAATTGCCGGCAACAGGTCTGCGGCGTCCATGACGCGCAGTAGTTCGGAACGACGGGGAGAGCGAATAGGTGGAGGAGGCGCGGAAGAACGCGAACCCTTCCACTGCGGTCCAGGTCGAAACTGGCGAGATGACTTCATTTGGTTGTCGACACGTTTGGCGGAGTCGGATAACTTCGATTCGGTGAGGAGGTCGAGAAGTTCGGGAGTCTCAGTTCCCCGCCGCACCACGGCAACGTGATTGTGGAGAGAGATAGGTCTCGTGGTCTCGGTGATCACTCGCGTCGTGCCGCGGACGCTCGTGAGCCACTCCCCTACGAAGGCGGCATTGTTGACGGTGGCTGAGAGGGCGACGAATCGAACCGAGTTGGGAGTTAAAATGATGACCTCCTCCCAGACACCGCCGCGATAGGGGTCTTGAAGGAAATGAACTTCGTCGAGAACCACCAGTCCCAAGTGCCGTATATGGCCGGACTCGGTGAGGAGCATGTTGCGGAGAACCTCCGTCGTCATCACCACGATGGGAGCATCACGATTGATCGAACTATCCCCGGTCAAAAGACCAACCTTCTCCTCACCGTAGTGGTGACAGAGCTCGTGATATTTCTGGTTCGACAGAGCCTTAAGGGGTGTTGTGTAGAAGGAGCGAATGTTCTGGCTGAGGGCTTTTTCGATCGCGTACGAGGCAATCAGAGTCTTCCCCGACCCGGTGGGGGCACTGACCAGTACGTCCACGTCATCATCGATAGCTTGAAAGGCCTCGTCTTGAAAATCGTCAATCCCGAAGGGCAGACCCGCTACGAAGGACTCACGAAGGCTCACTTTTTGGCGATTTTGCCAACGAGAATGGCGAGGAAATAAAAGAACGTCAACGGAACAACCATTCCAAACATGGAGATGGGGTCACCTGACGGCGTCAGAATCGCCGCCGCGGCAAAAATTGCGATGAGCGCGTAGCGCCACTGTTTCAGCAATTGTCGAGGGGTGATGACATTGGCGAGTTCAAGGGCCACCAAAATCACCGGGAACTCGAAGGTGAGGCCAAAGATAAACATCATCAACAGCAGCAAGGTGAAGTATTGATTCGGATTGTAGAAGGCCTGGAGACTGTTTCCGCCGACCTGTTGCAGCCATTGGAGAGCGTGGGAGAATGCGTAGAACGCCGTGACGACTCCCCCAATAAAGAAGAACGCTGCCGCAGCCACGAAGGGGTAGGCGTAGCGCTTCTCCTTCCTGGTCATCCCCGGAACCACGAAGCGCCACGCCTGGAAGAAAATGATGGGTGAGGCGAGAATGAAACCACCGTAGGCCGCAAGTTTGATGTGCAAGGAGAGCCCGTCGAGGGGGCTTGTCATAATAAATTTGCACGAGCTGTGTATAAGTTTGGACGCGCTGCAGTACGGTCGCACCAAAATCTTGATCATCTGGTTGTACAGGAACCACGCCACCAGCGCCAGAACCGTGACTGAACCTACAGAAATCAAGAGGCGGCGACGAGCTTCGGCTAAATGCTCGAAGAGCGTCATCGATTTCATCGTGTCGGCGGACGAGATGCGTAGCGGCGTCATTAGTTGCTCGAGGGGTCAAACGGAAGAGAGGGCAGGCGGATTTCGTTTCGGAACATTGGCAGCGGTGGCTCTTCCTCGAGTACTTCTTCGTTGGTGGTGCCCGTCTCGCTCACTAGGTCCACGTCCCCTCCTGGTGATGCCTTAGCGGCGTCGATGGTCGTGGCTTTATCTGCCAGGGAGTTCAAGAGATTGATGGGGCTTCGCGCGTAGCGAGCAATTTCCGACGTCGAGGGTAAATCGGGCATCGTTGATCGAAGGTCGGTTTCAACTTTGTGCTGATATTCCTTCAGGGATCGCCAGAAACTTCCCAACTTGTGCGCCACCTCAGGCAACTTGTCGGGACCCAGCACTACGAGCGCCACTACCACGACAATCAATATCTTCAGCGGGCTGAGTGAGAACACTTCGCCATTGTAGAACCGAAAACCTCTACGAGGGCTACGGGGTTCCAAATCGCGACAAAGGCCAAATTCTCAGCACGACTTTGCCCACCACGAGTGACCGAGAAAGGGTCCCCCAATATCGGCTGTCGCAGGAGTTCGAATTGTTGTCGCCCATCATGAAAAACTGGTTTGCACCAATGCGAGTTCGCGAAATGGGAGGCGAAATCGGTCCACGAGGTTGCCAAAAGGGTCGATACACCTTGCCGTCTATGTAAATGGTTGACGAGGTTGAGTAGATGGTTTCGCCCGGCAGGCCGACGACTCGCTTGACGAGGTCGGGCGTAGGGGCCCCACCACAATTTTCGGAGGGTGGGCTGCGGAAAACTACGATGTCGCCACGATTAATGCTTCCCCATTCGACGCTTAGTTTGGAAACCACTATCCGGTCCCCCACGAGCAATGTGGGTTCCATGGAGCCGGAGGGAATGAAGAATGTTTGAAAGAGGAAACTGCGGATGACGAGCGAGAAAATCAGGGCGGCGATTATTACCAGCGCCCATTCGACAAGCACGCGACGAGAACTCTTTTTGCTCTGCGGGGCTCCTTGCTCGTGCGGTGTGGATAGTGTTTCGCCGGCTTGGGTCTCGCTCACTTGAACAGGCTAACGGAAGTGGCCACGTTCACAGTGAGTCGAGTAGCCGATCGAATCGTTCATCCACGTTTTGAAAAGGGTCCTTGAGCATGACCGTTCGTTGTACTTGATCGTTCAATTTCAGGTGTACCCAGTCAACGGTGAAATCGCGGCGGTTCGCGACAGCACGACGCACGAAGGCCCCACGTAAATGGGCGCGGGTTGATGTCGGGGCAAGAGTGGTGGCGGTAGTCACGGCCGTGGCAGGGACCATGGAACGTATATGGCCTTTCGCAGACAAGCGATAAAAAATACCTCGATCGGGATTAATGTCGTGGTACATCAAGTCCAGCATCGATATCCGCGGGTTATTGAGTTGCAATCCTTCCGAGGATCTCATCTTCTCAATGAGTTGATGTTTGGTGACCCAGTCGACGCGATCGGCGACGGAAATGGGGTCGCGGGCGAAGTCGATCAGAAGGTCGCGCCACAATCGGATTGCCAACTGATAGTCCTCGGGTACTTCTCGACCCTCTATGAACTTCAGGGCACGTTCACACATATCCATCTGCATCTCGAGCGCGGTGAGCATACGACCGTTGGTCATGGTGATGGGCACACCGTCACCAAGGTCTCGTGACACGTCGCGAATTGCAGTCATGGGTTGGGCGAGTGAGTAATCCCTTAGTACGGTGCTGCGATCTTCCACCATCGACAGAATGACGCTCGTCACACCTACTTTGACGAAGTTGGCAAATTGGTTCATGTTGGAATCTCCCAAGATGACATGCAGCCGGCGGTAGCGGTCGGGGTCGGCGTGAGGTTCGTCTCGTGAATTAATGATGGGCCGAGAGCGTGTGGTGGCGGAGGAGATTGTCTCCCACATGTACTCGGCTCGCTGCGAATTCGTGAAATACGTACCCGCTGTAGGACTGATGACCACCCGGCCGCTCCCGGACCAAATTTGACGGGTAATGAGAAACGGGATTGTGTAGCTCTCGTGGCGATCGAGCGTCTCTTCACGTTCGATGCAGTAATTCTCGTGACAACCGTAGGAATTACCAGAACTGTCCACATTATTTTTCAGTAGATAAATACTGCCATTGATTCCGTCATTCTGGAGCTCCAATTGGGCGTGATGCACCAACTCGTTCAGGATGGAGATGCCGGCCTGCTCTTGTGCCACCACGTCCACAAGGCGATCGCATTCGGCAGTGGCGTATTCAGGGTGGCTACCGACATCAAGATACAACCGACCACCATTTTCCAGGAAGACGTTGCTGCTGCGCCCCCACGCAACCACGCGCCGGAAGAGAACCCGCGACACTTCGTCAGGACTGAGGCGACGTTGTCCGCGGAAATTAAAAGTGACGCCAAACTCCGTTTCCAGACCAAAGATTCGTCGGAGCACCGTGAACTACGAGGCCAGAATCTCGGAAACTTCTGCGTCCGTAAGTCTCTTGAACGTGCGACGCTCCCCGATGTCCTCCAGACGAGCTATCTCCAGGTCCTGCACGGGGAGGGTTCTCTCGGCCCCGCTGAGAGCGGTGACGCAGTGCTGAATCTGCTCCGAGAATGAGGCGGCAGGGTCGAACTGCTCCGCAACTCGGGCACGAATCAATTCTGATTCGCCACCGATTACCGCAAACTGTGGTTCGTCGGTGATCGTTCCTTCAAAAGCCACGTGATAAATCTTGCTTGCTTGTTGAGCGGAGGCCAACTGAATTACCAACACCTCAACTTCGAGAGGTTTGGCGCCGTCCGTAAACATGTCGCCGATGTGCTGCGCGTAATAGTTGGCGAGGGCTCGAGCATCAACGTCTTCGCGTGAGTAGGTGAAGCCGGTTTGGTCCGCCCAGCGGATTCCCCCTTCGCGGAGACGGTCGTATTCGTTGTATTTTCCTACACCAGCGAAAGCGATGCGATCGTAAATCTCTGAGACTTTATTAAGGGAAACCGATGGATTTTCGGCCACCACCACCACGCCTGCCTGGTACACCGCTGCGATGAGCGAGCGGCCTCGAGCGATACCCTTCTGGGCAAATTCCGCCTTGTCGCGAATCATCTGCTCCGGTGCAACGTAATAGGACATACTCATCGCAGATCCCCTTCCGCCCGGCCACCTGAAGCAGTGCGACGCTGATTAATGATGCGGAAACGTTCTGAGGTTTCCTCGAAGGCGAGTTCTTCAAATCCGTCCTCGGTGACCGTCACAATCATGGGAAAAATGTTGCGAACAAAGTCTGGGCCACCAGTGGAAGGGTCATTGTCCCCCGCTTCGTACACCGCGAGAGCGGCCAAGTTGATGGCTTCATCTTTTGTCATTCCTTCACGAAAGCCGAGGCGCAAGGTGGACTCGGCAAACGGCGTTCCGGATCCGATGACATCGAAATTCGGTTGTTCATAACAGCCACCGATGCGGTCGTACCGGAAAATTCGACCCTGCTTTCGAGCAGTGTCGTACCCCGCCAACATCGGGACGACGACAAAGGGGGTGGTTGTAGTGGTTCGGTAAATCAGCGGCGAAAGGTAGTTGGCCTTGCCTTCAAGCGACAAGAGGCGACCGGTCATCTTTTCGTAGTGCTCGAAGGAAAGTTGCGCAATCCGAATGAATTCCAAGCCCGTAGCGGCAGTGCCAGAAATCGCGAGTGCGCAGTAACGGTCAGCGGCAGCAATTTTACGTACATCGCGTTCCGCGATATAGCCGGCGGTTGCCTGTCGGTCCCCCACCATGACGACTCCGTCAGCGAAACGCAGGGAGACCACGGTGGTGGCGTGGGCTAGCTCCTCGGCAACGCCACGAAACACCGAATCCGGAGTGGCCTCATTCAAAAACGCGATGAATGAGGGTCCGGGATCGGTCCCTGAATCGAACAGAGGAAGTCCCACCCTATTCACCACCCTTTTGCACGTAGCTGCGAACGAACTCGTCCGCATTTTCCTCGAGGACGGTATCGATTTCATCCAACAACGCGTCCATGTCATTTTTGAGTTTCTCGCTATTGCCGGCGGTCGTGGCAGCAGATGTTGTCTCGCTGCCCTGACCTTCGCCCGCGATGTTTTTGCGCTTCTGTTCTTGTTCAGCCATAGTCGTGTCCTACATTCCTAACGCGGTGATGAGTTCCTCTGCTGAGTTGCAACGATCAAGTAATTCTCGCGTCAACTCGGCCGTGCCTCGCATGGGGTCCATCATAGGAACTCTGTGTAACTCCCCGTTTTTGAAACCAAATACTAACGAATCCCAGTTTGCAGATACGACGGAGTCCCCATACTGGCTTACGCATCGACCACGGAAATACGCACGTGTCTGTTCTGGGGGTTCGTTCACGGCTCGCTCAATCTCCCCCTGGTTAAACATCTCGGTGAAGCCCATCCGGGCCGCAAGGTTC
>CAINHL010000009.1 GCA_903848885.1 uncultured Actinomycetes bacterium
GAGATCCACAAGAAGCCCCCGGTAGCCATGGCGGCGCCCACCAAAATGATGATGCGCGCGCCCGTTCTGGCCATCAGCCGGGAACTGATTTGTGCGCCCACAATAATTCCCAAGGCCATCGGCAAAAAGGCGAAGCCCGCCGTGACGGCACCGAAGCCCAAAATTTCTTGGAAGAAGTAGGTGAGAAAGAACCACATGGCGAAGAAGGCGCCACCCACCAAGAACATGACCAAGTTGGCCAGAGACAGTGAGCGCGACGCAAAGATGCGAAACGGCACCAAGGGATGGCTGGCCATCCGTGACTCCCACCACGCAAACACGGCCAGCCCACACACTCCCGCCACGACGAAGGACAGCGTGGACGTGGACGTCCACGAGCTCGTGGTGGTATTCACCACGCCGTAGATGACCGCACCCAGGCTGCCGGTGACCAGCACGGCACCGGTGACGTCCAACTTGATGTTGGCTCCGTCATTGCGCATTTCTCGCAAGTACAAAAAGGCCCCTACCGCCGCCAGAATGCCGATGGGCAGATTGATAAAGAAGACCCAGCGCCAGGACACCCAGCCGGTGAGCATGCCACCGATGACGCCACCAAAGGCCCCACCGGCTCCCGCCACCGCGCTCCAGGCTCCCAGGGCTTTCGGCAGTCGGGGCCCCGAGAAGGTAGTGAGAACGATGGTCAAAGTAGCCGGCGACAAAATCGCCCCGCCAATTCCTTGCAGGGCGCGCACGGCAATGATTTGCGATCCGCTCTGGGCGAATCCCGCACCCACGCTGGCCAGGACGAAGACGGTTAATCCCGTTAAGTACACGTGACGTCGTCCGAAGATATCGGCAGCTCGGCCGCCCAAGAGCAGGAAGCCCGCGAAGGTCAGCACGTAGGCGTTCACCACCCATTGCGCCGACGCGGCGGTCATGTGCAAGGAGCTCTGCATCTTGGGCAGGGCGACGTTCACAATGGAAACGTCCAGGACCACCATGAACTGGGCGATGCAGGCAATTGCCAGAATCACGCCATCAGGGGCGTGACGGTGTTCGGAGGAAAAAAGTTTATTCATGATTGCATGCTACTGGCCCCCTCGCGACAGCCGCCGCGATATTTCACTTTGAAAGAACCCAATGTTCTCTTTCACTTCACGTGGAGATAAGACTCACTCCCTACGGTGGCAACGTGACGAACACGCGGATGGCCTCCCCCCTGCTCTTTCGTGTTCGTCGCCCTTCGCATGGTTGACCCCGAGGGACGCATCGTCGTCCTCGTTGTCGAAGACGACGAGAGTTATCGAGAGGCGTTGAGTCGCGGGCTCACCCTGGAGGGCTTCGTCACCGTCGACGCACCCGACATCACGAGCGCGCGCGAAAAACTCCGCGCGACCAAACCAGATTTGGTTCTTCTCGATGTCATGTTGCCCGATGGCAGCGGCGTCGATTTTTGTCAAGAGATACGTCGCGATTCGGGAACGCCCGTCATCATGGTCTCGGCCAAGAGCGAAGAGCTCGACATCGTCTTGGGTTTGGAGTTCGGAGCCGCCGACTACGTCACCAAGCCCTACCGACTGCGCGAACTCGTTGCGCGCATGCGCGCGGTGATGCGTCGTCATCAGGCAAGTACCATCAACAGTGAGATCATTTCGATCGGCGACATCGTTATCGATCCGTCACGCCGCGAAGTGACCAAAGCGGGGACCACCGTCGATTTGAGTCGCAAAGAGTTCGAACTGCTCGCCCTCTTTACCTCACGACTGGGCCACGTAGTGACCCGTGAGGAATGTATCGACGCTCTGTGGTGGGGGCAAGATCTTTTGGATACTCGCACCTTGGATACCCACGTCAAGCGCTTGCGGGCGAAAATCGAGGATGACCCCGCCGCGCCGCGTCATCTGATCACCATCCGTGGTGTGGGTTTTCGTTTCGACTCCCCGGCCTGACCTAGTCTTCGCCTATGAACATTGGCGATCTCGCACCCGACTTTTCCCTGGCCGACCAAAGCGGAGAGGTCCGAACTCTCTCGGAACTCCTGAGCCACGGTCCGGTCGTTCTTTTTTTCTACCCCGCCGCCATGACCACCGGCTGCACCAAGGAATCCTGTTATTTCCGCGACCTCGCGGGGGAGTTTGCCGCCGTGGGGGCACAGCGAATCGGAATTTCCATGGACGACATCGAAAAGCAAGCACTCTTTGATTCCACGAACCAGCTGGGTTATCCGCTCCTCGCGGACCTGGGCGGCAGCGTGGCCCGCACCTACGGCGTCAAGCGCGCCCTGGGTCTTTTGAAAGTGCGCCGCACCACCTTCGTTATTCGCACGGACCGCACCATTGCCGACATCATTCATTCAGAAATGAATATGAACGTGCACGCCGACCGCGCCTTGGCGGCTCTTCGCGCTTAACGACGACTCGGCGGGGTGTAGTAGCCGTTGAGGGGCGTATCGCGCAGGGCCAGTAGTTCGTCGAATTCCACCCTGGTCCTTTGACCGTGGCGCAGGGCGGCCAGGGTGGCCGCGCGATTATTGGCGTAAACGGCATCCGCGTCGGCCGCGGCGGGATCCACCCACACGGCCACGATGAGCGCGAGCTGCAAAAGATCATCCTGCGCGACCAGTCCTTCCGCCACCGCGTCGACGACTCCGGAGGCCACGCCGAGTTGCGCCGCGCCCCAGGTAATCGTGGCGTGCGCGTCGTTCGCGATGGTGGCCTTGTTCACGAACAGGGTCATGGGTTGCACGGGAACATTGGGTTGGGCAATCACCACGAAGGCCACGTGTCCCTCTCGTGGCGTCGCTAAGGCCGTGGCCCAGGCGGTGCCGACCGGACCATCGCGTTCACCCAGCACCGTGTTGATGTGGGCGGCTTCCGTGCCACTGCCGACGAAGGCTTCTCCGAGCTGCATCACGAGACGGGCCAGGTGGCGGGTGGTTCGGCAAAGGCGGTGGTGCGACCATAACGAGTAGCCCGGAGGTTTTCCGACGAGACCGTATCCGGCTTCGTGTCGTAGGCCAACAGACCGACGTGACGAAGACGTTCGCCACGAAGAGGACTGACCCGGTGCAGCGAGTTGCGGCCTTCGAAGATCAACAAGGTACCCGGCGTCATGGGCAAGGTGACGACCGACGAGTGGTCGCCGGCAAACACCGAGGCCACGGCGTCGTAGTTTTCATTCTCCGCGTCACGAATACGGGGAACCACGTCAAAGTCGCCGCCTTCCAGGGCACTTTGAATAGCCAAGGACACCACGAAGTCGGTTTGGTCGAAGTGCCACTGCAGTTCGTCACCTTCGGACATCACCGCCAAGTTCAAGGCGCCACAGGGGTCGGCGTAGTGAAACAGCGGTCCGCGGTCGAGGACGTCTTCCACGAAGGCGGTGACCTCGGGAAGTTCGTAGATCTGGCGCAGGGGTGAGCTGTAGGGGATGACGTCATAACCCACGGCCTTCACGGCGTAGGGCATCAGGTGCCCGCGAGGGTGATCCGACGGGTAGTCCTGATCCATGGGTCCGAGATAAGCCGGTCCTCGGCCACCGGAGGGGTGCGCTCGCTCGCGGAGGGACTCCGCGTCGGCCACCAGTGCCTGAATTCCTTCGGGACGAATAAACCCCGGCAACTCCGCCGCTCCGATCTCCGCCATTTGTCGGCGGGCATCGGCCACGAGTGCACGTGCGGCGGCACTGGTCAGATCGGTGAGAGGGTAACGCTCGAGGTCAACCAAATCGAGAGCAGACACGAAACGAAGGTTAGTTGACTACCACAAGAGAAGTTCGGGAGGTGGGTCATTGAGATATCCCGCCACGTGCGCCAGGAAGCGCGACGCCAAGGCCCCGTCAATCATGCGGTGGTCAAAACTCATGACTAATTGCATGACCTCGCGCACCACCACCTGAGAGTTTTCCACCCACGGAGTGGGACGAATCTGGCCCACGGCGATAATCGCTCCCGTACGCAGCGGCAAGACCGGCACCGCTCCGTCCACACCCATGGGTCCCACGTTGGTAATGGTGATGGTGGTTCCCGCCATAGCGGCCGGCGTGGTGGTTCCCGCGCGGGCCGTGTCGACCAAACTCATCAGTTCCCTCGCCATCGTGGGCAGATCGAGGCTGTCGGCGTGAGGGATATTCGGAACGATCAATCCGCGGGGCGTGTCGGCGGCAATGCCTAAGGCAATACGGCGCTGCAACACCACTTCGTTCGTCGCGGTGTCGAAATAGGAATTCATTCCCGGATACTGAC
>CAINHL010000010.1 GCA_903848885.1 uncultured Actinomycetes bacterium
ATCCAGCCGAAATGCAAGGCCATACCACCCATCAACTGGACGTCGAAGTGTCGTTGCCCCAGAACCCGGGTGGCGGCTTCGCGCACGACGGCGAAGGCTTCAATCAGGAGGTCGTCGAGAGTTTCGCCCTCGGCCAAACGGGCCCGAAATTCGTCCGTCTTGGCGCGGAGCTGCTCGTCACTGAGCGCGGCCATCTCGTCGCCGAGTTGGTTGATGGGCTCCACGAGTTCGCTCAGTTGGCGAACTCGCTTGCCTTCTCCGGCCTTGAGAACTTTCGAAAAGACGCTCATAACACCCACCACCCTACCGGTCAGTCGCCGAGGCGAAGATGGGGCTGCGAGCGGCTGACCTGGTCTTTGACCCCACACTTGCCTGCAGCGGGGTCCGTGCGGACTTCGAGCAGTGAAACACTCTCTCGAGGTCGATTCGCACACTTCCCCGGCTCCGGTCGTGACCACCATGATCACCACCGGGCAGGACTTACTTCTAAACCGCGCCATGCTCAGCGTCCATGAGACGCCTTACGTGGGTCGTTTCGCCCGCGGCTGGCATCGACTTGCAACCACAGCCCGCTCGCAGCCCATACCCACTCTAGGACAGTGTGGTGGGTAGCATTTTTGCCATGGACACCACCTCGCACGTCTTTAGTTATGTCTTCATCGCTCTCATGGTTTTTTCCTCGGTGAACGACTTTCGTCGCCAGGCCGACATCGTCGCGGTCATGCGACGATTCGCCCTCCCTGAGGGCTTCGAAATCGTCTGCGGTGTGACGAAGGTGCTCGCCGCTATTGGTTTAGCGGTGGGCTTAATTGGCACCCCGACTGGCCACGGTCAGCTCACGCGCATCGTGGCCTTTTCCTTGGTGGCATACTTCGCGATTGCCGTGGGTCTGCACCTGCGCGCTAAGGACGGCGTGAAGGACTTCGCTCCGGCGCTGGTCGTACTTCTTGCGACCGTTGCTTTCGCCTTCGTCACGACCCAGATTTAAGCGCGGCGGCGCACCAGCGCCACTCGCATTCGCAGCCACAAGAGCGCCAGCGCCACCGGCACGCCCAGTCGGCGCCATCCCGAGGACGTGGTCCATTCAAAGCGCATGGCACTGCGGTGATGCGCCCTCGTCATCTCCCGGGGAGCGGCCGCACGCGACGCTCCTTCTACGTGAGTAATCGTGGCCGCGGCGCACCAGGCGACCCGGCTTCCCTGGCGCTGCGCGCGCCAACAAAGATCCATGTCTTCGGCGAACATGAAATAGCGCTCATCAAAACCGCCGAGGGCTTCGAAGAGATCACGACGTATCAAAAACATCGCCCCCGATACCCAGTCGACTCCCCCGTCGGCGCGGGGGGAGCGGTAGCGCGTCGTCCAGGGGTTGCCGGGCCACCACGGAGCGCAGACCGCGTGCATCGCCGCCACCAGGGCGGAAGGAAAAACGCGAACGGAAGGGTAGGGCAATCCCGCCTGCGTCACGATGGTCGGTCCCACAATTCCCACGTCGGCGTGTTCGTCGAGGTAGCCCTCCAGGGCCGCCAGGGCACCGGCGTGCACCACCACGTCAGGATTAGAGACGCAGAGAAATTCAGTTTTTTGTGTCAGGGCCGCTCCCCGATTCACTCCACGGCCGTATCCGAGGTTGTGACCCGTGTTGGCGAGCGTCACCCCGCTCAGGTCGCAGCGCGCAGAAAGATTGTCGCTGCCATTGTTCACCACCACGATGTCGCTCACGCCGTCCTCACGAAACGACGAGAGGGCCGCCTGCAAATTGGCTCCCGAATGAAATTCCACAATCACGGCGGAACTACGCGTCACGACGGGCCTCTAAGAGTCGTGACATGGCATCGTGCCAATGCGGGGTCGCAACATATCCGAGTTCTTCCCAACGCCGCATCGCCAGGGCACTCATGGCGGGGCGGGCCGCGGCGGGCTGCGGGTCAAGATCGGCGGTGACAATGGGGCTGACAAAGTCAGCGGAACGTCCTTCGTGCATCGCGACGAAGGACGCCACGTCGAACCAGCTCGCCACTCCCGTATTGGCCACGTGTACCACGCCCCCCGGGCGTCGCTCCATCAAGGCCATCACGCACAGTGCCAAGTCGGCCGCCATTGTGGGAGTACCGATTTGATCCGTCACGAAACGCACGGGTTCGTTACTGGCGGCGCGTTGCGCCACGATGTGCGCGATATTTCTCGCGCGCACCCCCATCACCCACGAGGTACGCACGATGGTGTCGTCGGGCCGGCAGAGTAATTCCCCGTCACGCTTGCTGGCTCCGTAGACGCTCTGCGGATGCGGGAGTGCCGTTTCGTCGTAGGGTTCCGCGCTGCGTCCATCAAAGACGTAGTCGGTAGAGACGGTCAGAAAATGAGCTCCCAGACTTTCGCAGACTCTCGAGAGTTCTCCCACCGCCACGGTATTGATGCGCTGCGCCGTCGCGGGTTCCGACTCCGCGCGGTCGACGGCGGTGTAGGCGGCCAGATTCACCACGACGTCGGGTCGTAGACCACCCAGGACACCTTCAATGGAGTCCGTCACGGTGAGATCGAGTTGCGCCCTCGTGATGCCCACAGCGGTCCATGAGGCGCTGTTCGCCGCAGTCCCCGCGGGACTCCACTTCGACGATCCGCCCGGCGGGGTGATGCCCCGGAGATAGTCCATGAGGTCCACGCCGACCTGGCCGGCAGCGCCGATGACCACCACGCGCTGACTCATGCGGAGCCCGCCGGTCGGACGTGACTCACGTCCGCCACGTCAAGGATGGTTTCGGTGCCATCGTCACGACGCACGCGCAAGCGCCCACGCGCGTCGACCCCCAGGGCTTCTGCTTCGAAACTCTCGTCAGGAAGTTCGAGGCGCACACGAACGCCCTTAGTGACCAAGGCGACCTCGTACTCAGCGAGCAGTTGGTCGCGCCCGTCGACGGATTCGGTGAGTGCGAGACGTGGAGAAAAAGATCGCAGCAGCATGTCCAACATGGCCTCGGGGCTCACCGTCACTCCCGATTGATCGCGTAATGACGTCCCCTGGGCGTCCGGTGGTCCGGTGAAGGTCAAGTTGATGCCAATGCCAATCACCACGGCGTCGCCCGCTGCAGGATGGGGAACGAACTCCGCCAGGATGCCCGCGATTTTCTTCCCGCCCACGAGCAAATCATTCGGCCACTTCACGTCGGGGCGCACACCCGTGAGAACCACCATGGCTTCACGCGCGGCCAAGGCCAGAGCCAGCGTGACCAAAAAAATTTGTTCCGAAGGAATCTGTGGGCGAAGTAGAATCGAGGTCAGAAGTGAACTACGCGACGGGGCCTCCCAGGTCCGATCGCGTCGTCCTCGTCCGGCGCTTTGGAAATCCGATCGAATCACCAAACCCGCGGGTTCGCCGAGCCGAGCCCGTTCGACGCCCAGGGCGTTGGTGGAACCGATTTCGGAAAACTCCAGGCGTCGCCAGACTGGGGTGGTCATGGGTACAACCTTAGGGTTTGCCCATGGGTGGTAGAAAAGAACCTTGGAATGACGGAGGAAACGTGCTGAAGAAAGTTTTGATTGCCAACCGCGGAGAAATCGCGGTTCGGGTCATTCGTACCTGTCGCGAGATGGGTATTGCGACGGTCGCCGTCTATTCCGAGCTCGACCGTGACGCCATGCACGTCCGGCTCGCCGACGAGGCCTACGCCCTGGGTGGTCAGACGGCCGCCGAGAGTTACCTCAATACCGAGGCGATTTTGGACGTCATCGAACGTTCCGGGGCGGACGCCGTTCACCCCGGCTACGGCTTCTTTTCCGAAAATACTGATTTTGCGCGCGCCATCACGTCGCGGGGCGTGACCTTTATTGGGCCACCACCGGAAGCCATCGAAGTGATGGGCGACAAAATTTCCTCACGTCTGGCCGCGGAAGCCGCTGGCGTCGAAGGGGTTCCGGGACGTAGTCAGACGCTGGTGGACGCCCAAGAGATCATTGACTTCGGCAACGAGTTTGGTTGGCCCGTCGCCATTAAGGCCGCCTACGGCGGCGGTGGACGCGGCATGAAGGTCGTCAAGTCTGCTGATCAAGCGGCCGAACTTTTCGAAAGCGCGCAGCGCGAAGCTCTGAGTTACTTCGGTCGTGACGAGTGTTACGTCGAGCGCTACCTCACCTGGCCGCGCCACATCGAGATGCAAGTCCTCGCCGACACCCACGGCAACGTGTTGTGGTTGGGAGAGCGCGACTGCTCCGCCCAGCGTCGTCACCAGAAGCTCATCGAAGAATCTCCCGCTCCCAACTTTCCCGATGCGGTGCGTCAGGCCATGGGTGAGGCGGCGGTCAAGGTGTCGCGCGCCTGCGGTTACGTCAACGCCGGTACGGTGGAATTCCTCTTCCAGGACGGCGAGTTCTTCTTCTTAGAGATGAACACGCGACTCCAGGTGGAGCACCCGGTGACCGAGTTGGTCACCGGATTGGACTTGGTCGAATGGCAGTTACGCATTGCGGCCGGCGAAGAACTCACGATGACCCAAGATTCCATCGAACGCAAGGGCCACGCCATCGAAGTGCGTATCAACGCCGAGGACCCCACCGCCGGACGATTCACGCCCTCCCCCGGGACCTTGACGCGTTTTTCGACTCCCGACGGCCCGGGTGTGCGTCTGGACGCGGGCTACGCCGCCGGCGACACCGTCTCGCAGTACTACGACAACCTGATTGGCAAGTTAATCGCGTGGGGACCGGACCGCGACCGTGCGCGACGTCGACTCCTGCGAGCCATCTCCGAGACCGTCATCGAAGGAGTAGCCACCACCCTCCCCGCCGATATTGCCATCCTCGAGCACCCCGACTTCGTGGCCGGCGAGCACTCCACGAAGTGGGTGGAGGAACGACTGGACCTCTCCTCTATTACCGCAACGGGTTCCACCGGGGTCGCCGAAGAAGCAGGAATGGTTCGTCGCGACGTCACCGCCGAAGTTAATGGTCGTCGACTCAACGTCTCGCTGTGGCTCCCCGAAGGTAGTGGCACCGTCGTCGCCGTGGGCGGAACGAAGCCGTCGCGCCGGGGCGGTGGCAATCACGTGAAGGGCTCGGGGTCCGGTGACGTCAGCGTCCCCATGCAGGGCACCATCGTGAAGGTCGCCGTAGAAGTAGGGCAAAGCGTCGAAGCCGGCGAGACCATCGTGATCCTCGAGGCCATGAAAATGGAAAACTCCGTGTTGGCGGAAAAGGCAGGCACCATCAAGGAAATTCGCGTTGCGGCCGGTGATTCGGTGAGTAACGGTGACGTCGTCGCGGTCATCGCGTGAGTGCTCGCGAGACCGCCGAGTCCGTTATCAACGCCGCACGGGCGGGACTCGTCGCACTGAGCCACGACATCCACGCCCACCCCGAACTCGGTTACGAGGAGTACTACTCCTCGGCGGCGTGCGTGGACATTGTCGAAAAAGCGGGATTCCGGATCGAACGTGGTTCCGCGGGCCTCGACACCGCGTGGCGCGCCACCGCGGGAACCGGCCAACTCACCATTGCTCTCTGCGCCGAATTCGATGCCCTGCCCGACATCGGCCACGCCTGCGGCCACAACATCATCGCTGCCGCCTCCGTGGGAGCGGCTCTCGGTCTCGCGGCGGTCGCGGACGACATCGACGCCACCATTGTCGTGCTCGGCACCCCGTCAGAAGAAGGTGGTGGTGGAAAGATCGATCTCATTAACGCCGGTTACTTTGATGACGTTCACGCCGCCATGATGATTCACCCCTGGCCCAGCGAACGACTTGCCGCCGCCTGCCTCGCCGTTGATCACTTTGACGTTATTTTCACCGGCAAGGACGCCCACGCCTCCGCAGCCCCGTGGGAGGGCATCAACGCCCACGACGCCATGTTGATCTCCAACGTCGCCATTGGACTGCTGCGTCAGCAGCTTCGCCCCGGCGACCAAGTGCACGGCATCACTGCGGAAGGTGGCGCGGCGGCCAACATCATCCCCTCGCGAGTCGTCAGCCGTTTCATGTGTCGCTCGGTCACCTCCGAGCGACTGGCGCTTCTCCGCGCCCGTCTCCACGCCTGCTTTGAGGGCGCGGCCCTCGCTACCGGTGCTCGACTAGAGATTGTCGACTTGGGCCACCAGTTCAGTCACATGGAGTCGGACGTGGACTTATTGGCGCACTACCGCACCGCGGCGGAGCGTCGGGGGCGCAACTTTGATCTCGACGACGCCGGCGCCGCCCTGCCCACTATCTCCACCGATATGGCCAACGTTTCGCTGGTGGTGCCTTCTATTCACCCTCTACTTAAAATAGAAACCCACGGCGCCGTAAATCACCAGCCGGAGTTCACCGCTTCATGCATCACCGATTCGGCTGACCAAGCGGTGATTGACGGCGCAATCGCTTTGGCCGAAACGGCTATTAGCGCCGCCACCGACGCCGTACTCCGTCAACGCTTGCTTGCTCCGCGCTGATGGTTCTCGAACACGCCCTGCTGTCAGTCATTCCCGGGCGGGAATCTGATTTCGAGGAAGCCATGGCGAAGGCCCTTCCCATCATCTCCTCGCACCCAGCGTGCCACGGGGCAGCGGTTCATCGACAGGTAGAGAACCCTTCGATTTTTGTTTTACTCGTGCAATGGGATTCGGTCGAAGCTCACATGGACGACTTCCGGAAATCA
>CAINHL010000011.1 GCA_903848885.1 uncultured Actinomycetes bacterium
ACCTAGCGGAAAAAATCACCCGCATGGCCAGTCCGGTAGTTTTCCGTGGTGCAGTACTTTTTGCGCATGATTTCGTCCGACTCGGAGCTTTCTATCACGACCTTTTAGGCTGGTCGCTCACGGAACAGGGAGAGGACCACCTGCGCTTGGAGTTCGAAGACCACGAGCTCGTCGTCCATCAAGCTTTTGGCATCGAAGAAACAGCCAGTGGCGGCGAACGTGTGGAGTCCGCTCTGAAAATGGTCTTCGTTTCTCGGGATGACGACGTTCTCTCGCGAATTGAAAAACTTGGAGGCAGCGTGCTTCGTGATCGCGCGTTCGTCGACCGTGGCGTCACCCACCTCGACGCCGTTGATCTCGAAGGAAACATCTTCCAGGTTGTCATTCAATAACGCACGAGTGCGTCGTCGAGTCAGGCGAGTCGGATCTAGGTGACTAATACATCATCCTCGATTAGTTACCATGTCGCATGTTCAAGGTTGTAGGAAAATTACGCCATATACGGCCCTTCAACTCGCCATGGGGTCAGATGAAGTTCCTTGAGTTCCTCGGCGTACCGTAAAGTATCCCAATGGCACGCAAGCGATCACGAGACCACTCATTGATGCTTGCGACCTTGCCAAATTGGCGACTAGTGGCTGAATTGCCCACGAACCCGTTGACGCCGCGCACGAGTAAGGGTTGACGTGACCTCAGCTCCCGCAGCACCCCCCATGATCCGAGTACTTCGCCACCGCGAAAGCGCCCTGCTCATCGTCGGTCAGACGGTATCGAGTTTTGGTGACGGGATCGCCAACGTGGCCTTGCCACTGATGATTATTTCAACGACGCATTCGGCTGCAAAATTGGGTCTTTTTGCGGCCGCACGCACCTTGCCCATGGTGTTACTCATGCTCTTTGGCGGCGTCATTGTTGACCGATTTTCTCGACGGCAGTTATTGCTCATTTCTGATTCCTGTCGTGCCATCTTCGTGGGTGCCATCGCCACGCTCGATATTGCTCACCACCTCCACTTTTGGCACCTCCTTGTTTTCGCAGTGCTCTTCGGCGCCTTCGACGCAGTATTCATGCCCGCCATAACAGCGCTCACCCCAGAAATTGTTCCCGACGAACTCTTTGGGTCCATGAATGCCCTTCGAGGTCTCTCATCGGGAGTGGTTGGCGGGATGTTGGGGCCGGCAATAGGTGGGGTCCTCACTACCTGGAATTCGGGTGGGGCATTGGCAATCGACGCGGTGACCTTTATTGTCAGCGCGCTCGCACTCACCCTTATGCGTCCCACCGCTGGACCCGAATCTTCCGCCACCTCAACCATACTCAACGAGATTCGCGAAGGCTTGCACTACACAATCCAGACTCCGTGGATTTGGGTAATTCTTCTCTCGGCGGGACTTTCTAACGCTCTCGTCTTTAGCCCCATGAGTGTTCTCACCCCTTACTTCCTCAAGCACGATCTGGGAGCATCAGCACGCATTGTCGGGCTCTCCTTCGCGTGCGCGGGCGCCGCCGGGGCAATCGGTTCACTCGTTGTGGGTTCGATGCCTTCGCCGCGACGGCGAATTAGGGCTATGTCCTTGGCTTGGCTCATCAGCATGCTCGCCGCTCTCATCATTTGTGTCGCTCATGCACCCTGGGAGGTGTTTCTGATTGGCATGATTTCGGCGCCCTTTTTGGTCTACGGAAACGTGATCTGGGAATCCCTTCTGCAGGCCGAAGTACCTCGAGAATTGCTCGGTCGCATTTCGTCGGTGGACTGGTTCGTCTCGTTGGGTTTAACGCCCCTCGGCATCATGCTCGCGAGCGAGCTGACCGCTACCATCGGCATCCGGCGCTACATGTTTGGTGCAGTGCTTGTCTGTATCATCCCAAGTCTCATGGCTTTACGCTCGCGGCCAGCAAACGCCATCGACGCAGGTCGAGTCCGAAGCCACCCGCGATGACGCCAACGAGTCAATATTGGCAGCCCAAACCCAAGTTTCATGGAACCAATTGATCCGCTGGAATCGATCGGTTATATGGTTCTTAGAAGGTCGTTACCGTGAGGAGGAGGAGGGTGACCAAACGTGACAATCAGTGATACGAAGGAACTCTCAACCCGTAGTGCGATTCTCCTCGCGGCCTGCAGTGAACTTCAAGCTTTTGGCCCCGTGGGATTCAGAGTCTCGCGAGTCTTGGAATCTGCGAATGCATCATTCTCGTCGCTGTACCACCACTTCGAAGATCGAGAAGGGCTGCTACGTGCTGCCACTGTGCGGATGTTTCAACTCTCTAACCGCTACGACATCGCAGAACTCGCACGTGTCACATCAGAGGCGACAACAACAACAGAGTTTTTTAACGTTATTGCGCGACAGATTTTCACCATCGCCAACGACCCCGCATTGATGCAAGCCAGACAAGAGCGGATTGCTGCACTCGCCTATGGATTATCAGATCCCGAACTCCTAGAGGCTATCGTCAACGCCCAAAAGCGGGGGGTATCTGGGCTTACCTCAATATTTGACCTTGCAAAAGACAGAGGCCTCATCCGCCAAGACCTCAACACCGAGAGCTACGTCGCATGGCTCATGGGGATTCTGCTGGGTCACATCCTCGTAGAAATTGACCCCGAACTAGGACCGCGCTCATCCACGTGGGATAGATGCGCAATCCTTGCCGCACTCCAGCCTCTGACACCCAACCGCGAACCCCTCGTATGGTCATCTGACTGGGATTTCGCAATGCCGCGAGAGTGGGAGCAGCCGTCAACACTCATCTGGGGAGAAGCAATTCCCAGGTCTCAACATCCCACGGCAAAACTCTTGATCGGTAATACCATTCACATCCTCAAGAACCAGGGTGAAAAAGCGGTCCGGATCCCATTGGTTCTCGCGGACTCGGGAACTTCGGTAACTTCCATCTATCACTTCTTTGGCGACCGAGCGGGGCTAATCGCGGCGGCCCATGCCGAACGCTTCATGCAGCTTTCTCCGATTGCGGTGGTCGACTATCGCGCGACCACCGCACTGGCCAGGTCGGCAGACGACTTTTTCGCATTCCTTCGATTTAACTTGATTGCTCACGCCACCGAAGAGGCAGTTGTTCGTTGGCGCTGGGGACGCATCGAAATACTTGGATCCGCAATCCGCAACGCATCGCTGCTGGCTTCGATTTCACAAAGCCAGAGAGACGTCATTGACCAGATTGCCGCCATTACTTCGGACGGTCAATCTCGGGGTTTCATCAGTAGTGAGATTATGCCTCACGAATCGGCCATTTGGTACATAGGCATGCAGATGGGCCGTGTACTCACTGAGATTCAGCCCGGGATCAATACCAACGAAGATTGGATTGATTACGCCATTGAGGGCATCGATGCAGCATTTCGCTGTCGATAATCGTTGATCTATCGACATTCTCTCGCATTAGTTCATGGCGATCCAGTAAACCTCACAAGTTAAGTGGGGAGATTCAGAGGACCACCCAAACACGACTCATGAAGGGTTGTTAGCGAGCCTCACTCGGTCTCGGCTGCTCGAGTAAGAGGGATGTCGGCGATGCCCAGCTCTTGATCGCTGTTACCGACCCGCGGTGCCGCTAATTGATGCCCGACGATTCAGGGTGTAGCCAGAATATTGCGTAGACGCTCCTAGTTGTCGAAGCACAAACTTGGCTTTGGTGTAGTGCATGGCTACAAGTGTCTTTTGAAGGAGCCACATGGCAGTCTGCGCACGATTAGTAGACAGAAACATATTCCAATCCGCAGTGCCTCTGATATCCGCCATGCCAGTAATCGTTATGGTTATGTAATTTCCAGCCACAATGGCTGCAGCTACGCGAGCAATCGTGGCCTTGTATGCGGGATCTGCTATGTCCCACTTATCCGTTCCGTAGAAAACATCGCCAAGTATGACTTCCGCCACTGCGTACTGTGCAGTGCAGGTGACATCAGTCAACGGCTTGTAAACCGCCGGCTCAAGCCGAGTATCTTGACCGCACAGCCAACCAGTGAACACTTGGTTCAGTGGTGCTTGAAGTGACGAACCAGACGGAAGGGTTGTGCCGGAGTTTGGATAGACATCTTTTGGATCTGGGGCGCGACCGCTCCCACGACCAACCGCATACGTAATCCGCACAGTTTGAATTACTGCGAACGTACCCGTAACCGACTGGGCCTGAGTCATTGAAACGGTGCAGGTCGTCGTCGATCCGGTGCAAGCACCGCTCCAACCGGTGAAGCTCCAACCAGTGGCGGGAGTCTCGGTCAAGACAACTGAGGTGTTGTAGTTATAGGTGCCCGT
>CAINHL010000012.1 GCA_903848885.1 uncultured Actinomycetes bacterium
AACCGTCATGAGTGGCGGTTCGGCCGTACCGCGTCAGATGATCACCGCCTTCCGCGATCGCCACGGAATTGACATGGTGCAGGGCTGGGGGATGACCGAAACGAGCCCCTTGGCGGCGGTATCCATCCCGCCCGCGGGCACACCCATCGAGAAGCAATTGGATTACCGCGTCAAGGCCGGACGCCTCATCTTTGGCGTGGACGTGCGGATCGTCGACGATCACGGAGCTACCCTCCCGAATGATGGTGCCTCCCTCGGCGAATTCGAGATCAGCGGCCCTTGGATTACCGGTTCGTATTTCGGCGACGACGATGCTTCAAAGTTCCATGACGGCTGGCTGCGCACGGGTGACATCGGAACACTAGACGGGGAGGGTTTTATGGTTATCTCCGATAGATCCAAGGACGTCATCAAGTCTGGTGGTGAATGGATTAGCTCGGTGGAACTCGAAAATACAGTCATGGCTCACCCTGACGTCTTTGAAGCAGCCGTAGTGGCGGTACCCGACGAGCGATGGGATGAGCGACCATTGTGCTGTGTGGTGCTTAACCCAGAGGCAAAGACGACGGTCGAGGAACTGGTCGAATGGCTTACTCCGCGCGTGGCTAAGTGGTGGATTCCCGAACGGTGGTCTTTTGTGGAAACGGTTCCTAAGACCTCCGTCGGAAAGTTCGACAAGAAGGTTCTTCGTTCTCAGTACGCGGACGGAAGTCTGAACGTGATTGCCCGCACCGCAACGACGTGAATCTTTTCGATCTTGCCGGACAATTGGAGTCCATTTCGCGAGAGTTACGCGATCATGTGTACGAAGCACTTCGAGCGCAGCGCGAGGACCCGGACGCCAAACACCTTGAACGAGAGCTACAAAAAGCTACGCGGGCGGTAGAAAAAGCTCTCCACGTTCTACGAGAAATAAACGAGGCGGAGAGTTAAATCCGCCCGTAGAGGGTATTTCTCTGTACCAAGGGTCGACCGAGAGGCGACACGAGGTCTTCCAAGGTCTGTCGATCCATCTCTTGACCGTGTACCGCACCTGCTGCCCGAGAGATGTTTTCATCCATCAAGGTTCCACCGAGGTCATTCGCTCCGGACTGGAGAATGCGTCGCGATCCTTCGACGCCCATCTTGACCCAGGACACCTGGATATTGTCAATGACTGTGGCGTAATGAAGTCTCGCCACCGCATGCATGAGCAACGTCTCCCTGAACGTAGGGCCTTTACGGGCACGTCCACGAAGAAACATGGGCGTCGCCATGTGCACGAAAGGAAGCGGAACAAACTCGGTGAATCCACCCGAGCGTTGCGCCAGAGCCCTGGTGCGCAGCAGATGCGTCGCCCACGCGTCGTAGGTTTCTATTGCTCCGAACATAATGGTGATGTTGGAGTTCAGCCCGACCGAGTGAGCAGCTTCATGAACCTCTAGCCATTGGTCGGAATTGATTTTGTCGGGGCACAGTTCCTTACGAACATCATCGTCCAAAATTTCTGCGGCCGTGCCGGGCAGAGTCTTGAGGCCCGCATTTTTGAGGCGCGTGAGGTAATCAACGAGGGAAACTTCACTGCGTCGTGCACCCTCGAAAACTTCCAACGCGCTGAAGGCATGAATGTGGATATTGGGGGAACCTTCGCGCACCGCGGCGATGACATCGACGTAATACTCTCCGTCGAATTTTGGATGTATGCCACCTTGCAAACACACTTCCGTGGCGCCCTTCGCCTCGGCTTCACGCACACGCTCCGACACCTCTTCCAATGTCAGCAGGTAGGGATCGCCGCGCAGATTGAGAGAAAGCGGACCCTTAGAAAAGGCACAGAACCGACACTTGAAGGTACAGACGTTGGTGTAGTTGATGTTCCTATTGATCACGAAAGTCACGTCATCGCCAACGCGCTGGCGCCGCACCTGGTCTGCGAGGTCGCAGATGGCCTCCACGTCGCCACCTCGAGCTGAGAAGAGAGTCACCAACTGTTCGCGGGTGAAGTCCATACCCGGCACATAGTCGGAGAGAATCTGCGAGACATCCGGAGTGCGCGTCGTGCGCGACGGTGACAGCGCCGGTTCAACGTCTGCTCCCGAGTACCACGATTCGTCATGGCGTCCCCACCACGCACCGTCGCTCTTGGCCAATACGAAGGGGGTAACAGTCGGATCGATAAATTCGGCCCGACGCTCTACCCATGCGGGGTACACGGTAAGGCGAGGTTGCAAAATCAAACCGTGATCGTCAACTTCATTGCCGAGAGTTTCGAGAACCGGCCACGCCCGCTCCGGGTTAACGTGGTCCCTTGTCACAGGGGAAATTCCGCCAAAATCATCAATTCCGTACGCCAGAAGTTCGGTGGGTCGATCTGACAAATTGGGTGGTGCTTGCAGGTGGACATCACTGGGCAGGACGAGTCGCGCGGCTGCGATAGTCCAACGGAACTCTTCGTCATCCGCTGCGGGCCAGTGCGCCATTTGCGTTTGTGGTTTCGGCAGGAAGTTCTGAATAATTACTTCCTGCACGTGCCCGTAGGCCAGGTGCGAATCACGAATCGCCTCAAGCGAAGCCAGGCGCTCTAACCGGGATTCACCGATGCCCACGAGTAGTCCCGTGGTGAAGGGAATGGAAAGCTGTCCCGCGGCCTCAAGGGTGGCGAGGCGGCGGGAAGGAGCTTTATCGGGAGCCAGACGATGGGCCTCAAGGTCTGCCAGAGCTTCCAACATCATTCCTTGGGAAGCGGTGACTTCGCGTAATTGCGCTAGCTCGTGTAGGTACAGCGAACCGCAATTAGCGTGGGGGAGCAGCCCAGTAACGTTCAGTACCTGTCGTGCCGCTTCGGCTACGTAGTCCACCGTGGATCGGTAGCCTCTCGCCGCTAGCCACTTCGCAGCTTCGTCGTAGCGCAGCTCTGGTCGTTCACCCAAAGTGAACAAGGCCTCATCACAGCCCGCCTTCTTTCCCTCTTCCGCGATCGCTAGCACCTCATCAATATCCAGATACGGCGCGGGTACACGAGCGGGCGCCTGAGCGAAGGTGCAGTAACCACAACGATCTCGACACAACTTCGTCAGAGGGATGAACACCTTGGGGGAGTACGTCACCGTGTAGCCAAAACTCTCACGGGCCCTCGCATAGGCCAGGGGTGCGAGCTCCTGCGAACTTTTGTCCACCAGGCGCAAGGTGTCCGTGGTGACTAACTGTTCCGTGGCGATGTCCATGGGCTAAGACTACGCCCGCGCAAGTCGCAATAAGTCGCTTGGGTCCATTACCTCAATTGTGTGAACCCGCCGACCCAACTGCTCCAAGGCCTGACGATCTGCCATGTACTGGCTGCGAAATATTTGTTCAAAGGAGAAGGGGTAGTCGGGAATCTGTGGAGAGGGTGCAGAGTCGGGGACAATGATTTGTAAACACACGATGTCGCTGGGGCCACCTTTGTGCAATTGTCCCGTGGAATGCAGGAAGCGCGGACCCACGTTGGCCGTGACTGTGGTGGTCAAACCCGACAAGCCTGCCCGTAGGGTCTCTATTTTCGGTCCTAGAATCTCATTGCCGAATACTTGCAAGGTGAGATGCCGCGAGGCAGCGACATCTTCCCAGAAGCGATCATCATTGAATACTGGTGCGCTGGGAAGTACATCCTGACGTAAGAAATTCTCCGCATTTATTTTAGTCAGTTCTACGTCGGGCTGGTTGAACGGATCAACCTCTAGGTAACCAGCCAGCGAGGCCGCCACCACCTGCAAACTAAAAAAACCTCGAGCACTCGAGGGAACCGATGCCGCTCCAACAGCCGGCACCACACCGCGACCAGCCTTTCCGGTGGACTCGGCTACAAGTTGGTCGATCCATTGCGAGAAGCGACTCTGCAAAGGGCCAACGGCGAGAGGGAAAACATAGTGTCCACTCTCGTCGAAGACGCTCTCCATCGCCACACGCGAAATTTCCTCAAATTCCTCCCGGCTGAACGCTGAGTAATCATCTCCAAGAATTTTCTCCAGAGGTACACCCGCCGCTATCGCAGGGAGGATACCGAACGCGCTGAAAATACTGAAACGACCACCCGTGTTGGGATCGCCCGCCACCACCTTCGCGCCAATTTCACGACCAAAGGCCTCCAACTTTGAACCTGGATCGGTGACAATCCATAGGTCACGAGCTTCCAAGCCATTTCCCAGCGCCCAACGCAGGAGTGACCACATCTCAATGGTGCCACCCGATTTTGAAGCGGCAATCACGTTGTGCCGGGTGAAATCAATATCGCGCACGGTTGACGGGCACGTGGAATCGAGTACCCGGAGGTGCGGATTTTGTATCAGCGAGCTCAGCAGGGCTGCACCCGAAGATGCTCCACCCATGCCAATCAATAAAGTTTCTTCGTGCCGTGCTCCGCGCTCATTCCATTGCCCCAGCAGTGATGCATAGGTGTCAGGTATTTGTTCATAATGCTCCAGCCACCCCAACGAGTGGGAAGCAGTAGACCCGGGGAATAGCGAGGGGCTGTTCGTCCACAACGCCTCCGCAACATCAGAGGGATTCATTCAATCAACCAGCCAACTTCGATTGGACCGTCGCCAAGAGTTCACCGTAGGAAGATATGAAAGCGGCCACGCCGTCACGCTCGAGCACGTCCGTTACCTCGGTGAGATCCACAATCTGACCGATTACGAGAAGTTCATCGATCATCGATCGACGGGTGTCGTCATTCGCGATACTGGGAACCTCTTCGTCAGTGCTGGCCAAAACTAAATCCAAGGTGGCGTCCGGCATGGTGTTAACAGATGAGGCTGCTACCAAGGGATTGACGTACAGCAGTTGGTCATAGGCCGCGTTTTTTACCGAGGTAGAGGCCCAGAGTGGGCGCTGCAGTTGCGCGCCGGCGGCCAGCAACTCTGCGGCGTCGTTTTCTCGCCAACGGTCGAGGAAAATTTGATACGCCCCAGCAACCTGGCAGATAGCCGTGCGGCCTCGGTGCGCAGAATCTGCCGCGAGCGTGGGGTCGACCGCCGTGTCGACCCGCGAGACAAAGAAGGATGCCACCGACGAGATTTCTCCGATATTGCGACCCTGGCTCTTAGCCGCTGCCACGCCAGCTACGAAGGCGTCGAGAACCTCTCGGTAACGTTGCAGCGAGAAAATTAGCGTTACATTTACGTTGATGCCCCGCGACAAAACCTCCGTGATGGCCGGCAGGCACTCGGCGGTAGCAGGAATTTTGATCATCACATTCGGTCGATCCACTTCCGCAGCAAGGCGTAGGGCCGCGGCGACCGTTCCTGGAGCGTCATAAGCCAGCAGGGGAGAGACCTCTAGAGAAACGAACCCATCCCGATACTGGTGGATACCACTGTCTTGTTCGCGCACTGAAGCGGTGTAAATCGGAAGTAGAAGGTCGCAGGCATCACGGACGTCCTCGACGGCCAATTTCTCGAAGACGAACTCGGCATCCATAGACCCCAAGTCTTTGATGTAACGGTCGTAGGCCGAAGTACTCGCGACTGCTTTAGCAAAAATGGCGGGATTTGAGGTGACGCCTCGTGCACCGGCGTTGACCAAATTCTGGAGAGTCCCATCGTTCAACCAGTCACGTCGAATGTTATCGACCCAAGGGGAATGGCCTGAGCTCAGATACATGTCATCAAGACGGGTCATTATTCTCCTAGTTTTTCTCGCACGTGAGTAACGACGGCCGCGGCTGAGATGTTGAAGTAGTCAAAAACGTAGGCTGCGGGTGCGGACATACCGAAACTGTCCACCCCAATCGCTTCGTCGACATATCGCTGCCAACCAAGGGTGGAGCCCGCTTCGATTGCCACGGAGGGGATAGACCGACGAAGAACCTCGCGGCGATACGCCTCCGGTTGGTTCTCAAAACACGCCCAGCACGGAAGTGCTACTACCCGCGTTGCGATCTTGTGATCGATCCGAAGACGTTGTGCCGCCTCAATAGTGAGGCCAACTTCGGACCCGGACGCCACCAAGGTAAACAGGGCCTCCGAATCTTCACTAACGACGTATCCGCCTCGCGGCGCATTCTTCTGAGATGCTTCGGCCATCTCGTCCGCGAGAACTGGCATGTCCTGTCGCGACAAGATCAAGGCCGTCGGCGGCATATGGGGATCTCGCAGCAAATCCGCCGCCAAGCGCTGCGTTTCGTTCGCATCGCTCGGCCGAACAACATGCAGGTTAGGCATCGCCCGAAGACTCATGAGATGCTCAATAGGTTGGTGCGTCGGACCATCTTCTCCGACACCCACCGAATCATGAGTGAAGACAAACAAGACCGAAGCGTGCGAGAGCGCCGCGAGACGTATGGCCGGTCGCACGTAATCGGAAAAGACGAAAAATGTGGAGCCGATGGGCCGAATACCACCGTGCAGAGCCATGCCCACCATCACGGCGCCCATGCCGAACTCTCGAATGCCGTAGTAGACCTGCTGTCCGTCTAACTGCACGGCGCTCTGAGGGCCCGTTCCGGACAGTATTACGCCGGTGTTATCCGTGAGGTCGGCCGATCCTGACACAAGACCGCGCTCGCCGCTGGAGATAGTGTCGAGAACCTTCTGTAGCGCTTTGCGAGTAGCGACGGGTGTGGCAGCGCCGAAGGGCACCATCGGGCGATCGTTGGCGATAGCTCCATTGTTTTCGAACTGCTCGAGCATGGTGACGCCTGACTCACCGGCCGCGCGCACAGCGGTAAGCCACTCTTCTCGCTGGCTACGACGGTGGTCAAGATTCCGTAGCCATTCTTCGCGAATGTTGAGGTCCACGGCGAAAGCTTCTTGCGAGACTCCCAAGAGTTCCTTAGTGGCTCGTATTGTTTCCGCATCAAAGGGTGATCCATGAGCTTCCCGACGATCCATCATTGATGACGCGGGATAACCAATGTGAGTGCGCAACACCAACAAGGTTGGTCGCGTTGAGGCTTTGGAATCGATGAGGGCTTTTTCCAGTGCGTCGAGGTCGTTGCTCGCTTCACCCAGATCAACAACATTCCAGCCGTAGGAACGAAAGCGCATGGGCGTGTCGTCCCGAAAAGCCAATTCCGTCGGGCCATCGATAGTGATGTGATTGTCGTCGTAGATAACCGTTAAACCCGTCAACTCCAGTTGGCCGGCGAGCGAAGCGGCTTCGTGGCTGACGCCCTCTTGAAGACACCCGTCGCCCACCACCACCCAAGTGTGGTGATTCACCAATTCGCTGCCGTATTGCTGCTGGAGCACACGATGCGCCAATGCCATACCCACGCCGTTGGCGAAACCCTGTCCCAAGGGTCCGGTAGTGACCTCAACCGTAGGGGTAACTCCTACCTCTGGATGACCCGGGGTGCGACTGTGTGGTTGGCGAAACGCTTTCAGATCATCGCCCGTGACGTCGTAACCGAAAGTATGCGCAAGCCCGTATTGGAGAATTGACGCGTGACCCACGCTCAAAATAAAACGATCACGATCAAGCCATTGAGGATCTACGGGGTCGTGACGCAAGACGCGACCGAACAGGGCGACACCGAGAGGCGCGAGGGCCATTGCGGTACCGGAGTGGCCAGAGTTTGCCGCTCGAGGTCCATCCATCGCGAGAGAAACAATCTGTCGAATCGAGCGTTCTTCGAGCTCGGTGGCACCAAGGTAGAGGGGCGTATTCATTGCTTGAAGTGTAGGTCCTGCCATGGCGAAGAATGAGACATCCGGGGCTAAAGTGTCACTGTGCGACTGCAGGTTCCCCCCAATTGCGATCTGACCTTGGGCCTACGTTGCGTCGACAAGTCACAGCCCGGTTGCACTATTTGGGAAATGTGGGCGGACGAACGTTTCGCCAATCCCGGCGGCGTGATTCAAGGAGGTTTTCTCAGCGCCATGATGGACTCGGCGATGGGCGCGAGTGCTGTTACCTCGCTCGAAGGGCGCAAGGCCCGAGTGGCCAACGCCGAAATGAAAGTTAGTTTCATCAAATCGGCCGTGGTGGGCTCACTGCTGACCTGTACTGCCAAGGTGGTGGAGTCTGGGCGCACCGTGATTTTTGTGATGGGCGAGATCCGTGACGAGCGCGATCGGCTCATCGCCACCGGTAGTTCAACCTACATTGTCTCCGAACGCTCTGACTAGGCTTGGTTCGTGGCAACTAACTGGCGTCAGCTCTTCGATTCTCATCGCTTTAGTCGTGATTTAGAAAAAACGCGTGATCTTGCTGTAGGTTACGTACGCGAAGAGACCGTTGAGCCACTGAAGCGCCTCGGGCGCTTCTTTGTCTTCGGCACCATCGGGGCACTGGCCATCGCTGTTGGAAGCATATTTTTACTCGTGGGCCTCCTACGGATTCTCCAGACCGAAACCTCGGTTTTTGGGGGTAATTTGAGCTGGCTGCCCTATGTCTTCGTAGCACTCGCAGCGGTTGCGGGCATCGCATTGCTCTTTTGGCGAATTGGATCAGGTGATGCCCGGCGTCGCCTTTCCCGCCGTTCATGACACGATTTCCTAGTCAGCGTCGCCGGGAGCTGGAAAGCAGTCTCAGAGGGCTCGTGGATGACAACGGTCTCGATGCACCAGAGTGGTCTCCTCAACAATCACAGACCATTGCGATCGGAGTGCTCGCCACCTTGACGGCATTTCTGCTGGGACGTCGTTCTGCGAAGCGAAAGAAGATTTCCTAGTGCTAACGACCGTGCTCACCGGCATATTGCGTATGGCTCTTCCCGAGGCTTGTCGTACTCGTAAGCCCTTGTGGTGGGTCGTGGTCGGATGTAGCGCACTGCTGTTCTATTCCGAGACAAGGTCACAATCTCGCGAGAGGAATTCATGACATCCAGCGAACTTCGAGTCGGCGAGAGGGTCATGCTCATTGACTCCAAAGATCGCCACTACCTCATCACCCTTCGCGTGGGCGCCAGCTTTCACACGCACGCGGGAATAGTGGAGCACGACAGCATCATCGGTTCGACCGAAGGTGGGTCAGTCAACGCCAAAGGGGGGCGGAGTTTCCTAGTGATTCGCCCCACCATGTCTGACATTGTTCTCAAGATGCCACGAGGGGCTCAAGTTATTTACCCCAAAGACCTTGGCGCTATCTTGATGCAAGCTGATATTGGACCAGGCATGCGTGTTCTCGAAGCCGGTGTGGGCAGTGGCGCTTTGTCCATGACCCTCCTGCGGGCCGGCGCCAGCGTTATCGGTTACGAGATTCGTGACGACTTTGCCGAACACGCAAAAACCAACGTCTACGACGTCTTGGGACGAGACGTTGACTACCGCGTGGAAATTCGCGATGTCACCGAAGGTATCGACGAAGACAATCTCGACCGCATTCTTCTCGATATGCCTGAGCCACACAAGGTGGTCGAGCACGCCGAAAATTCTCTACGCCCAGGAGGAATATTCTTCGCGTACCTGCCGACAATCAATCAGACCCACCTGTTGCGCAACACCCTGGCTCGCCATGCATTTGGTCTTTCCGAAACGGTAGAGATTCTTCGCCGGACGTGGCACGTAGAGGAGAGGAGCGTGCGGCCCGATCACCGCATGGTTGCCCACACGGGATTCCTCACGACCGCCCGACGAATTATTAGGACGCCACGAGTCAATGACTCCTCAGAAAACAACGATTCCGTGGAGGAGTTAGAGGACTAGTCCTTTTCAATGAAGATGCATTCACCAGGGCACTCTTCGGAGGCCTCGGTAACCGCTTCTTCCATGTCGGGCGCTACATCCACCAGACCACCGTGCCCACCAGGATTGTTGAGTGCTTCGCCGTCTTTTTTGACGTACGCCAAACCATCGTCCAAGAGGGTGAACACCGACGGGCAGATTTCCTCACACAGACCGTCGCCGGTACAGAGGTCTTGGTCAATCCACACCTTCATAACATCTCCTAAAGAAATTGCTTAGAGACAGGATAATACCTTTCGTCTCATCACCGGACACGCCCGACTGAGAACCTCGTGCTGTGGGTATCGTGTCGTTATGGGTGACAAGAAGTTTCAAGAAGGAGACGGGGGAGACTCCGCCACCGCGGATCTACTCAGTGCCGAAGAGCACCTCGCCACGCTCAACGCCAATAACGAAAAACTCGCTCAAACTCTGCAGTACGCCCGTGATCAGATTGCGTCTCTCCGAGCAGAGGTCGACAAACTGACGCAGCCGCCCGGCTCCTACGGAACTTTTAATGGCTGGAACGTTGACGGTTCCGTGGACGTCTACGCCAACGGGCGCAAACTACGTGTAGCTATCCACCCCGCCATTGACCCCGCTCAGGTACAGCGGGGTGACGAGGTCGTTCTGAACGACGCCATGACCATCGTGCAGGTTCGTGAGCCTGACCGACGCGGGGACGTCGTCACTGTCAAGGACCTCTTGACCGACCACCGCGTCATTGTCGTTGGCGTCAACGATGAGGAGAAGGTGGTCGAGCGCATCGGTGGCCTCGAGGACGTCACCTTGCGGCTCGGCGAGCGCGTCCTGCTCGATGCGCGTAGTAACTACATTGTCGAGCGTCTTCCGCGCCAAGAAGTTGAAGACCTCATTCTCGAAACGGTGCCCGACATCAGTTATGCCGACGTCGGGGGTCTCGATCAACAGATTGAAGCCATCACCGACGCCGTAGAGTTGCCCTACCTCTATCGCGAGTTGTTTCACGAATACGCGCTACCGGCTCCGAAAGGAATCCTCCTGTACGGTCCACCGGGATGTGGCAAGACCCTCATCGCCAAAGCGGTGGCCAACTCGCTGGCCCACAAGGTCCGCGAAGTGACTGGCAATGACAACGTTCGCTCGTACTTCATCAATGTCAAGGGCCCTGAACTTCTTAATAAGTTTGTGGGGGAAACCGAACGTCATATCCGGATGATCTTCCAACGAGCCCGCGAAAAGGCCGAGGAGGGCATGCCCGTCATTGTCTTCTTCGACGAGATGGACTCTCTTTTCCGCACCAGAGGAACTGGTATCTCCTCGGACATGGAATCCACCATCGTGCCACAACTTCTCGCAGAAATTGATGGTGTTGAGACGCTCCGAAATGTGATCGTCATCGGCGCCACGAACCGCGAAGACTTAATTGACCCCGCCATTCTGCGACCAGGGAGACTCGACGTCAAAATAAAGGTGGAGCGGCCCAATGCCGATTCGGCTAGTCAGATATTTTCCCGTTACCTCACCGCTGATGTTCCCATCGCAGCTCATGAAGTAACCGAATTGGGTGGCGGCGACAGTGACAAAGCCGTACGCGTCATGATTGAGCGCACGGTCGAAGAGATGTACCGCACCGATGATGACAACCGCTTTCTTGAGGTGACGTACCAAGGTGGTGACAAAGAGATTCTCTATTACAAAGATTTCTCGTCCGGAGCCATGATTGAAAATATCGTGCGGCGAGCGAAGAAACTCGCAGTGAAGCGCGAAATCGCCGCGGGAGAGCGTGGCATTCGACTCACCGATCTCATTGAATCGATTCGGCAGGAATATCACGAGAGCGAGGATCTGCCGAATACCACGAACCCCGACGACTGGGCGAGGATTTCGGGTCGAAAAGGTGAGCGAATTGTCTTTATACGCACCTTGGTACACGAAGACAGTCCCGTTTCGAACGGCGGCCGTTCTATCGATCACGTCGGAACTGGCCAGTACCTTTAGGCCATGGCCATTCCCAAGGTTCTCGGGATTGAAACGGAGTACGGCGTTGCCGGTGGTCCCCAGAATGACCCCATCGCGGCGTCTGGTCTACTAGTCAGCAGTTACGCGCACGTCGGCGGACGATTCATCAATTGGGACTTTCGCGACGAGGCGCCCGGATCGGACCTTCGAGGAACGACGCTACTCACTTCCATTGCTCCGCTCGTCGAAACTCACCTCGCCAACGCAGTCCTCGCTAACGGTTCACGCTTCTACGTCGACCACGCTCATCCCGAATATTCTTCACCCGAAGTTCGGACACCGCGCCAGGCTGTTCTGTATGACCTTGCGGGCGAGGAAATTCTTCGTCGCGCGATGCTCGCCGCAAATCACGAAACCTACTCGGGGGACGTTGTGGTGGTGTACAAGAATAATTCTGATGGCAAAGGGAACTCCTACGGCTGCCACGAGAACTACCTCGTGCGTCGCGACATCGAATTCACCGACATTGTGAAGTGCCTCGTTCCTCACTTTGTGACTCGTCAGGTCATGGTGGGGTCGGGCAAAGTGGGCTGGGAAACCGACAGCGCCTCATCGCGCCGCCCCGTCTTCCAAGTAAGTCAACGAGCCGAGTTCTTCGAAGAAGTCGTAGGACTCGAGACCACCCTCAAGCGACCAATTATCAATACCCGTGATGAACCCCATGGAGATCACGAGCGGTTCCGTCGTCTCCACGTGATTGTCGGCGACGCCAACAGTTCGCAAGTGGCGACTTTCTTAAAACTCGGAACTACCGGCTTGTTGCTCGCGCTTCTGGAAGACGTCGGAATAGCGACTTTGCCGCCGCTGCCGGTCGATCCCGTACGAGCTATTCACACCTTCGCCATGGACACGTCATTGACGAGCGTCGAGGAATTCACCGATGGCAAGATGTACAGCGCCCTCGATATTCAAGAGTGGTTATGGCGTTCCGTGAATTCATACCTATCGACGCACTCAGGTGACGCCGTCGCTCCGCGCAGCGAAATCGACGAGATCATGTCCTATTGGCGCTCCGTCCTTGACGGACTGCGTAGCGATGTTTCGTCGATGAGCTCGCTCGTTGAATGGGTGGCCAAGAAAAACCTCATTAGCTCCTATGCCCAGCGCCACGCACTCGCCTGGGACGACGTCCGACTCAAAGCGATTGATCTCCAGTTCCATGACCTTCGCCCCGAGAAGAACCTTGCGGCCCGGATGGGCTTCACCGAGATGTTTAACCAGGGGGAGATTGAGCGAGCCGTGAACGAACCCCCAGAACAGACACGTGCGTATTTCCGTGGTCGATGCGTAAGCCAGTATGGGGACTCCGTCGTATCTGC
>CAINHL010000013.1 GCA_903848885.1 uncultured Actinomycetes bacterium
GAGCCCACCCCGTCACTTAGGAATTGGAGACTTCAATCAGCTTGTGCAGGGCCACTGCCGCGCGGCCGCTCACCACGGACTTGGTGGCCAAGGCCCGACCATCATCGATGCTCTCGGCCAGTCCCGCCACCGTCAGGGCGAGGCCGGCGTTGGCGATCACCGTGTCAAAGATCGCCCCCGGAGTTCCGTCGAGATAGGACTTCACCGCCGCCACGTTGACCGTGATGTCACCCCCACGAATCGAATCGGTGTCGTGGTGCAGTCCAAGAGTGGCGGGATCGAATCGCCAGCTCCCCACCGACTGAGCCGAGACGTGCAGCAAGGTCGACGGCGAACCCAGAGACAGTTCGTCGAGGCCGTCGTCGGCGTGGACCAACAGCGCCATGTCGATGGGTCGGTCCTGAATGACTTCGGCCATGCGACCCATCCAGTCGGGATTCGCCACCCCAATTAAAAGGCGGCGCACTTCGGCCGGATTGGCCAAGGGTCCCAGAACGTTAAAGGCCGTGGGAATGCCGAGTTCACGGCGAATGGGCGCGAGGTGACGAAGTCCCGGGTGAAAGCTGGGGGCGAAGCAAAAACCAATGCCCGCCTTCTCGACGCATTCGCGCACCTTGTCGGGACCCGGATCAAGCTTCACCCCGAGGGCTTCGAGGACGTCGGCGGTGCCCACGGAAGAGGACGCCGCGCGGTTGCCGTGCTTGGCCACCGGCACCCCACAACCGGCCACCGTGAGCGCCGCCATGGTGGAGATGTTCACGCTGTGCAAACGGTCGCCCCCCGTACCGACGATGTCCATGGCGTTCTCGTCCACCGCGAAGGTGGTCGCGGCCGCCATCATGGCGTCGATAAAACCACTCATCTCGCTGGCGGTCTCGCCCTTGGCGGCCAGGGCCACCAACCAACGTTTCGTGTCCTCGGCGGACACCGCGCCGTCGAGGATCTCGCTCAGGGCGTCGGCCGCCTGGAGACGGGTGAGGTCCTGCGCGGATTCGAGGAGGGCAATGACCTCAACGAAGGAGGCCACTTAGTCCCACCACAGGTCGTGGCCGAGTACTCCCTTGCCGATCAGACCCAATTGGACCTGCGAGGTGCCTTCGACGATGGTCAACTGACGCGCGTCGCGATACCACTGTTCGGTGGGGTGCTCTTCCATGTAGCCGGCAGCTCCCAGGAGCTGCACGGCCAAGCCCGAGGCCTTCACGGCGACTTCGGTGGCGTAGTACTTGGACATCGAAAGGTAGGGAACGTATTCCTTGGTGAACTTGCCTTGGTCGGCCAACCAGGCGGCACGGTAGGTCAACAAACGGGCGGCTTCAATTTCCGTGGCGCACTTGGCTATCTCCCACTGGATGCCCTGCATCTCGGCGATGGTCTTGCCGAAGGCCGGACGGTTCTTGACGTATTCGGTGGCGTACATGAGCGCGCCTTCGGCCAAACCGATGCCGCGCGCGGCCACGATCGGGCGCATGGCGTTGAGTCCCAACATCGCCAGACGAAATCCACCCACGTCACCAATGACGTTCCGCGGAGAGATCTTGACGTTCTCGAAAAGCACTTCACCGGTGTCGATGCCTTTCACGCCCATTTTGCGATCGACGCGGGGACGCGAGACGCCCGGTGAGTGGGCGTCCACGATGAAGCCGGTGATGGAATCGTGCAGGCGCGAGGCGGGGTCCCCCGTTTTGGCGAAGACCGTGAACCAGTCGGCTTGACGCACGCCGGAGATCCAGGCCTTGCCGCCGTTGAGAATCCACCCGTCCGTGACGTCGGGATCGGGAGTGGCGCGGGTGTGCATGCCCGCGACATCCGAGCCCGCACCCGGCTCGGAAAGGGCGAAGGCCGCCCGGGTTTTGCCACTCGCCAAATCGGGGAGGTAGCGCTGCTTTTGTTCTTCGCTACCGGCAATCATGATGGGACCCGTCGGCAGGCGGGTCAGCA
>CAINHL010000014.1 GCA_903848885.1 uncultured Actinomycetes bacterium
GAACAAGACCCTATTCATCAACACAAAGATGTTCTCGGTCACACCATGGCCGTGGTGGACAAGACCTCGGCGGATCTGACGCTGCGCCTCGCTGCCCTCTTTCACGACATTGGTAAACCCAAGACCCGTGCCATCACCAAGAACGGCGTGACCTTCCATCACCACGAAGTAGTGGGTGCGCGCATGACGCGCAAGCGCATGGAGGCCCTTAAGTATTCCCAGGAAATGATTGACGACGTCTCGACCTTGGTCGACCTCCACCTGCGCTTTCACACCTACAAAATGGGTTGGAGCGATTCCGCGGTTCGTCGCTACGTTCGCGATGCCGGTCACCTTTTAGGCGAACTCAATGAACTCACGCGCTGTGACTGCACCACCCGCAACGCGAAGAAGGCCGCGACCTTGGCCAAACGCATGGACGAGCTAGAAGAGCGCATCGAATTGCTGCGTCAACAAGAAGATATGAATCGCATGCGCCCGGCATTGGACGGCGTGAAGATCATGGAAATTTTGGGACTGAGCCCCGGACGCGTGGTCGGCCACGCTTTAGCGTTTCTTCTGGAAATCCGTTTAGAAGAAGGCGAAATTGGCGAAGAAGCCGAGACGCAACGTCTTCGAGCGTGGTGGGCTGAACGACCCACCACGTCGAATTAAATCAGGCTGCGGGCCAGACGCCGTTGGCGGCACCCGCGGCGAACTCTTCGACCATCTTGTGGGCGATGTCGTCGTGGAACTGCACCGGAGGCGACTTCATGAAATAGGCCGACGGGGCGAGGATGGGTCCACCTTCGCCACGGTCGAGGGCCAAACGCGCACAACGTACGGCGTCGATGATGACACCGGCCGAGTTCGGAGAGTCCCAGACTTCGAGCTTGAGTTCCAAGTTCAAGGGGACGTCACCAAAGTTGCGACCCTCCATGCGGATGTAGCACCACTTGCGGTCCTGCAACCACGGCACGTGGTCACTGGGTCCGATGTGGACGTCGTCGGCGGACATGTGTGAGAGCTCCAGCATCGAAGTCACGGCCTGGGTCTTGGAGATCTTTTTGGATTCCAGACGCTCGCGGTCCAACATGTTCTTGAAGTCCATGTTGCCACCGACATTGAGTTGGTAGGTGTGGTCCAAGGCGAGTCCACGGTCTTCGAAGAGACGAGCCAAGACACGGTGCACGATGGTGGCGCCGACCTGGCTCTTGATGTCGTCACCGATGATCGGCACCTTGGCGTCGGCAAACTTCTGCGCCCACACCGGGTCCGAAGCGATGAAGACGGGAATGGCGTTCACGAAGGCGCAGCCCGCATCGATGGCGGCCTGGGCGTAGTAACGCTGCGCGTCTTCGGAACCCACCGGGAGGTAGGAGACCAAGACTTCGGCTTTGGCGTCACGCAGCGCCTGAGCAACGTCGACGGCCTCGGCGGGGGATTCCTCAATGGCCGCTCGGTAGTACTTGTTCAAACCGTCCATGGTGGGACCACGCAGCACGGTGACGCCGAGCGAGCCCACGTCGGCGAACTTGATGGTGTTGTTCTGTCCACCCTCGATGGCCTTGCCCAGGTCGTTGCCGACCTTGGAGGCGTCCACGTCGAAAGCGGCGACGAACTCGAGGTCACTGACGTGGTATCCGCCGAGGTCGACGTGCATCAGGCCGGGGACGTGGTCACCGACGACGGCGTCACGGTAATACGTGACGCCCTGAATGAGTGAACTGGAGCAGTTGCCTACTCCGGCAATAGCCACTCGAATCTTTCCCATGGCAATTCCTTTCTTAATTCGCTTCAGCAGCGAGGTGGGTTGGTTGGTTACGTTCGCCGGACAACAAGGTGTCAATCCAGGCAATATCGAGTTCCACGCCCGACGCTGCGTGTTCCATCACGCTGCGGGCATAGGTGTCGAGTTCTTGGTTGGTGCTATTCGCTCGCACTTCGCGAAGTCGGGCGACGAGATCGTTGCGACGTTGTTCGAGGAGGCTCACTCGCGCGTGGGAGCTCAGGTACTTCGCCAAGGCCATGCGCATGGAGAAGGACTTGGAGTCGTCGCCGGCGGCGGGATCGGCCAAAAGAGTAGCGAAGCGCTCGCGGCCGAGAGTAGTGATGCGGTAGACCTTGCGACCCTTGCGACCTAGTCCGCCGGCGGGGCGGCGTGAACGAAGTGAAGCGCGCTCACCCGAGAGTGAGCCGGTGGAGAGCGAGTCCATGATGCTGGGTTCGTCAATGACTTCCACCAGGCCATTGCGCTCGAGGCGAGCCAGGGCGGGATAAATAGCTCCGAAGGACACGTTGGACCAGAGGCCCAATTGGTCGCGCAACTGGGCACGAATCTCGTAGCCGTGGTGGTCGCGACCCATCAAGAGTCCGAGGATGGCGAGGTCAAGCACTTTTCGAGCATATCACTTCGATATATCGAAGAAGCAAATATGGCTGTTCGTGCCGTCTCGAGCTGCGGACCTCGCCAAAACGCCCAGAAACTAGTGTGAAACCCATGAAAGACCAGAGCGCTCGTCACGCCACCAGTGCGGTGGTCGAATACGGCCTGGTCCGGCACACCTTGGTGGCCGCCCTGCAAAACGGTTCTTTGACCCGTGACGAAATCTGTGACGCTCACCCCGAGTTGATGCGCGCGGCGCGCAACCTCGGTCGCGCCACCGGCGAAAACTGTCCCGTCTGCGACGAGACATCCCTGGTCGAGGTGACCTACGTTTTTGGGAGTCGCCTTCCCGCCGGTGGGCAGTGTCCCACCAGCCGGACGGAACTACTCAAACTCGAACGCCGCGAAGATCCGGTCCAGTGTTACGCCGTCGAGGTCTGCACCTCGTGCCACTTTCATCACTTGGCCCGCAAGTGGGCCGCCGGAGGTCGCAAGGCGAAAGTCCGTCAGGAGCAAAGTTCATGAGTCTCACCGCACCGCAAATTCGTAAACGTAAGCGGCGCCACGGATCCGAACCTCTGGTGATGGTCACCGCCTACGACGAGCCGGGCGCGCGCTACGTCGCGGCCGCCGGGGTTGATTTTCTTCTCGTGGGCGACTCGGTCGCCAACGTGGTACTAGGTCAGGCCGACACCCTGCACGTCACCGTTGACGAGATCGCTCATCACGTGCGCGCCGTGGCCGCCGCCGCACCGGACGCCCACATCGTCGCGGATCTTCCGTGGATGAGTTATCACGTCAGCGAATCGGACACCGTTCGCAACGCGGCGGTTCTCATTCGCGCGGGGGCGCACAGCGTCAAGCTCGAGGGCGGGGCTAACCGTGTGGCCATGGTGCGGGCACTCATCAACGCCGAGATCCCGGTGATGGGACACATTGGGCTGACGCCACAGAGTGTGTTGGCCATGGGTGGCTTCAAGGTGCAGGGCAAGACCAAGGCGGCGGCGGAACTGCTGGTCGCCGACGCGCAGTCCCTGCAAGAAGCGGGCGTTTTCTGCCTCGTCATCGAAGGCGTGCCCTCGGACGTCGGACGTCGGGTCACCGAGGCTCTCGAGATTCCCACTATTGGAATTGGTGCCGGACCCGACACCGACGGTCAAGTACTGGTTTTTCACGACCTTTTGGGGCTATCGGGGCGTCCCGTGGCCAAGTTTGTCCGCCGCTACGCGGACATCGGGGCGCAGATCACCGATGCAGTGTCACGGTTTGCTGCTGACGTACGGAGCTCAAATTTCCCCGCCGAGGCTGAAACCTACCCCACCCCCAGCGAACTGCTCGATTAGCCCTTTTCTCCTTCGTGGAGTAGAGTGATATCTCCCACAACCGTGGGAAAAGAAAACCCTGCTCTGTTTCCGCAGAGCCCGGCATTGCCGGCCCATAGGGAAAGGACAACGGCCATGAGGCCTTATGAAACCATGATTGTCTTCGACGCCACCGTCGACGCACAGTCCATCCAAGTCAGCCTGGACAAGGCTTTGGACACCATCCGAAATCACGAGGGAACCCCTGGTGCTATCGACCGTTGGGGCAAGCGACCCTTGGCCTACGAGATCAGGAAGCGCAAAGAGGGCTACTACGTCGTAGTCGGGTTTGCGGGCACGCCGGCGACAGTCGACGAACTCGACCGCATTCTCGGCCTCGCCGACGAAGTCCTGCGCTTCAAGATCCAACGACTCCCGGAAAACCGTCCCGCTGCGAAGCGTGTTACGGCCCAGGCGTAGGTTGAGACGCAGAGACCAGTAGGAGACTTATATGCCAGATAATTCCATTACCGTCGTCGGAAACGTCACTCGGGACCCCGAGTTGAAGTTCCTGAACTCGGGACAAGCTTCCATTCGTCTATCAGTGGCCGTCAGCCGCCGTTGGATGAACAAGCAGACCAATGACTGGGAAGAGCGCGTGTCGTACTTCGACGTGTCGGCCTTTGGCCAGCTCGCCGAAAATGCCGCTAACTCCTTGGTGAAAGGTGCGCGAGTCCTCGTGACCGGCCGCCTCGAGCAGCGCTCGTGGGACACCCCCGAAGGTGAGAAGCGTTACGCCGTTGACATTATCGCCGACGAAATCGCTCCTTCGCTTCGATGGGCCACTGCCGCCGTTACCAAGAACCCTCGTGCCGAGGGTTCCAACTTCCAGCCTCGCGCAGCCGCCCCGGCCGCCGCGGGAACCCCCAACTATGCCTTTGATGAGGAGCCCTTCTAATGCCACGTAGGAATATGCCCACGCCGCCAAAGCGCGC
>CAINHL010000015.1 GCA_903848885.1 uncultured Actinomycetes bacterium
CATTGGGATTCTCATAGTAAAATTGAAAAATTTCATTTCGAATGGAGTACGCGTCGAGGCCGTTTATGGCGATGCGAGGAACCTTGTCATCTGAATTCACTCGTTCGAGATCTGCACCCAGGAGACCTCGCGTGACGAAGTGCCCGGCAGAATTACGTAGAAACTGGTGCATCTCCTTCACCGTGATGAGAGTGGGCGTGCGCGCGGAACTTGTGGCACCTGACATCTTCTGCAGTCGGGCCTTTATGAGCGGAGGACGATCTCTCGCGCTCACAATTGCCTCTCCGAGCCCGCGGTATCGAGGGTCGTAGGTCGACCCCGTTACTTCTCGGTCCTCGGGCACGACGAAGCCATGGCGACCACCTTCAAGAATGATCGCGTCTCCAGTAAAGAGCTCGCAGAGCTCCTCGAGAACAATGGATTTTTTTGAGGGTTCACCGTTGATGTCGTTCCGGGCATTGTAGGAAATGACCACGCCACAACGAGCTGCGTTGATGCACAGCAGGAGCGAAGCCAGAACGGCTTGGCGGGGATTCGGGTCGCCGATGCGTGGCGGTTGGAGAGCGGGGCTGGTCAAGCTAGCGCTCGGAAGATTCTCTTCGTCGAGACCCATGATAAAGACGTAGTCGTAGTCGGAGCTGGCGAGTGCCGGTAGGGGTGCCACGTGCACGCCGAATCGACCGAAGGTCTGCGCACGAGTTCCCCCAGTCACCAAGGAATTCCAATAATCACGGAAAAACTCAAATGAAACATGGGTGACTTGTTCAACGGCAGCGAAGTCGGTCCCCATCCGCTCCACCAGACGTTCAAGAGAATCGTCTGAACCCCCGCGACGAGCAATCAGTGGTCCGAAAAACCTACCGCACCACTCCCACCACTCCATCATGCTGCGCCGCTCGTCACCAATGAGGACCATTTGGGCATCCTGGAGGGTACGCAAGGCACCGAAGATGTTTCCGATAAGCAACAGGTCACTCCCAGTTCCTAGCTGTTCGGCATCATTGCTGTTGTCCGGCATCATCGCGGTGGTGGCGAGACGATCGGAAAAGCGTTGCCAAGTTCCAAATTCGGAATCACTTGTGAATACCTCAAGGTGGGCACGTTGATGGGGTGTGATTCCGAAATTTAATCTGCCTTCCCGAGCGAGCACGCCGAGGCGCGCGATATCGGATTCAGCGAGATTGAGAGCCTCGGTCATGGAGTCGAATTGCAGCAATTCTTCGATCTGCGTGATGGTGACATAGTTGCCAATGAGGCCGAGCAGTGCGCCTAGCAATCGTGCGCGATTGCGAAAACTAGACGCATCGCGTTCAGTCAACTCGTACGGAACGCGCGGCAGGCGTTCGAGCACCAACTGGTCATCTGTTCTGTGCAGCACGTTCGGGTAGTCCCAATGACGCTCAATATGGGGCACGAATCGGGAAAGTTGTGGGCTGGTAATGAGAATGCGGTGGGGGGGTACGGATTCCGCCCCACTTCGCTCCAGGAGCCGAATAATTTCGTCGCGGATCATTTCTGCCTGGCGAGCCGGTCCGACAGCTCCGAGTAATTTTACACTGCCATCGGAGGAAAGCTTCGTCGTGATCCCACTTCCCAATGCAGCCTGGAGCAACTGGAGGTCGCCCGAACGTGGGGCTCCTGCCACCGCATGTATGGGAACTCCGCTTTCCCGCCACATGCTCACGTGTTCGTCAAGTGAGCGCCACCAGGTAACGCCAGCTTCCGAGGATATTTCGTCAGCACGAGTCGAATCCGGATACACACTGAAGATTCCCACGGTCGAGCGAGCTGCCACCGTCCGCACCAAGGTGACGAAGTCACTTCCGCCCGGGGCGTTGTCTAAACCGTAGAAGGCGATGACAGGGGCGATGCGACCCTTCCCACTGCGGAGGCCGTCCAACACGACATCTCGTTGAGTGAAGGGACCATGAGCGCGCCACTCCTCCGAGCTGACCAGAGGGCTACTGAGCCGTCCTTCGCTGGGTATGTCAAAGGAATCGCGACGCCACCGCAACATTTCGTCGATAAACGAGGCCTCGGCCATCGCGTCATCCCATGGTACTTCCTCTGACGCGAGGGAGACGAGGCGCGTTGCGATGCTTTCCGGCCGCCAATCGTGGCGAACGAACCCTTGATCATGCAGAACGAGTTCCTCAACGGTTCGAACAAATTCTTCCAGGAAGAAGTAGCGAAAATTGGAAGAGATGGCGGCGTCCCCCTGACCGGCAAGGGCTAAATCCCAATCCAAACGTTGACGCATGGCTGCTGACGAAACCACGATCCATGCGGGGGCCAAAGGATCTCCGTCAATGCTGGACAGCCAGGAACGAAGTTGGGGGGCTAGATCAACCTGGCGCTCAACGGCAAAAAATTTCAGTTCATTCGGCACGTTGCAAAGGTACAGGACGGCTGTGACCTTCGCCTCGTGGTGAAGGTGCTACTGGCGGTGATTACTTTGGAAAAAGGAGTGATTTCGCCGTAGTTTTCTTCACTTACGAATGAGGCGGACCAGAGAAAATCCCAGTTATGCCAGCGGTGGTCGCGATGCCTGAATTTAGGAGGCTCATAGCATTCGACCAGCTGCCTACGAAGTCGAATTTGAAAGATGCATTGGTCACCTTTTATCGCAATGATGAAAAATTGATCCGCGTGTGGAGAAATCCCAAGGCACAAATAGCGAAATTGGGA
>CAINHL010000016.1 GCA_903848885.1 uncultured Actinomycetes bacterium
AACCACACCAAGGGCGCGGGGACGGTGGTGGACTGCGATCCGACGACAAGACAAAAGTCGATGCCGCAACTGATGGCGGTGGGACTCAGGATTCGTGTCGAGTGCGTCACGAGTCCTAAGGATTTCCACGCGTGACCGAGGCGCACCGTCTGGAGGTATACGGAACTGGGCGCGGCGGCGCTCGTCCCGAGGGCAACGCAGGACGCATTTCCGGCGCAGCCCGCCAAGGTCAGCGGAACGCCAGCGTTGAGGGCTGCGCTTCCGGTGACGTCGACGGCACGAGGTGCGGTCGACGACGTGGAGCCGCAGGCCCCGAGGAAGGCGGCAGCGCTCAGTACGACACCGGCGAAGAAAAGTCGTGAGCGCATCTCTGCGATGGTAGTTCCCCGACCTCCCATCTTCTACCCTCGTAGGGTGAGTTGGGTTGACCTCGTGATAGCGCTCGTTGCCGTGAGCGCCTGTTTTCGTGGTCGTCGCGAGGGTGCTCTTCGCCAAGTGGGACGTTTTGCGGGATTCGTCGGTGGATTCATGTTGGGCACCGTGCTTGCCCCGCGGGTCTCGAGCTGGGTGACCCACTCCGCGTGGCGTCCGGTACTGGCGATTGCCCTAGTTGTTATGGGCGCATCTCTGGGTGCTTCCCTGGGTCGCACGGTGGGCTCCCTGGCGAATAAATCCCTGCGTCACGTGAAGTTGGGGTCTTTCGATCAAGCCGCGGGGGCGGCGGTGGGCCTGGTGAGTGCTCTCGTTGGTTGCTGGCTCCTCGCGGGTCTCGTGGTGAATTCCTCGTGGGGCCTGGTCACCGGACCCATCAATCACTCGAAAATTCTGGCGGTGGTGGATAGCGCTTTGCCCCCCATCCCTTCGGTGGAAGCTCGCGTCACGGCCCTCTTTCTTCACGCAGACTTTCCCAGCGTGTTCGCCGAAGTCGTGGCTCCCGTGGTCACGCCGGTTCCCGCGGCGACGTCGAGCCAAGCCGTTGCGGCCATCGCGCAGCACAGGTCGGGTGTTCAACTGGTTCAGGCATCGGGAAACTGCACGGCGAACCACGAAGGAACGAGTTTTGTGGTGGGTCCTTCACTCGTGGTGACCGCCGCGCACGTGGTTGCCGGTGCCACTCAGGTCACCGTGGGGGGTCGTGCGGCACGGGTGGTGGTTTTTGATCCCACGCAGGACGTGGCCATCCTCAGGGTGTCGACCAGCGGCTGGAGCATCATCCCGATAGCGCCGAGCCCTCCGGCGATACGGTCCGCAGGGGCCGTGGTGGGTTATCCCCTTAACGGTCCGTACCGAGTGACACCAGCGGCCGTGGCGGGAGTCGTGTCCGCGCGCACGCGTGATATCTACAACTCGGTAGTAGTGACGCGCTCAATGATTGTTCTCACGGCGTCCGTGCAATCGGGGAACTCGGGTAGCCCGATCATGATTGCGGGCTACGCGGTGGGCATGGTGTTCGCGAAATTACCCACCGGTGATGTCGCTTACGGCGTGACCGCTAGCACGCTGAATAGCGAACTGGCCGCGAGTGCGCGGGCCACACGAGCCGCGACCGGAACCTGCCTGGCGTCTTAAGCCAGAGACGCGAGCGCGTCGGTCAGCACCGACAGCCCGTCGTCGAGCTGTGCGTCGGTGATGGTGAGGGCCGGCAAGAGACGAATGACGTTGCCGTAAGTTCCCGCGGACAGCGCGACCACACCCTGAGCGTTGCAGTAGCTCACGATGGCCTTGGCCGCGGCGGCATTCGCCGTCGTGGTGCCGGGCATCACGAGCTCGAAAGCCAACATGGCGCCGCGTCCGCGTACGTCTCCGATGATGTCGAAGCGTTGCTGCAGCGCGCGCAGCACGGGAAGCACCTTGGCTTCAATTTCTCGAGCGCGGCCGATCAAATCGAGCTCACGCATGGTGGCAATGGTGGCGAGTGCCGCCGCTGCCGCGACGGGGTTGCCGCCGTAGGTGCCACCGAGGCCACCTTCGTGAACCGCGTTCATTACTTCGGCCCGACCCGTGACGCCAGCTAAGGGCATTCCCGCGGCGAGACCTTTGGCGGTGGTCACGATGTCAGGAATTACCCCTTCGTGGTCGCAGGCGAACCATTCACCCGTGCGGCAGAAGCCAGTCTGAATTTCGTCGGCGATGAACAGCGCGCCGTTGGCCGTTGTCCACGCCGAGAGGGCCGGCAAGAAGCCCTCGGCCGGCACGATGAAACCACCCTCACCTTGAATGGGCTCAATCAAAATGGCGGCGACGTTGTGAGCCCCCACCGAGGATTCGATTTCTCGAATGGCAGCCGCGGCTGCTTCGGGGCCACTGAGTCCATCTCGGAAAGGGTAGGAAGTGGCGACGCGGTAGACCTCGGGGGCGAAGGGACCAAAGCGGTCTTTGTAGGGCATATTCTTGGCCGTCAAGGCCATGGTCAAGTTGGTGCGCCCGTGATAGGCGTGGTCCACCACCACGATGGCCGGACGTCCGGTCGCCAGTCGGGCAATCTTCACGGCGTTCTCGACGGCTTCGGCACCGGAGTTGAACAGGGCGGTGGTCTTAGCGTGAGTACCGGGAGTGAGGCGGTTCAGTTCTTCGCACACTTCGATGTATTCCTCGTAGGGCGTCACCATGAAGCAGGTGTGGGTGAAATCGGCGACTTGTTGTTGCACGGCCTTCACTACGGCGGAGTTGTTGTGGCCCACCGAGACGACGGCGATACCTGAACCAAGATCCAAGAGGCGGTTGCCGTCGATGTCTACCAGGATCGAACCCTCGGCGTGATCGATGTAGACGGGGAAGCCATTGGTAAGTCCGGCCGAGACCGAGAGCTTGCGGCGCTCGTGCATCGCCTGCGACTTGGGCCCAGGAATGGCGGTAACGAGTTGACGAGTAGTGCCGGTGACCGTGGTGGTCATGAGTCCTCCAAAGGCTGACGTCCGAAGGGACGATACGTACTTATCGTACCGGTAGGGGCCGAGAAACAGGAAATCGAGGCGAGAATTCCCGCCTCGATTTCGTATGGCGAGGCAAATACATAAGTCCAGACCCCAAGTGGCGTCGGTACTTCTCAGAGCTGGCAAAACCATTTTTCAGAGCGACTCGTCGAATTTTTCAGTCGGGTTGCGGAAGCTCTGTAAAATGGGGCTTCTCAGCGTTTCGGTGAGTT
>CAINHL010000017.1 GCA_903848885.1 uncultured Actinomycetes bacterium
TCCCGCCACCGCAAGGTAGGTGGCGTTGGCACGCAATAGCCACCGTTTGGGCCGAGAAATCACTGCAGGCGACACCAGCGACAAACGAGGTGTGCGCCAATCGCGGCGGTCACCTTCGAAAGGCTCACTAGGAGAGCGCGCGCGTAGCCAGATCGGTACCCCCACCACCATCGCGAGAGCTGCGGCCAGCGAGAGCCATTCCAGCACCAGCACCACATTGACCGAAGTGAACAAGGTCGACACCATCATGGTGATGCTCAAGACACACAGCACCATCACCAAACTGACGGCGACCACATTCAGCCAGACTTTGTTCACCCAGGGACCCAGCAATTCGCGGTCGTTGCACAGCCATAAGACAAAAATCGTGGTGCTCGGCAGCATCAATCCGCACATCGCCTGTACGGCCAGCACGATGATTCCCAAAGGGGCACGTGGCGCCAGCGTCACCGCGGCCGCCACGAGAAGCATGAGAGCGAAGCCCCCAAAGAAACCCTTGGCGTCACGAACCCGTGAATTGAGTGACGCACTGCCTCCCCAGACATCACTAATGGCGTAACTCGACGCCAGGGTAACGGCGGCGGCACCAATAATCGAGGCGTTGAGCAGCAAGATAGCGAAGAGGTCTCCCGACCAGCGACCCAGGTGGCGAGCCAAGCCGCGGGCGACCCCCAGGCCATCGGTGTAGGCATTAGTGCCACCGAAGCGCGACAAGCCGTAGGCCGTAGCGATGATAATTCCGGCAGCACCGATCACCACCACCACGCTGCCAATCACGGTGTCGGCACGTTCGTAGTTGAGCCAGCGAGGCGAAATCTTTTTATCCACGATGTTGCTCTCTTGGAAGTACAGCTGCCAGGGGGCGATAGTGGTGCCAATGATGGAAATAATGAGCAAAACTGACGAAGAGTTCACCCCGCCACGAATCGACGGGACCACCACGTCGTGGCCCACGGATCCGAGGTGGGGATGCGCCATGATGACCAGGGGAACAATCACGAAGTTGATGCCCACGAAGAGCATCATGAAGCGCTCCCAGCGCCGAAACGACCCGCTGGCGGTGACGAGGAAGAGGGTGAGCGTCGCCACGGGAACCGAGATGTATGGCGATACGCCGAAATAGCGCATCGAGAGACTCACCCCAATGAACTCGGTGACGATGATGAGAAAGTTGAGCAGAAGAATTTGCGCCACCGAGTAGTTACCCCAGCGACGAGTGATGCGCTCGCGAATTAGTTTTCCGTGGCCGATACCGGTCACCACACCGAGACGAGCCACCATCTCTTGGTTGATAATGAGGACGGGCAGCAATAGCGGCAGTACCCAGAGAAGGCTGAGCCCAAAATTCTGCCCCGCTTGGGCGTAGGTCGATACGCCACCGGCATCATTGTCCCCCACCATCACGATGAGACCGGGACCAATAATGGCGAGCAGGGTGAGGAGACGTGCGCGTAGACCACTACGTTTGCCGTGATCGTCGGCGGCAATAGTGCCGAAAGCTCCGGCAATGTTCTGATCGGACGGGGTCATTGGTGTCTCCTTTCTGGTCATAGGTCGGCGGCGTTGCTACGCCGACCGTGACCGTCAGGAGGACTTAGCCTCGAAAACGCAGGGGGCGACGCAATTCCCGCCGTGGGGAATTCGTAAAATTGGTACTCGGGGGTTTCAGAAAGGCCCCCTTAGAACGGTGAACAGATGGCGTGACATGGGCTTACTCGTCCACCGATGTCATGCCGAACTCACGTCGCCACCCTTGGGGCAGCAACTCTTCCAACACGTCGTCGACGGTCACGACGCCAATCATGGCCCCCGACTGCTTGTCAACCACGGGCAGAACCGTGAGATTAAAGTCACTCATTTTTCTCGTGACCCGATGGATGTCCCATTCAGGATGAACGAATGTCAACTGCGTACGGGCTATCACGGCGACTTTCTCGCCTTCCCGTGCCCGCACCAGCGCGGCAATCGCGACGGCTCCAATAGGAGCTCCCTGATCATTGAGAACGAATACCGCGTTGTGCGCCTCCGCAGGTGCGGAAGACGACCGGATTGCGGCCAAGGCTTCACCCACCGTGGCGGACTCGCCCACGGAGACGAAGTCCGGCGTCATCAATCCACCGGCAGTATCGGGGTGATGCGTTAGCAACTGGCGGACCTTGCTCTGCTGGGGCTCGGGCAACTGTTCCAAAACGCTCAATCGACGATCCTGTTCGACTTCGCCAATGAGGTCGGCCGCATCGTCCGGTGCCATGCGGCTCAGTAGTCGGGCCGCATCAATATCGCTGCGACCTTCCAGAAATTCCAATTGGTGCGTGGTGTTCAACTCTTCGAAGACGTCGGCTTCGAGCTCGCGGTCCATTCCGACGGCTTCAATAATCTCTTCGCCCTCTTCGTGACTCGCCTGCTCGACGAGGTCCGCGATTTGCGCGGGGTGCAAGCGTGCAAGTTTGCGATAAGGAATACGTAGTCGCGCCGAGGGGACGTGGGAAACGAAAGGTTCAATTGACGCGAAATCCACTACCGACTTCGCGGGAATGGCTTGGCCCAATCGGGTGCCCAGTAAGCGGCGGAATATCGGGCGACGTCCTGGATCCACGCCCACGACTTCCCATTGCCCGTCGATTTCGGCAATTTCGATTTCGTTGGCGCTGATGAGCCGTCCACGCACCAGATTGATGAGGTGGCGTGCCAAAAGATCCTCGGCCAGAAGTATCTCGCCGGGGCGTCGCTCGAAACGACGGAGGTCGACCCGACGACCCTCGAAACGCACACGGCCTTCTTCGAGGCCACCAATTTTACGAATGGGAACAAAAAGGTTTCGTCCTTCAATGCGAACGACCACGCCCACGAGGGGTGGGTGGGCGTCCAAGCCGAGGCGTGCGACGAGATCGTGCACGCGCCCAATCCGGTCACCATCGGAATCGAAGATGGGCCGGCGAATGAAAGTCGAAAGGTGAAGAATTTGGGTCATAACTGAGCCCCTACAGGCAACGTCAGGCTACTACGACCGCGAACGGCGAGCCACATGGGAGAAATGGTGACGATTGCGTGACACCAGCCGATAGAGCACTTTCAACACCGTGTGGATGGCGGCAAGATTTCCTAGTCGTGCCGCACGCGCCCACAGTCCTCCGCGACGTCGGAGCAGATACATGAGTGCGTCGACGCCGCCGTAGCGACGAGCACCGTCAATCACCCACACCGATTCGTCCACCTCCACGCGTGACAAGTCACGACCTGCGAGATCTTCGTCGTCCAGCGAAGCATTCGCGATCACCGTGGTGTCGTACTCCGATCGTGTGGCGAACTGCGACGCTCTTTGACAGAGCGCACAGTCCCCGTCGATGATTAGTTCGACGGCCACGTCGAAATGACCTCGCAGGCTCGAGCGATATCGGATTCGCTGAGGTCCGCGTGCGTCACTAGCCGTGCACGCTGCGGGGCAACCGTGCCCGCCAAAATAGAGTTCTCCGCCAACCACGCCACAATCTCTCGGGCGCGCGGGTGGGTGAACGCCACAATGTTGGTGTGACAGGTCGAAGGGTCGTAGACCGAAGAAGGGAACGCCGCCGCCACGGCATCGGCAATCAAACGAGCGTTCGCGTGATCAACCGCAAGACGATCAATCATCGTCTCGAGTGCCACCAGGCCGGCGGCGGCGAGAAACCCCGCTTGCCGCATCGCTCCCCCGAGGCGCTTACGTTCGACGCGAGCGCGCTGCATCAATTCGTTGCTACCCGCGAGGAGCGACCCCACGGGGGCGCACAATCCCTTCGACAGACAGCACATAACCGTGTCCACGGGCTCCGCGTACTGCAATGCACTGGTGCCCGTGGCTACCACCGCGTTGAAGAGTCGCGCGCCATCCATGTGCAAACGAACGGGCCCAATCTTTGAGGCCAGGTCCCTCACCTCATCGGCCGACCACGGAGTTCCCCCCGAAGGCATATGCGTATTTTCAATCGTGACCAATCCGATGTGCGGCTGATGATCAAGCTCCGCATCGATGAACTCGCACACCTCGTCTGTACTGAGAATTCCTCGGTGATCGTCCACGGTGGCGAATTGCACTCCCGAGTTGCGTGCGGCCGCACCCATTTCGAAACTCACCACATGCTGTTGACGCCCCGCGACAATCACGTCGCCCGGCTGAGTGAGGATGCGCACAGCAATTTGATTCGCCATGACTCCCGAGGGAACAAAAATTGAAGATTCTTTTCCAAGTAGTTGCGCGAAGCGTGATTCGAGTTCGTTGACTGTGGGATCTTCACCCGATCCGTCGTCACCCACGGTGGCCCGAAACATGGCGTCGCGCATCGCGGGTGTCGGCTGCGTGACGGTATCGCTACGAAGGTCAATAGTGCGCGTAGTCATCTGACAATCGTAGTGTCACGACCTATGATGTTCTCGTGAGCCAACCAGTAGATCCCTTGGCCCCAGCCACCGGCGTACACGCCGCGTTGGGTATCACCGTTCGAGAGGTCAGCCCCGAGCGCGTCGTCGTCACCGTCGTGGTCGGCCCTTCCGTGCACCAACCCTTTGGGATACTCCACGGGGGTGTGTCGGCGCTGCTCGCCGAATCCGCCGCTTCCATCGGAGGCAGTGTGAGCGCCGGCCCCAACAACATGGTCGTTGGGACGGAACTGAATTGCAGCCACCTTCGCTCAATGGCCGAGGGGACCTTGACCGCCACCGCGACTCCTATTCGGATTGGTCGCACCATCCAGGTGTGGAATATTGATCTCACCGACGATGAAGGAAGAATGATTTGCGTTGCCCGTTGTTCTCTCGCGGTTCGCCCGCTACCGGAGACGAAATAGCGCATGGGGGTCTCCTTCTTGGGCTGGGGTGCTGCGGTTCCTGACCGGGTGGTCACCAATGCTGATCTCACCGCGACCTTGGATACCACCGACGAATGGATTTTCGAACGTACCGGCATTCGTGAGCGCCGCGTGGGGGGCTCGGCGGGTTCGCTCGGCTTACTCGCCGCCCAACGCGCGCTAGCCGACGCCGGTGTCGACGCCAGCACTATTAATTACGTCGTCCTCGCCACGACCACGCCTGACAACCTCATACCAGCCACCGCCCCGACAATTGCTCACCAATTGGGAATTCATGCCCCCGCCATGGACGTCAATGCGGCCTGCGCGGGATTCGTCTACGCCCTTCGTACCGGAGTGGGACTGGCCGCAACAGGGTCCTCTCGGATACTGGTCATTGGTGCGGAAAATCTTTCTCGATGGACGGACTGGAATGACCGCACCATGGCCGTGCTGTTGGGCGATGGCGCGGGAGCGGCCGTGATCGAAGCTACCGATGGACCCGGCGACGTTCTCTCGTTCGATCTCGGCAGTGACGGCAGCCTGGCGCACTTGCTGCGCTGCGAACACGGCGGCACTATTTGGATGGATGGAAAAGAAGTGTTCCGTCGTGCCGTTCGCATCATGGTGGACTCCGCCGAACGAGCCATCGCCCGTGCCGGTATCAGTATTGACGACATCTCCCTGGTAATACCCCACCAAGCGAATGTGCGCATTATTCAAGCAGCCTGCCAACGCCTTCACCTCGAGATGAATCGTGCCGTAGTAGTACTCGACCGATACGGCAATACATCGAGCGCCTCGATCCCGCTGGCCGTGGACGAAGCACGCACGAGTAACCGCCTCCACGCCGGTGATTACGTTCTGCTGACGGGTTTTGGCGCGGGCATGACGTGGGCCTCATCAGTCATAAGGTGGGCGACGTGAGCGCGACCTTGATCATCATGGCCGCCGGCAGGGCTCGCCGTTACGGTGGTCTCAAGCCCCTTGCCCCCGTGGGACTCCAGGGAGAAGCGGTTATCGACTTCATTGCCGGCGATGCCGTTGTTGGTGGTTTCACCAAAATCGTGGTGGTTATCAACCCGACAACGGGGCCCGAGATTCAGGCGCACATAGAGAGCAACTGGCCGTCTCATGTGGACACCTCCTTTGCCGTGCAGGAACAAGCACGGGGAACCGTGGACGCGGTCCTCGCTGCCCGTCAACAGATTGATGAGAAGCTGCCCTTCGGCATTGCTAACGCCGACGACCTCTACGGTGCGGACGCGATGGCCCACCTCGGAGCGCACCTCACCAGCAAAAGCAATAACTGCCTCATTGGATTTCGCTTGGACAAAGCGGGCGTGGGGGCCGACCCAGTAACGCGAGGAATCTGCGCGAGTAGCGATGGGTTGCTGACGAGCATCATTGAGCGACGCCAGGTTCAATTCCACGACGGCGAATTCATTTCTCACGATGGAATCGAGCCACGACAATTAAGCCCCTCAGCGGCGGTATCCATGAACCTCTGGGGATTCCAAAAGAGCATGTGGGGTCACCTGGATGCGGCAATGCGCGAAGCTCGGGAATCCGCCACCGAGGCCGAAGTTCTCTTGCCAGATTTGGTCGGAAGGCTGATTCAATCGCAACGTGAGGTATTTCGCATTATCCCGGTGGAATCCCCGTGCATCGGCGTCACCCACCCCAGCGATCTCCCGCTGGTACAAGGGCACGTCGCCGATCTCGTCGCAACGGGCCTTCGCCCCGCACAGCCTTTCGCCTAGAAAAAACGGAGACCCCGAGAGACGGGCGAACCGAAGCTCACCAGCCTCTCGGGGTCTCCGAAGGCTCATTTTGTGGGGCCCGTGTCGGACAGACCGGTTCACAAAACGGCGGGCATTTCACGTCGCTATCTCTCGCTGGGGGCTTTCGCCCTTCGCCCCCCTCGTCCTTCCCGCAAGCGGGCCCTTCGATGAGCGATCGACCCGGAGGCCGCTCGTTCGACAGGTTCGTCGTGAACTACGAGAGACACTTTGCCATTCCGCGGGAGCTCATTCCAGAGAAAATAACGAAATCCCAAAGAAATGCCCAGCGCATGGGGGGTTATTCACAGTCACCCGCCTGGTAACGCGGAGTTATGAACGAGTTATTCGCAAATTACCCACAGCGCGAGTGAGCACCGGCGGACTACAGGCGAGTAGCCAGAACCAGAAAAATATCACCGCGCCCATGGATCGTAGAGCGGGCCACCATTGTCGTGTCTGGCGTGACAGCTCAGCGCGCTCAAGGTGATGACTCACGATCCCCCGGCCACGAGCCATCAGCTCGTGCGGGGAGGGCGATGACTTCATTATGACCATCAAGGTACGCAATCGACCCCAACGTCGTTGACGTGTTGCCTGCGAACGCTGGGTGGGCGTTCGTCGATATCGCAATACGTTTTCGTCCACCAACACGGCAGGACCTTGACCAAGAACTCTCACAAGAAATTCCAAATCTTCGCTCCGGGCAATATCGGAGCGGTAGGCACCCACGGCTATGACCACCTCGCGTCGCAGAACAATGGCTCCCGGTGGTGGGGTGACCAATCGACTCAGGATTGATTCGCTATTCAGCGCGCACGGCTCCCAACGACGAGAACGACGAACCATCGGCTGCAGTTGAAAGGTGGACCAGGTTCCGATATCGAGGGGAATGTCGTCTTCGTTCACCGCAATAAATTTTCCCATCGACATGACGTCGCGGGGAGAGAAGGCATCAATCAATTGGTCCAATGATCCCGGCAGGAGGAGGTCATCACCGTCGAGGAAGGTCACGAATTCACCTCGGGCGTGGTCGAGACCTTCATTGCGCGCCACCGCCGGTCCACCCGCGTGCACTCGCGTGACGACGCTCACCCGGGAATCGTGAATCAAGGCGATGCGCGCCGCCGTCTGGTCGGATGAGCCATCATTCACTACGATCACCTCGAGCAATCGACGCGACGAGCCAAGCGCGGAGTGAACGGTGCGCTCAATAGTTTCCTCCACGTTGTGCGCCGGAATAACAATGCTCAGGCCAACGGGGTTCACGCGCGAATCGCTACCACAAGAGCTGCCAATTGCCCGAGCCCACCGTTACGAGAAAATAGAAATTCCCGCTGTGGCGTGGGACCGAGAAACTACCGTTCGTCATGCCAGGCCCATTAACGACGGGACCGAGATAAGCCCCGTTCACCGACCACGCTTCCACGTGGATCGTTTGATCATCGGGCGCTAAGTAGGAAATCACCACCTTATCGACGGTGCCGGGTATCGGACCCACGGCGCTATCCCCCCTACTGAGGTAGTGGGCGTAGGCCGGGAACATAGGGGCGTTGCCGGCGGGCATGATTCGGATGTTCCAGGGACCATCCGCCGTCACGACGAAGTGATACGCCCCTGGGCGCAAGGTCAGCAAGGTGGACAGCGCGGTGTTTCCCACCGCGTTAACCGGAACCGCCGTGAGCTGATTACCAGCATCGTAAATTTGTAGGGCAAAATTCGTCTTGCAAAAACATCCGAACTGGGCAATCTGCATATTTCCCTGAGCCACGAACCCCACCGAGGCTGAACTTTTGGTGCCCGTAAAACTCTGAACCCCGCTAGGGCTCCCCAGCGGGAAATACGAAGGACTCACCGCCACGCCCGTTCCCAACTTGAATGTGCGCGTAGGTGGTGCCGATCCTTGGTGGAAAACCAAAGCGGTAATTCCGAGCACCATGGCGACCAGCACCACCGTAACTTGTGGCCAGCGACGCCGAGGTTCCCAGGCATCCCACGCAGGGTCGTAGAGACGGCCATTACGGATGACCAGTCCGCCATCTCCCCCATCCGTTATTTGGTCACCTCGACGAAGGCCTCGCGGGCGAAGTGCGGATCGGGTCGGCGGGCGAAGAATATTGTAGGCAAATTCTGGCGACGATGCCGGTGGGGCCGCTCGCTCAAATCGAGAGGTCGGGGGAACCGGGGGCTCCACCACGCTCACAGAATCAACGGTCACAGCGACCTCGTCGTCAGGTTTCTTGCGCGGTGTGGCTGAGGGTTGCTGCGGGAGCACCTACTCAGCGTACCTTCCCGAAATTACCCAGAGCCTTGTGGCGACTGAAGAACTTCTCACAGCCACGACCTGCATAACGGGGGCCTTACTACGGTGGTGGAGGTGATGGGACTATGTTCGAACCCCTTTTGGGGCAAGAAACTTCTTATTTCGCCCACCTGATAAGTCGCCCACCGGCCCGCTCGATCGGTCAGAGCGAGCCGTGGCGCGGCGATGCGGTGGTCGACCTCGGACCAAGTCCCTTTGTCGCACGCTGGCTCGAGACAGATGAAACGTCGCTTGTTCCACACGAGGGAGACCTTGCGCCCGGCCATCGAGAGATCAATGAGCCGCACCGCACTGCGGTCCTGCACGCGAGCAACGACGCCGCAGCTCGAACAGCCCACCAAGTGGCGCACGAGTTCAATGTGAACCTCGGGAATCGCAGGTTCGTCGTCGACTCCGAGCACCCGGACTCCCTCGAGGTTGACGAAGAAGAGGTTCATAAGGGTAGGGTCAGTAATCACGGGGGTCTTCCAATCTGCCGTTCTAGAGAAACAACAGACTTGCAGGGCCCCCGCCCTTCGCCTAACTCTTAACGCCAACCGTCCGAACCTCAAAAACCACGCGCATATCCGAAGACCCGATTTTCTCTACATTCGCCTCAATTTATTATTGTGATGGCCGCTCCATTGCGCCCACTGGGCATCTGTCACCTACATGCGGGCGTATTGCTCGATATCGTCGCTGAAAGAAATGACGTCGGCGGGACTCACGGACGCACGCGTGGCTGCTAAGGCGTGACGAAGGTCCTCTTCGGTGACGCGACTTGATTCTTCGTCAATCAAGGCGCGTTCGAAGGCGTATTGCGCGGCCACTCGCATCAAATGGTCGATGTCGGCCATGGTATAACCCTCGGTTACTTGCGCCAAACCGGCAATATTTATTGTCTCCGAGGTCACCCGCGCAACCTCTTTCGTCAGGGCCTCCATCCGTGCGTCGTAGTCTGGCGGGCCCACGGGTAACACGTAGTCGAACCGACCAGTTCGGAGAAATGCTGAGTCGAGTCGGCTGACATTATTGGTGGCACAGATCAAGAGGCGACCCGAGGAGGAAAGAAATTCTGGGATGACCTTTAGTAGTTCGTTGGTGATGGCCTGCCCCGCGCTCGCTTCACGGCGATGAGCGGCGACTTCGTCCACCTCATCAATAAAGACCACCGCGTGATCCACCGTCCTCAGCGAGTTGAAGGTGTCACGGATGCCCGAAGCAATTTCTGACTGGCTCGTGCCGAGTTGTGCTGGAAAAACTTCCACGAAGGGCCAGCCCAAACGTCCCGCGACGGCGCGCGCTAAGGAAGTTTTGCCCGTTCCCGGGGGTCCGAAGAGAATGGCCGCCCGCGGAGGTCGTAGGCCACGCTCCTCGGCGAGACGTGCGTTAGCCAGGGGTAGCACCAGAGTGCGCTCGATGAGTTTCATCGTGGACTCGCCACCACTGAGTCGAGTCCAGGCAGTCGGGGGGATCACTCGACCGCCGAGGTCAGCGAGGACTTGCGCGCTGCTGGCTTGGTATGACTGCTGACGGTCGAAATAACGCAGGGTCGCGGGACCGGTGTAGTGCTGATTCAAAAAAGCCACATCGCCCAACTCTTCATCGTGGAGCAGTGCCGTGAAGCGGGTGTGGCCGGCCGTCGTCAATGCCTGTTCGAGCCCGATTAGTAATTCGGATCCGAGTCCTTGATTACGCCACTGCGGTGCGATGGCCAAGCGGCAGATCCAGGCGCGGTGTTCGTCCACAATGCTGCACACGGTGCCCACGATTTCGCCGTCAACTTCGGCGACGAGGGCGGGGTCGCCGTGGTTGACAGCGTGAACGACGTCGGCCACCGACAATACGGGACTGTTTTGGTAGACGTGGGCGTCGTTCCACACTTTGAGGGCGCCGTCGAGATCGGCATTCTTCATTTCACGAATAATCCACTTCTGCATTCGCCACTCCTTAATAGTTGATTGTGTTCATAGCTTTTCTATTTTGCCCGGAAGGTTTTCCACGGGGCACGACGGATAGTGTCGAGTTAGGATTTGATGATTACACGGTAGGGATAACACTGTCCGGACCCCATTCATTGGCCACCCCTTGTGAGAGTAGCACTGGGTTTTCTTCCTGCCACTTAGCAGCGAATTCAACCGGCGTCATATAGCCAAGAGCACTGTGTGGTCGGTAGTGGTTGTAGTTCTTGCGGTGCTCTTCCAGCATGAAACGAATCTCCCACATCGAGTCAAAGATTTCA
>CAINHL010000018.1 GCA_903848885.1 uncultured Actinomycetes bacterium
GCAGTATTGATGGAAATAAATCCCGTGGACCAGGCGGGCTGGGCCACGACGCTGTAGCCCGCCTTCGTGAGGGCGGTGGGTTGGTGGGCCGTAATCGCGGTGGGGCTCTGCCCCGCCGCCACGCTGGTCAGCATCGAGCTGGGGATGACGGCTTCATCCACACTGCCCGCGCTGACGAGGGCTGCGCAGGCCGCCGTGCTGGCGCAGGGAACATAACTCAGAGCCTTGGCGATGGGTCGTTGGCCGATGTAGGTCGTCGAAGGTCCAAAACTCATCGCCAGAGTGCTCGCGTTGTAACTCGTGAGCGCCCATGGCCCGTTGGTGATGCCAAAGAGTCGACCGACTTGGGTGGCCGCGGTCGTGAGATGCGTCGTGGAATTGACGGTGTCGGAGATATCGAAACCGAAGGAAGTCATGGTGGCGATTTCGAAGCTGCACTTCTTGGCCTGGGTGACGTTGGCCGCGCTGACCATGGTCCCGAGGCCGGTGGAGGGGTCCAGCCAATTCGCCGCGGGGCCGGTATTAGCGTTGCCAATCCACGACGAGCTCCAACAGCCGGCCACGGAAGTGGGCAGAGTGCCACCGTTGTCGTGGGCCAGAGTTTTCGACGGGAGGTTGCCCACCAAGGACGACCAGGGTGACGAGAAGTTGACGCTCGCGGCAGCGGCGGCCACGTGGGGGGCCGATTGAGCGGCCATCAGATCCCAGGCCTGCGGCAGGGGAACGATCTGGGAGAGTTCGTTGGTGGTGAACCAGGTGGGGTCCACGTTGCGATTGAGCGAGAGCACCAAGGTGTACGGCGAAATAACGGTGACGTTGGAGATGAGATCCACCAGTGAAACGGGGGTGCCGTCAGCGAGCGGTGGGGCGTAATTCGCGAAGGCGCTCGGGTTACTGGCCATGAGGTTCAGCCACGCGACGACGTCGTTGGACTGCACCGGCTGCGCGTTACTCCAGGTAAAGCCCTTCGTCAGCGAGATGATGACCTCACGATTACTGAAGATTGGTGGTTGCGCCAGCGACAAGGTGGGATTAATCGCGACGGAGTTGGCGGCGCCGAACCAGTACAAGGGCCGGTACATCAAATTCTGGAAAGTGGCGGTGTTGGCGGGGGAGTCGGTGGCGATGGAATTCACCGGGTAGAGAAAATTAGGAGCTTGCGAGCTCAACATGGGCAGAGTGATGGTCCAGCTGGCATTGGGGGTGACGGGCGCGGTGACGGCGGCCACCACGGTTGACGAGGCCACGGCCGCGATGACGCCCAGAAGGGCTACACGAATTTTCCGTTGCTGACGACGTCGCGGCATAGGTCCTTTCGAGTCCGTGCGGGTGAAAACTCAGTTTCTCACACCCACCGTGGCGGGAGGGGTCAGCGGGGCAGAACGGCGCTGAGAATATCGGCGAAGGTCGGGTGATCGAATTGGAAACCTTCGGCCACCAGGCGACGCGGAAGAACGCGCTGCGAGGCCAAGATCGCTTCGTCGGCTAATTCGGCCCCCAAGACGCCGTGCAGGGCGAGCCGGGGCACGGCGGCCAGGGCGGGGCGGTGGAGATGCTTCGCGAGTTGCTGGGTGAAATCACGGTTGCGTAGCGGCGCAGGGCCGGTGAGGTTCACGGCACCATCGAGGTCGTGCTCGGCGAGATACAAAAGGGCGCGCACTTCGTCGTGCAAGGAGATGGGGCTAATCCATTGGCGACCGGAACCGAGTTTTCCGCCGAGTCCGAAACGAAAGAGTGGCAGTTGTTGTCGCAGCGCACCGCCGGCAGGGTCGATCACAATTCCGGTACGCGCCAACGACGTGACGATACCCGCATCGCGAAGTGCCGCGGTCGCGTCTTCCCATTCACGGCATACCTGGGCGAGATATCCCTCCCCCGACGCCGAGGACTCGTCCAGCTCCTCGTCGCCACGTGATCCGTACCAACCGATGGCCGAACCGCTCACCACGCGTTGCGGCGCACGGTCGAAGGCCACGGCCACCTGGGCGACCAAGGTGGTGGACGCCACGCGACTGGTGAGAATCTCGCGACGGCGCTCGGGCGTCCATCGGCGGTCGGCGATGCCGGCCCCCGCTAAGTGAATGATGCTGTCGACGTGGCCCACTCGCTGCACATCGTCGCGGTCGAAGGTTCCCGCACTCGGGTCCCAGCGAATCGTCTCACCCGTGGTGGGCGTGGTGCGGGGCCGTACGAAGGCCACGACCTCGTGACCCTGGGCCTCGGCCGCGGCGGCGAGGGCCGTACCAATAAATCCCGTACTGCCGGTGATGGCTAGGCGCATCGTTCATCCCATTCTGTTGTGACCGCGGCCAAGAGTTGGTCGGGCGTCGAAAGATGTGCGCCGTGTCCGGCGTGCGTGAGCTGGCGACAGCGCATGAGGGGCGAGACGCTCTCGAGGCGTTCGGCGAGCAAGCGGTGATGATCTAAACGATGGGAGTCGCCATACACGTAGGTCGAGGGAACGCGAATATCGGCCAGCGAGAACGGCGCCTCCCCCCGCAGGGTCAAAAGATCATCGACCAGGGCTGGGCCGTCGGCCCGGCGAGATGCCCTCTCGGCGTCGCTGAGTCGCTCCCAGGCGCCGTCGGACACCATGCGTCGAAAGAAGGACTCCGCTTCGTCACCCGGCGCCGGGCGAAGCGTGCCGTAGTTGCGGTCGTTGTCGTAGAGCCAATTAACGGGAGTTTCGTAGCCCACCACGAGGGAAGCCACCTCGTCAGACATCACGGCAGCGCCGTAGGCGACCACCCCGCCGTAGCTGTGTCCCAGAACGACGACGGGTCCACGCGTGCGCGCCCAGGCCGACAGCGCGAGGAGATCATCAATATGCGCACTCAGCGAGAGTGGCGTGAGTCCGCGGCTGGCTTGATAGCCCCGCCGGTCGTACGCCAACACGTCGAAACGCTCACTGCGTCGGGCAATGCGGGCGAAGGAACCGCCGCGGTCGAGTCCGCCGTGGACGCAGATGAGCGTCGCTTCGGGAGAGGCCACGCGTCGTTCGAAGGTCGCCAATCCCGTCACGATGACTTCTTCGGTCGGGTGCAGTCCACGCGGAGTGGTAGCGGGCGTGCTCACGAGGCCAACCTACCGGCGAATCTTGGTGTTTCAACCTTGAGTACGGACGAGTTCACGCCCTAGGCTAGAGATGTGACCCCCCCTCCTGAGAGCCCCACCCCGCGCACTGGTTCCTTTGGCCCCAACGCCTGGCTGGTGGACGACATGTACGACCGTTTCCTGGCCGACCCCACCTCGGTATCGGAAGCCTGGCGCGAATTTTTTGCTGATTACAAGCGCAGTCCCGTCGCGGTGGCCACCCCCGCCGCCACGTCGCTCAGCGCCGCACCTTCGGTAATTGACAACGCGGCGACACCCCTTCGCGGAGCCGCCGCCCGCATTGTGGCCAATATGACGGCCTCCCTGTCGGTGCCGACGGCCACGTCGGTACGCAGCGTCTCGGCACGCTTGCTCGAAATCAACCGCGCCGCCTTGAACGAATCCCTCGCACGCACGACGGGGGCCAAGGTCTCCTTTACTCACTTGATCGCCTTCGCGATGATTCGTGGACTCGCACAGGTGCCGAATATGAACGCTTCGTTCGTCGACGCCGTGGACGAAAAGGGAACTCCCGGCGTACGCCGTCACGAGCACGTGGGCCTCGGTCTGGCCGTGGACGTGGAAAAGAGCGACGGCACCCGCACCTTGATGGTTCCGGTCATTAGTGACGCCGATACCTACGACTTCCGTGGATTTCTCCTGGCCTACGAAGACAAAATTCGTAAGGTGCACTCCGGCACGGCCGGGGCCGACGACTACGCCGGCGCGAGCGTTTCGCTGACGAACCCGGGAACCATTGGCACGGTGCAGTCAGTGCCGCGTCTGATGCCCGGGCAAGGTGCCATCTTTGGTGTGGGAGCCCTGGGCTGGCCCGCCGGTTTCGAGGCAGCCGATCCTCGCGCCTTGGCCGAGCTGGGTGTGGGCAAGGTGCTGACCTTGACCTCGACCTACGACCACCGGATTATTCAAGGTGCGGAATCAGGAATGTTCCTGAAGTACGTAGCCGAATGCCTGACCGGTGGCCATGATTTCTACGACCAGGTCTTTGCCGCCATGGGTGTTCCCTACACCCCCGCTCGTTGGAATCGCGACCAGCACGATGCGAGTAGCGAATCCTCCGACGAGCGTTTGCTGAAGCAAATCCGCGTGCAAGAGCTCATCAACTCCTATCGCGTTCGCGGTCACCTCAGCGCCCATCTCAATCCTTTGAGCGCCGAGCCGCCGGCTCTCCACGCTGATTTAGATCTGGCCACCTACGGACTCTCTATTTGGGATCTGCAACGGAGCTTCGTGGTCGACTCCTTGGCCGGACGAACGCACGCAACCCTGGAGGAAATTCTTTCCATCGTGCGTGACGCCTACTGCCGCACCATGGGCGTGGAATACATGCACATCGCCGACGTGCGTCAGCAAAAGTGGTTTCAGGCTCGTCTAGAAGGCGTGAAGTATCGCCCCAGCGAGGTCGAGCAACGCGACATCATGGACTCGCTGAATTCGGCGGAAGTATTCGAACGCTTCTTGCACACGCGTTACGTCGGGCAAAAGCGTTTTGGCCTTGAAGGTGGCGAGTCCACCATCGTGGCGCTCAACACCATCCTGAGCCGCGCGGCGCACGACGGGGTGCGCGAAGCCGTCATCGGCATGGCGCACCGTGGACGCCTCAACGTCTTAGCCAACGTGGTGGGGAAGAGCTATTCGGACATCTTTTCCGAATTCGAAGGCAACCTCGATCCCGAAAGCGTGCAAGGTTCCGGCGACGTGAAGTATCACAAGGGTGCACGCGGTGTTTTCACGTCACCCCACCAGGCCACCATCGGCGTCTCGATGGCGTCGAACCCCTCGCACCTCGAAGCCGTGAGCCCCGTGGTCGAAGGAATCGTCCGCGCCAAGCAGGACCTGGTGGCCGCGCCAACCGACGGCACCGGACGTGACGCTGAAGGACAGCCCCACGATTACTTGGCGATCCTGCTGCACGGTGACGCTGCCTTCGCCGGTCAAGGTGTCGTAGCCGAGACCCTGAACCTCTCGCAACTATCGGGATACCGCATTGGTGGGTCGATTCACATCGTGATTAATAACCAGGTGGGATTCACTACGTCACCGGGAGCCGCACGTTCGAGTTATTACGCGACGGACGTCGCCAAGATGATTGACGCTCCCATCATTCACGTCAACGGTGACGACCCCGAAGCCTGTGCGCGGGCGGCCGAATTGGCCTACGCCTACCGTCAGGAATTCCACCACGACGTCGTGGTCGATATCGTCTGCTACCGACGTCACGGACACAACGAAGGTGACGATCCGAGCTACACCCAGCCCTTGATGTATCAGGTCATTGACGAGACGCGCAGCGTCCGCAAGCTCTACACCGAGACCTTGATTCGTCGTGGTGATCTCACCATGGACGAAGCCGAAGGCGCCCTGGAGCGATTCAACGCGAAGCTCCAAAGCGTGCTGGACGAAGTCCGCACGGTGCCCAAGCCGGTACTCGACCACGTGCCCTTGATGGAGGTACAACCGGATCAAGCAGCTGACGACACGGGCGTCGTCGAAGAGACGCTGCGCGCTATTACGAGCGCCACTATTTCGGCGCCCGAAGGTTTCACCATTCACCCCAAGTTGGAACGTCAGTTCCAACAACGACTCCAGCTGCTGGAATCCGGTGAAGTCGACTGGGCTCTCGGCGAAGCCTTGGCTTTTGGGACCCTCGTGCTCGAAGGAACCAACGTGCGTCTCATGGGCCAAGACTCGCGACGCGGCACCTTCTCGCACCGTCACGCGGCGCTCATCGATTATCACACGGGTGATCAGTGGGTTCCGCTGAGTCACCTTTCGGGAGCGCCCGGGCATTTCACGGTGCGCGACTCGCTGTTGAGTGAGTACGCGGCCTTGGGATTCGAATACGGATACTCCGTGGAAGCGCCACGCACGCTCGTGGCCTGGGAAGCGCAATTCGGTGACTTCGTTAACGGTGCCGAGATCATTATTGACAACTTCTTGGTGGCCGCCGACGACAAGTGGGGGCAACGCTCTTCACTGGTCATGCTGTTGCCACACGGCTACGAAGGTCAAGGACCCGAACACTCCAGCGGTCGCATTGAACGCTTTTTGTCGCTGAGCGCGCGTAACAACATCCGCGTGGCCCTGCCCACGACGGCCGCGCAGTACTACCACCTCCTGCGCGCGCAAGTTCGTCGCGAACACGTCACCCCCTTGGTGATTTTCACGCCGAAGTCGATGCTGCGCGCGAAAGAGACCCGCTCGCCGCTTGCCGAATTCGTGACGGGTTCCTTCCAGAACGTCATCGACGACGCCACGGTGAACAAGTCCGCGGTCACGCGTGTGGTGATGACCACCGGCAAGATCGGACACGAAGCACTGGCGTATCGCGACAGCTCGGCCGCTGCGACGACCGCCGTCGTGCGCGTGGAGCAGCTCTACCCCTGGCCGCACGAGGACCTGGATCGGATTTTGGCGGGGTATCCGAAGGCCACGGAATTGTGCTGGCTGCAGGAAGAGCCCGAAAACATGGGGGCCTGGCCCTTCGTGCATCACCAATTGCACCGCGAAACGCGTGAGCGCTTCCGTTTGTGCCACGTGGCCCGACAAGAGTCGGCGTCACCGGCCACGGGCAGCGCCTTGGTCCACGCGGCCGAACAAGCGGACCTCATGACGCGGGCCTTTGCGTGAGCGCTGCCAAGAACGTCGTCAAACGTTGGGTGGTCGTTGACGGCTCCAACATCGCCACCGAAGGTCGCACCGCCCCGAGTCTGACCCAGCTCGACGAAGCGGTGACCGCCTATCTCGAAGAGTTTCCCGGCACCGACGTGATCGTGGTGGCGGACGCTACCTTCGAACACCGCGTCCTCCCGGCCGATCGCACGCGTTTTAAGGAAGCCGAATTGGCGGGCGAAATTGTGACGCCTCCCGCCGGAGCGATTGGCCGCGGCGACGCCTTCATTTTGAAGATTGCCACGCGCATCGGGGCCGTGGTCCTTTCGAATGACTCGTTCCAAGAATTCCACGAAGAGCACCCGTGGCTTTTCGAGCCGAATCGTTTAATTGGTGGCAAGCCGGTACCGGGTGTTGGTTGGGTCTTCACCCCGCGTTTGCCGGTGCGTGGAACCAAGCCCACTCGCACCGCGAAAAAACTCACGGTGGCGCTCCCGTCGGGTGCCACTCCCAAGGTGGGCGACACGCTCACTCCCGTAAAAAAGGTGGTGGCCCCCAAGGTGGGCGACACGCTGACCCCCGTGAAAAAGGTCGCGGCCCCCAAGGTGGCCAAAGTCGCAGAAAAGCCCGTCGTGAAGGCCAGCGTCAAGACGCCGGCCAAAAAAGCGGCCGTGAAAGCTGCCGCTCCCGCGAAGAAGGCTGCTCCGGCCACGAAGGTCGTGGCGAAGAAGCCGGTCGTCGACGTGACGCCACCCCTGTCAGTGAAGCGTGGTCGTCAGCCGGTAAATCCGGCCGACGTGTTCGACGCCTTCGTAGCCCGTCACAAGATTTCTTCCAAGGTCACCGGCGTGGTGCTGAGTTTCACCTCCCACGGCGCGGTCATTGAAGTCGGTACCAGTGACGGCGGAACCATTGAGTGCTACGCCCCCAACGCGAATCTCGGAACTCCACCGCCCGCCCGCGCGCGTGACGTACTCCAGCGCGGCGACCGACGTTCCTTTACCTTGCTCGCTCTCGATCCGGTACGACGCATTGCGGAGTTAGCTCTGCGATGAGTGAACTCTCTTTGCGGCCCGAGGACTGGCTGGCGCATCGAGCACCGTTTTTATTCTTGGACGAAATGCTGGAAATCTACCCGGGTCTACGCGCCGTGGGTCGTTGGACGCTGCGCGAGGATCTAGATTTTTTTGCTGGTCACTTTCCCCATCAGCCGGTGACGCCCGGAGTTCTTTTGATCGAGTCGCTGGCGCAGTGCGGCGCCGTGGCGGTACTGAGTGATCCCCGCTACCACGGCAGCCTGCCGCTCTTCGGAGGTATCGACAGTGCGCGCTTTCGCCGCCAGGTTCTTCCCGGCGACACGGTCACGCTGGAGTGTGACTTGTCGTCGCTCAGCTCACGCGGGGGCAAAGGTCACGGCGTCGTTCGCCGCGGCGATGAGGTGTGTGCGACCGCCGACATCTTCTTCGTCATCGCTCCGGCGCCCTGATTTTCTGGGGCACCAAGCAGTGGCCGTGCGCCGAACTTCTTTATTCGGCCACGAAACCCGGCCACGCCGACATGTAGTCCACGAAGGGTTCGGATAAGCCCTCGGCGCGTAGCGTCGCCCGCGTCACGGGGAGATCGCGCATGACGAAGTTCGCATCACTACAGGCGCAGCGCGCAAAGTCGTGGTTGGTCACCGCAGCGCGCCCGATGGCCACGAGGTCCGCGCCGAGGTCGAGGCAGCGCTGTGCGTCCGCGGCGGAATAGATTTTTCCGGCGACGCACAGTCGCGTATCACCGCGAGGAATTTCCGCGAACAGCTCCATGAGCTGGCGTCCAGCAAATTCCTCGTCGGCCGCTTCCTTGAAGGAGTCCCACAGGGAGATGTCAATAAAATCGACCATGCCCGTGGCCACGAGCAGGGAATAGGTCGCGATGATGTCAGCGGTGTGGAGCCCGAAGCGTTCAGGGGACAAACGCACCGACACGTTGAAGTCGGCGCGGGTGGCGTGACGAATACCCGTCACGACGTCCAACAAAAGGCGAGCGCGGTTTTCCACCGAACCGCCGTAGCGATCACTGCGCTGGTTGTACGAGCGATTGAGAAACTCGCAGATGATGTAATCGTGCGCTCCGTGGATTTGCACGCCAGCAAATCCGGCGCGTTCGCAGCGAACCGCTGCGTTGATGAAGTCCGCCGTGAGCGTTTCTACTTCTTCCGTGGTGAGCTCTCGGGTTCCCGTGGCCTCGTCCACACCGGGTCCGACGGGATCGGTGCCGATAATCTCGCGCGGACTGCGACGCCCGGCGTGGTGCAACTGCACCACCGCCATGGATCCGTGGGCCGTGATGCCGCTGGCCAATCGCGTGAGGCCGGGGAGGTGGTCGTCACTGAAACAGCCCAGCTGACCAGCAAAACCTTGGCCGATGGCTTGAACGTGGCTGGCACAGGTCATGGTGAGCGCGAAGCCACCCGCGGCGCGCATGGTCAACCACGTGTATTCCTCGTCGCTCAAGGTCCCGTCGGGGTGGCTTTGTTGATTGGTGAGTGGTGCCAGGGTGATGCGGTGGGCGAGCGAACTGCCGTGGGAAAACAACAGGGGGGCGGAAAGTTCAGTCATGAACAGACGTTACTGGTCACATCACTCTTCGAGTTGTGCTCTATCTACGCCTCGTTCTCGTTCTCGTGCGCGTCGAGGGCGGCGCGCAACTTGGCCTTCATGGAGGCGATGCGCTCACTGACTTGTTCTGCGGGGAGAGGGGAGAGTCGAGCCGATTCGGCCGCGATTGCAGCGAGGATGGGGCCTAAGAATCGCGAGGCTGTGCGTGGTGGCCGTCGCGGGTCCTGCGTGCCGCGGCTCCAGGTCAACAGCAAGGTGGTCTCCGCCCGGGTCAGTGCGACGTAGGCCAGTCGCTGCTCTTCGGCGAGCTGCGATGCCGCGTGCGCTTGGAAACTGGGAAGGACGCCCTCGGCCCAACCCACAACGGCCACGTGTTGCCATTCCAAACCTTTGGCACGGTGAATGGTAGAGAGCGCGACCGCGTTGGGGACATCGGGTTGTGTCCAGCGGGCGGGGGACTCGCCGATGATGTCCGACGCCGGGGAATGTTCCGCCCCGCGTCGCTCGACGGGAATAGCGGCGGCGGTCAAGGCCGTTTCGATAGCCGTCAGTTGCGCGTTGGTGCGGGCTAACACGGCCATGGACTTCCAAGGTGAGCCGGGTTGAAAGCGACTTCGCAGCCAGCTCGCTACGTGCGTTGCTTCTTCCTCGTCGGTGTCGTAGGCGCGTACCAAGGGCATTTCGCCCTCCTCGCGCGCGGGGGTAATCCCGACGGCACCCTCTTCGAGCAAGGTGTTGGCCACGGTGATGATTAAGGCGGTGGAGCGGTGATTTCGCGTGAGGTCCAGCATCGTGACGTGATCCCAGGTGCGGGGGATCTCTTCGAGCAGGGAGGGGCTCGCTCCGTTGAAACCGTAAATGGATTGGTTCTTGTCACCCACGCAGAACAAGTCGGGATCGTCGCCGGCCATTTGCTGCAACAACTTAAATTGCAAGGGGTTCATGTCCTGGGCTTCGTCGACGAAGAGGGCGCGGTGCCGGTGTCGAAAAGCTGCCAGCACGGCGGGATGGTCACGCAACAAATTGGTCGCCTCGATGAGGAGGAGGTCGAAGTCCAGTACCGAGCGGCTCCGGCAGAGCCCGACGTAGCGATCGAGAAAATCCGAAAAATCTCGCGCGGGGAGGGGCGTGTCACGTCGCGTCGTGCGCACCGCTTCGCCGTAGGTGACGCCGGTCAGCCCCTGCGAGAGCGACCAGGCGAGCTCTTGTTCGAGTCGAGGTATTTGCCATTCTTCGATGCGGGTGGCTTCGGTCTCGTTGAGTTGCGCCACTAGGACGAGAACGAGACGTCGCCGGTGGGATTCGATGGTGAAAGGTGCCAGGTGATTGTCTTCGCGAAATTGCGTCACAATTTTCAGCGCCGCGCGGTGAAAAGTCCCCGCCTCAACGTCGCGGATTCCGGCCTTGTACAAACGCTGACGAAGTTCGTCGCCGGCTTTGCGGGTGAAAGTCATCGCCAACACGTGTTCGGATTCAATCTCTCCCTCCGCCACACGGCGCTGAATACGCAAGGTGAGAACGTGGGTCTTGCCGGAACCGGCACTGGCCTGCACCAGGAGGCGACGCGAGGGAGAGGTGACGGCTTCGCGCTGCTCGGGGGTGAGGCCCTGGAGCTGGGTGTCGGCGAAGGTGGGACTGTCCATAACCACGCCACGCTACAAGGCGGGTGCCACGTGGCCCAAAGAAACGTCCCGTGCTCACTAACCTAAGAACCGTGCTGCGGGCCTTTGATAACGGTCGTCTTTTTGGCGACGTCTACGGAGATTCCGCACCCCGAGTACTTTTCCTTCACGGCTGGGGTCGCCAGGGAAGCGATTTTCGCGTGGCGGCCGAATCCCTGGCCCACGAGGGCATCGCCAGCGTGACCCTGGACCTACCCGGCTTCGGCTCGTCCCCGGAACCTTCGATTGCCGGGGGTGCGGATCTCTACGCCGATCTCGTGGACCACGCCTGGAAGGACCTCACGGATGGCCCACTCATTGTGGTGGGGCACTCCTTTGGTGGTCGCGTTGCGGTGAGTTTGGCGGCTCGCCATCCCGCACGTGTCGCCGGGCTCGTGCTGACCGGCGTGCCACTTCTGCGATCCACGACGGCGAGTTCCTCGCCCTGGCCGTACCGCAGTCTGCGCCGGCTTCGCGGGTGGCGACTGATTCCGGAGTCTGTTCTTGAGCGCGCCCGTCAGCGATACGGCTCGCGTGACTATCTCGCCGCCCACGGCCGCATGCGCGAGGTCCTCGTCCTCAGCGTGAACGAGTCGTACGAGGACCTGCTGGTCCGGGTGCACGTGCCCACCACACTTCTCTGGGGTGCCACGGATGCGGCGGTCCCCGTCGAGATTGCTGAGCGAGCAGGAGCCCTCCTCACGAAGAGTTCGCTGGTGGTACTCGAGGGCGTTGGGCACCTCCTGCCCACCGAGGCCCCGGCAGCTCTCGCCGCGGCGGTGCGGAGCATGGTGAATCCACGATGAATTTCCTCACCGTCGCCCTCGTCGTCGTGTCGTTGGGCGGAATCGCCACCCAGTCTCTCCGTTGGCTCCGCGTCGCCCAGCGCGAGCACTACATCGCCGGCTCGATCACGCGCTTTTATCGACGGTGGTCGCGCCAGGGTCACTGGCGGCTCGGTCCGAGCGTGGGTCGAATTCCTCACTTTGAGTTCGCAGCCCTCACGGTGTGCGCCGTGGGCATCGCCCTTTCGCCCCTGTCCGCCGTGATGGCTTCGGCCGTGTTTGCGTGGACCTTTCCCTTTGGCTTGGGAATTCGTGGCCGCACCAGCCCCCTGCATTGGACACGTCGCCTCACCACCTTGGCTCTGGTCGTGGTGGTGCTCAATACCGCGTTGTTATCACTGTGTCTCCTGGTGTATTGGCCCACGGCCTGTCTGGTGGTTTTCCTAGCGCCGTGGACCGTCGAAGCGGGACTGTGGCTCTGCGAACCCTACGAAACACGTCAGGCCATGAGATTCGTGGCCGCGGCCGAGAAAAAACTGCAGGCCGTGCATCCGATCATCGTGGGCGTGACTGGTTCCTTCGGGAAAACCTCTACCAAAAATCATCTCGCCGATCTTTTGGGACCGAACTTTGGCGCGGTAGCCACCCCGAAGAGTTTCAATAATCGTGCGGGACTCTCGCGTTCAATCAACGAATTGCTCGGTGGGGATAGCCGCGTGTTCATCGCCGAAATGGGTACCTACGGACCGGGGGAGATCGCCGATCTCTGTTCGTGGTGCCCCCCGAGCATCGCGGTCATTACGGCCATTGGGCCCGTACACCTCGAACGTATGAAGCACCTCCACGTGATCGAGAAAGCCAAGATGGAAATCGCCGAGCGGGCCCACACGGTGATCGTCAACGTGGATGACGACTTGTTGGCGCAGTGGCCCATGCGTATTTCGGGAAAGAAATTTCTCACCGCGGGAAGTCGAAACGCCGCGGACGTGCGCGTGATTCGTGACGCGCACACCTGGCGCCTTCTTATCGAAGGTCGCGAAGTGGCGGTGGTCCCCGCGGTCAGTGGCATACGAGAGACGAATCTGGCCTGCGCCATCGCGGCTGCGCGCGAACTCGGCGCCACTATGGACGACATAGTGGGTCGCATCGCGAGCTTGCGCGTAGTGGATAACCGATCCACCGTGTCGGTCGCGCCCTCGGGAGTCACCGTCATTGATGACACCTTCAATGCCAATCCCCAAAGTTCCATGAGCGCGCTGGAAACTCTGGTCCGGCTACCGGTCACGGGACGACGGGTAGTGGTGACGCCCGGCATCGTGGAGATGGGCAGCATGCAGTATCCGGCGAACGAATTCTTTGCCCACGAAGTGTTCACCAAGGGCTGCGAATTGGTTATCGTGCAAAGAACCAACGCCTCCGCGCTGCGATCGGGCTTCGGTCCCTCGGCGCGTTTCTTCGCCACCCGCCCGCGGGCGGTGGAATGGGTGCGCCGCGAACTCACCGGTCGCGACGCCGTGTTGTACCTCAACGACCTGCCCGACCACTACCCTTAGAGCACGACATCTAGCTCATTGGGGTTTGCGTGACACTGGGAGTTCTCTTTGGCGGTCCTTCGCCGGAACACGACATCTCGATTTTGACGGGCATGCTGGTCGTGCACGAATTGGCTCGTCACCACAATGACGTGGCGGCCATCTATTGGACCAAGGACGGAAACTTCGTCCGGGTCGACAATGCCGTGGAAGCGGAAGCCTTTGTGAACGGGGTTCCCCAGGGAAGCACCGCGCTGGAGTTGCGCCTCGGAGAGACGCGCGGCTTCGTAGAAGTGGCGGGGCGATTCGGAAAAGATAAGCCGCTCGCGCTGGACGCCGTGGTGATGGCCACGCACGGTGGACCCGGGGAAGACGGCTCCCTCCAAGGAGTCTTAGATATCTGCGAGATTCCCTACACCGGACCGTGCGTCGCGGGCGCCTCTCTCGGCATGGACAAGTGGGCCTTCGCCGCCGTGGTCGCCAGCGCCGGTCTCCCCTCCTTGCCGCGCATTCTCCTCACTTCCGCTACCACCAGCCTGCCTTTTTCTGGCCCGTACATTTTGAAGCCCCGCTTCGGCGGATCATCTATTGGCATTGACGTGGTGAGCGACCTCGACACGGCGAAAGCTCGGCTCACCACCAATGTGCATCTGGCGCGCGGCTGCGTGCTCGAGCCCTATCGTCCCGACTTGGTGGACATTCAAGTAGCTCTGCGGAGCTACCCGGAAATTCAACTCTCCGCTATCGAACGTCCGATTCGTCGCAGCGCCACCACGGAGATTTTGGACTATCGCGATAAATACGTCGGTGGTGAAGGCATGGTTTCGGCCCCTCGCGAAATTCCCGCAATTCTTCCCGGCACCCAAGCCGAAGAAATTCGCAGCTACGCCCACCGCATCGGCGACCTGGCCAGTGTTCGTGGGGTGGCGCGCATCGACTTTCTGGTGAACGACCACGAGATCTACATCAACGAGATCAACACCATTCCCGGTTCGCTGTCGAAGCACTTGTTCGTTGAACCACCACTGGCCTTCGCCCAGTTACTCGGGGACTTGATTCGTGAAGCGCGCGAGCGCCCCGCGCACCGCTTCGGGACGTCCGGCGCCGACGGTCTGGTCTTGCGATCCGCGGGAGCGATCGCCTCGAAGCTCGCTTAAGCGCGGAACGGCCGCCGCGGCCTGTCGCAGCGGCTCGCTATAGGGATCGGCGAGCAAACCTTGGCCGAGAGCCCACGCGGCTTCGTCGCAATCGCCACGGCCCATGGCCAAGTCGTGCAGTTCTAAAGCCGCCCATTCGGCGAAGCGCTGCACCTTGGCGAGATGCCCCTCGTGGACGAACCATTCGAAGCCCCGCAGGGTGGCGGCGAGGACCTCGGAGTGAATGAGTGCGAGGGCTTCACGTAGTGACGCCTCGTCACCGGCGTGAGCCTTGGCGCGACCAACATGATTGAAAAATTCGGCGACGTCCGAATCGACGTCATCGAGGTAGTAGAGACCTTGGGATCCGACGCGCCGCAGTCGGGGACGACCGTGCGAGGAGCCCAGGGCACGTCGTACGGAGGTGGCCGTATTCGCCAAGGTGCGAACACTGGCGTCGACGTCACTCTCGCCGTCATTCAGAACGCGGCTGCGTAGTCGATCCCCGGTCACGGCTTCGCCCGCGTGCACACTGAGATAGGCAGTCATCTCCACGCTGCGTCGGCGGAGGGCGGGGACAAAATCGCGCGTGAGATTATCCACCTCCGGATACGAACGCAGGAGATGCACTTTTGGCCGCCCCGTGTTGGTGCCTCGACGTCCCAGAAGAAAAATGCTGAAAAGTCCGTGATGCCCGGGTGGTGTGATATCCGATCGGAGCTGCTCGCGGAAACTGTGGTGTAAAGGGTGCGAGAGCACCACGGCGCTGTGTGTTACCGACGTGGGAGGGTTGGCCGCGCCGCTGGGGCCACCCCACAGAACGAGGACGGTCAAAATGGCGCTGGCGACCGCGGCGATGCCCCCCAACTCGTGGGAGCGACCGGTGCGCCATTGAAAGAGAACTTCGTAGGCAATCGTCACGATGAGGGCCGTCCATAACACGGCGGCACACAGCAGGGCCAGGTGAACGAGCGCGGAGGGGGAGTGACCGTGCTGGCTGTTGCGCCACAGCTCCGGTCCGCGAAAGGGAACCACCACCAGAAAACTGGTGATCGACAGTGCGGACAAGAAACGTACGACTCGATTCACGACAGCTGCACCAATTGGTAGTTCGCACTCGAGTTGGCCTGATCGATGAGGCTCAGGCTGAGCGTGCACGAAGTGGCGCTCGGTACCGTCCACGTATCGGCGACCCTGATGATGGTGCCGGCGCAGTCGAGATTTTCGTTGAGGGGAATATCGCTCAGTAGTTTCCAACGGCTGCTGGCGGTGAGGGGAATCAGACTTTGGGAAAAGAGGGGATCGAGCGTTCCCGATGTGACCGGCTCGACGCCAGATGAGACCACGCTGGGGTGAACGGCCCCGCTCGCGACGGTCACGCTCGTGGAACTCGCGGCGGGCGACGCGACGCTGCTGGGGGAGGGTAGCCACTCGTGTTGAATCACCGTGTGTCGAATTGTCTGGATGATGGTGTGTCCCGGAAGCGTCACGACCGTCGAGCCGTGCAGGGCGAGCACCAGCAATATCGGAATCGCCAGTGTCGCGATGTGACTCGGGGTGACGCGTCGAACCATTACTTGCCGAGAGTACCGAGCCACGTCGCTCCTGTCTCGTCGGGTCATATTCGTCGTCACCTACAAGAGATAGTGGGTGGTGAACCATCGCAACTCTCGATTCAAACTCTGGGCGCTGCACTGTTCTGCGAGTGCCAATTCTTGAAGGGAACAACCCTCAAAGACTCGTCGATACACCAAGGAAGCCATACGGGCCTGCTCCGTCGTGCGGAAATTTTCGAGGCGGGTCAATAACTCCGAATTCTCGGTGGCGGCAAAGTTCTTCGCCACGCTGTCCATGTCGCCGTAGTGGTGGTGTTGTTTTTCCTTGAGCAGCCATCGACGGAATCGGCCGCGCAAAGCCGAGAGCAGATCGGGAGCGGCGTAGATGCGTTGCTGGCCCGCCCAGTCGTAGATCAATTCGCTCAGCAAGGCGACACAGATCCCCATGGCCTCGCCGCTCTCGCTGACGATACCCTCGCCGAAGCGGAGTTGTCGACAGACGCTGACCACGCCGGGCAACATGGTTTGTAACAAGGTCCGGGCGATGAAGGGCTCACGGGCGTCAGCGAGAAGGGCCGTGATGATGTGCGCACGCTGCTCCACGCTGCGACCGCCTCGTGGTTCGAGCGCACGCACGACGTCCGCAAAGTTGCTGCATCCACTCAATGCGAGGGTGTCGTGTTGCGCGGCAAAGTACTCGTAGTGCCGTGTGGATCTCTGCGAGACGCCGGTGTAACTCCATTCGCTGCGCAGTCGTTGCAAGATGTCAAAGTTATTTTCCATGGGGGCATCGTTGATGCCCCCACGCATCGCGAGGCGCACAGCCCAACGCACATACTTCTACGACAGCCAGGACTCCGATGCCTGCAGAAGAAATTCACTGATCTGCTTGCCCTTGTCGAAGAGTCCACACAGCGGGTCTTCGCCTTTGGCGACCCGGGCGAGAGAAATAGGGTGGCGCGCCACAATGGAAATACGCCGTTCTGCCGAGTCGGTGGCCGAGGCGAAGGTATCGGTGGCGGTGACTTCGAGTGGTAGCTCGACCCCACCAACGGGGGCGAGGTCGATGGCCAACGTCAACAAATCGGGGCCCTGCGGGAAGGGCGGTAACGACCAGGTCAGGACTAAGGGAAAATGAAACTCGTCGGGTGGATCCTGGTCGTCAGCGAGGGTGAGGAGGGCGTCTTCGAAAGCCAGTAAGGCGCGTGGGTCTACGTCCAAGGAAAGATGAAGGTCAATGGGCCCACCACAGCCCTCTTCGGGATGTAGGTCCACTTCCCATGCCTGACGGAGGGAATAGGTCTCGACAAAGTGTCGCTCGTCGTGCACGTGAAAGCCGTGGTCGACAGCGTGGTCTTTTAGATCGGCGACAAAACCGGCGACGTCAATAGCTGCCATTACCTTTCGAGGATAGTGCCTTTTGCCGATACGGTAGAAACGTGAACTACGCCGACATCCTCCCCCTCCTGCATACCTGCGTGGACGAGATTTCACTCGCCATTGTGGAGCACCGCGGCCGGGGCTATTCCGGCCAAAGGCCCACCCAATATCACCTCGACCTCGCCGCCGACGCCGCGGGGCTGAGTATCTTTCACGCCGCGGGTTACCGCGTGGTGAGCGAAGAGTCGGGAGTCACCGGCGACGGTGAGTTCACGGTAGTCATGGATCCCATTGACGGCTCGACGAACTGCGACCGTGGTATTCCTTTTTACGCCTGCAGCCTGGCCGTATTACGCGAGGGTGAGTTGGTCGCGGGGCTGGTAGCCAACCTTGCGACCGGTACGCGTTACAGCGCCACGCGGGGCGGGGGAGCATTTCGCGACGGCGAACGCATCACGGCGCGAAAGACGACCGTGATGGAAGAGGCGATCGTTAGTTTTTCGGGTCTCGCCCAACATCATCTCGGCTGGGCGCAGGTGCGCGCCATGGGTGCGGCGAGCTTGGAATGTTGCTTGGTGGCCGACGGTTCACTGGACGCCTATTCGGTGGCGCAGCAATCGTCGCTGCATCCCTGGGACTATCTCGCGGGACTTTTGATTTGTCACGAAGCGGGCGCGGTGGCGGGGGACTACCGCGGCGAGGAATTGATCACTGACGTGATGGAAGAGCGCCACCCCGTGTTCGCGGCGACGCAGGAACTGCTCACAGAATTCCTCGCGGCCCCCAGCCTCTAGGATGGACACTTCGGGCGCTTAGCTCAGTTGGTTAGAGCAGCTGATTTACACTCAGCAGGTCGGGGGTTCGAGTCCCTCAGCGCCCACTCCCCGTATAAAGAATGAGGCCCGCATCATGATTCTTGATCTCTTTCGACTCGACGGCAAAGTCGCCATCGTCACCGGCGCTGGTCGTGGCATCGGGGCGGCGAGCGCCATCGCTCTCGCCGAATGCGGCTGCGACGTCATTATTTCTTCGCGTACCACCAGCGATCTCGACCAGGTAGCCGCCGCGGTACGCGCCCTCGGTCGGCGTGCCAGCGTTGCGGCTCTCGACATGTCCGATTTGGCGGCGGTGGATACCCTCGCCGCCATCGCTCGTGAAGAGTACGGACGCGTCGACGTGGTGGTGAACAATGTGGGCGGAGCCATCCCCCTGCCCTTCTTCGACACGACTCCGGAATATCTTGAAGAGTCCTTTCACTTCAACGTCAGCACCGCGCACGCATTGAACTTGGTAACGGTTCCCCTGATGCTCGAAGGTGGCGGGGGATCCATCATCAACATCTCCTCGGTGATGGGCCGCGTTTCGGGTCGCGGGTACTCTGCGTACGGCTCGGCCAAAGCTGCGCTTTCGCACTACACACGTTTGGTGGCCCATGACCTGTCGCCGCGCATTCGAGTGAACGCCATCGCCGCGGGCGCCACGGCAACTTCGGCTCTCGAATTCGTCACGCAAACTCCGGAACTCAAACAAATGATGGAGGACCTCACGCCGTTACATCGAATTGCCTCACCCCAGGAAATCGCCGCCGGAGTTGTCTACCTCGCGTCGCCCGCCGGAGCATTTCTCACCGGCAAGGTTTTGGAAATTGACGGTGGCACTGATGCGCCCAGTCTTGATTTCAATATTCCCGACCTGTAGCAATGCTTGTCCGAGTGTGCCGCCACGCATACGGGTGGCGTAGCGCTGCCCATCGGGGATCTGGAAACCCGTCACTCATTGTTCACCCGTTAAGGGACTGTTCCGGGTCACGAGTGACCGCCAGATTTGCTGGAAAGTAAGGAATTTAGGGTTTTTTTTCACGACGACCCTCGAGATAGTGAATTCCCGCCCACTCGCCTTTCCCGCTACTACATGTGAGCCTATTTGCTGTTAGTTTCCAAGTGGGGAAATGGATGGATAAGTACACGAAAACAATGCGGCGATTACGTAGTTCTTTGTTGACCGTAGCTATCGTCACTTCTTTTTGTGCTGTCCAAATTCCGCAGATGGCAAATGCCGTCTCTTCGCACAATGCTTATCCCGGTCCCATCGCCCAGCCGAATATTCCTTCCCAAGCGGGTCAAGTAACCGTCAACGGTGTCATTGCGCCGTTGAGCACCACCGACCCTTCGGAATCGGGGACCGCTACTCCTTCTGACCCGACCTATCTCTGCGGCTTCACTATCTACAACGGTCAATCCACCGTGCAGGCCTACATTGATTCGGGCAACGGAAATTATCTCAGCAATCCTCCAATGACTTTGACTATCGATCCGACCACTGAATGCGTGGAGTTTCAAGTAGTTGCGGCCGGAGATAACACCGGCACCCCCACGGCCACCGACGCATCGGGCGCACAGGTGTACGTCTCGCTATTGGACGTTTTCAATTCGGGTACCGCAGCCCAAGACGCCAACGGGGATACTTTTCTTCCCACTCTCCGTGGAAATGAAAATATAAAGATTGTCGGTCTGCACTGTGACTCGACCAATCAAGTAAATGGGTGTGGTAATCCCAAGCGCGTTGGTGAAGTGTTTTCCTACCAAATTGCCCCATCGGTCCCCGACAAAGTTGCAGGGGTTACTGCCGTGACGGCATACCTGGGAGCGCAAGTCTCTTGGTCGCCGGCGCTCACACCGGTGGGCTACCCCGTCACGCAGTACGTCGTGACCTCGAGCAACACGTCCGGCAAGCCCAACGGTACGTGTACGACAAGTGGTACGGCGTGTGCGGTCACGATCGCGACGTCAGCGACTTTCACCGCGGCAACCCTGGCGGCCACGAACTACACCTTCACCGTGAAGGCCACTAATGCCGTTGGTACGAGTCCGGTTTCGAATCCATCCGCCGCCGTAAAGCCACGAACGTCCGTGGGCTCTGTACCATTTGCCCCCACAAACCTCACCGTTACCCCTCATAACGGAAACGTCAGTGCCTCGTGGGCGGCTGCCTATGGCGACGGCTTAACGCTCACGGCGTACAACGTCAACGTGACCACAGTCGGAGTCACGTGGCAGCCCACGACCGTCGTCAATAGTGATGGTTCCTTGGCGGGATCCTCTAACAATGACTACGTAGTGACCCTTCCCGACGTGACTGATATTTCCGTGGGCGACATCGCCACGCTGGGCGGGGCACAGGTGGGTACCGTGAGCGCCGTCAACCTTTCCACCAAACAGGTGACAATTTCTCCGGAGTCGACATTTGTCGATTCTGGCGTTGTCCTCGACCAATCGTCGTCGATCACATTTAATTACGCTGTGAGCTCGCCGAAGCGCATCTCGTTTGTCGGTTGCAGCACTTTAGCCACGAGCTGCGTCATTAGTAATTTGACAAACGCAACTACGTACTCGTTTACGGTGACAGCCCAGGCTGGTACCAAGACATCAATCGCCTCGGCTGCGGTAACGGCAACGCCGAATATTTTCCCACCAAATCCGCCGACGAATCTCACGGCCGTGGCGTACAACGAAGAGGTTCATCTTTCGTGGACGGCATCCACTTTCGACGGCGGTAGTCCCGTTACCGGTTACTCGGTGTACGACTTCCAAAACCAAGTGAGTGCCAACGGTTTTCTTGGCGATCACTGCACGACAAACGCCACGACAACTGATTGTTGGATTACGGGATTAACGAATGGCACGGCGTATACCTTCTACGCGTTTGCCACTAACTACGCGGCCGGAGTTCGTGGTTCGGGTGCCTCGGCCCCGTCCTTGGCGTCAAAAGCAGTTACTCCAATGACTACGGCTCCATGGGCGCCTACGGCAGTCCAGGGAAGCTACCTAGTCGGCCAAGCAAATAGCGCAACTGGCGGAAAAATTAATGTGTCGTGGACATCGAACACCTACAACGCAGGTGCCGCGACGACCCAGTACACGGTGACGTCGAGCCCCGGTGCAAAAACATGCATTTGGACCACCGGACCACTGAATTGCACCGTGAGCGGTTTGACCGTTGGCACGGCGTACACCTTCTCCGTAACCGCCAAGAACAGCGTAGGAACTTCACCTGCCTCAGCCGCTTCGACGCCGGTGATTTCGTACACCGTACCGAGCGCCGCAACGGGCGTCAGCGGATCTATTCGCTATCAGGGATCCACGGTGTCGTGGACCGCTCCTACGAGCACCGGCGGTACGCCGATTACGAGTTACGTGGCGACGGCGTACTTGACGTCGTCGACGGGCGCGGCGACCACTGCCACGGCCCAGTTTTGTACCTGGGTCAGTGGCCCCTTGAATTGCGTGATTTCTGGTCTCACCAACGGGGTGAAGTACGCCTACGAAGTTGTCGCGGTGAACTCTGCGGGCTCCTCTATCACCTCGGCGGCGTCGGCAGCGGTGACGCCCGGCTACTCGGCACCCGACGCGCCGACGCTCATTAGTGCCAAGACCGGTAACCAAAATATCGTGTTGACTTGGGCAGCACCGGTGTACACCGGTGGCGGCGCGCAGACGATCGCGAGTTACACGGTGACGTATTTGCCGAACACCGTGGGTTCTTCGGGCTGCACCAATTTGGGTCCCTCGGCGACCACCTGCACCATCAGTGGCCTTACCAACGGAACCTCGTACACCATTTCCATCGTGGATAAAAACTCGGGTTTGGTCGGACCACCTGTTATCGCTGCGTTGACCAGTGCTGCTGTGTCCCCAGCGACCGCACTCGTACCTTCGACCGCTCCATCAGCGCCGACAAGCGTGAGCGCCACGGCGAAGCAAAATCAACAATCGGTTGTGACGTGGAGCGTCCCGTCGAGTACGGGTGGCGCCACCATCACCTCGTACGTTGTCACTGCGATTGATGCGACTAATCCCGCCAACGGTAATGAGACGTGTACTTGGACCACGGGTCCATTGACGTGCACTATCACGGGCCTCACCAACGGTGATTCCTACACCTTCACCGTTACCGCGACCAACATCTCGGGCACCTCGGTGGCTTCGAGCGCTTCGAGCGCCATCGTTCCTTCGACCGTTCCTAACGCCCCCACCGCCGTCAGCGCTACTGGTGCTGCCAACGGCCAGTCCGTGGTCAGCTGGAGCGCTCCTTCGGTGAACGGTGGATCAGCCATCACCGGTTACACCGTCACCTCTAACCCGGGCAACTTCACCTGCACGTCAGCCACGACCTCGTGCACCGTCACGGGCCTCACCAACGGCACGCAATATGTATTTACCGTTACCGCGACCAACATCTCGGGCACCTCGGTGGCTTCGAGCGCTTCGAGCGCCATCGTTCCTTCGACCGCTCCCGGCTCACCAACCGGTGTGTTCGCCGTGAGGGGCAACGCGAGTGCCACTGTCTATTGGTCGTATCCGAGTTCCAACGGTGGATCAGCCATCACCGGGTTCGTCGTTACTTCTAGTCCGGGTGGATTCTCTTGTTCGACGACCGGTGATGCGTATTGCCAGATTTCTGGCTTGGCAAACGGTACGAGTTACACCTTTACCGTTATTGCAGTGAACCTCTCGGGTACTTCGCCGGTGTCTTCTGCCAGTGCACCCGTCGTCCCCGCTAGTCCACCAAACGCTCCCACCGCCATCACCGCCGTCTCCTATTCGAATGGTCAATCATTGGTTTCTTGGACTGCGGGTAGCAACGGTGGCGCCGCTATCACCGGTTACACCGTCACCTCGAACCCCGGCAACTTCACCTGCACGTCAGCTACGACCTCGTGCACCGTCACGGGCCTCACCAACGGCACGAGCTACACCTTCACCGTCACCGCCACCAACGCGGTGGGTTCCAGTGACGCGTCGAGCGCCTCGGCTCCCGCTACTCCCGCCGCCGTGCCGGGTGCCCCGACCGGCGTCACCGCCAC
>CAINHL010000019.1 GCA_903848885.1 uncultured Actinomycetes bacterium
CGCCCGCCAGGTGACCACCGAGTTGGGCCGGCTCAGCAACGACCTCGACGCTTTCGACGCCCTGCGAAGTCAACTCGATGACGGTGAAGTCTTGTCCGACTTTGCTCGTGAGTCGCTCGTGGGTACTGCGGACTGGTCCACCTTGGAAGAACTCGCGAGTGTGGTGACGACCCTGTCGAGTGCTTTGGACAATCTGGAAACCCAGAGTCTGCTCTCTGGTCCCTACGACGAGAGCGACGCCATCGTGGAATTTCATGCCGGCGCCGGTGGCACCGACGCCCAAGATTGGGCGCAGATGTTGCTGCGGATGTATTCGCGCTGGGCGGAGCGCCGTGGTTTCGCCGTCGAAGTCGACGAAGTTTCCGAAGGTCAAGAGGCCGGGATTCTCTCCGCCACCATCATCGTGACGGGGCGTTTCGCCTATGGCTGGCTGTCGGCCGAACGCGGGGTGCACCGTTTGGTGCGTATCAGCCCCTTCGATACCCAAGCCCGCCGACAAACTAGTTTTGCCAGTTTGGACGTCACGCCGTTTATGAGCAATGACGCCGGTGACGTCGAGATCGACGAAAAAGATTTGCGGGTGGACACCTACCGCGCTTCCGGAGCCGGTGGACAACACATCAACAAGACCGACTCGGCGATTCGTCTCACGCATTTGCCGACCGGAATCGTGGTGAGCTGCCAAAACGAACGCAGTCAACACCAAAACCGGGCGCGCGCCATGCAGATTTTGGCCGCCAAGCTCGCCGACCGCGCACGGGCCGAGCGTCAAGCCGAACTCGACGCCCTGAGCGGCACGCGTTCGGAGAACGCCTGGGGTTCGCAAATTCGTAGTTACGTCCAAGCGCCGTATCAGTTAGTGAAGGATCACCGTACCGACTGTGAAACCGGAAATGTCGAAGCAGTACTCGAAGGTGATTTGGATGGCTTCATGGAAGCCGAACTACGTCGCCAACGCGCCCAGTCCTAGCGCGCACGGTCTTTTTGGTGTCGAAAAGTGGTGGTGACCCCCAACTAGGCTGAAGGGGAGGGCGCGACCATTGGCCCGCCGAGCTGACCCAAAGGGGGTGAAACGTGATTCGATTCGACAATGTCACCAAGGCGTACAAGAACGGCACGATCGCCCTGCGCGACGTCAATGTAGATATCGAAAAGGGAGAATTCGTTTTCCTGGTGGGCTCCTCCGGTTCTGGAAAGACCACCTTCTTGCGCCTCCTGCTCCGTGAAGAGACTCCCGACGCCGGGCGCATTCTCGAGGCCGGTCGCGACATCGGCCAGCAACGGGCGCGTCGCGTGCCCTACCTGCGCCGGAATATCGGCTGCGTGTTCCAAGACTTCCGCCTTCTGCCCAACAAAACCGTCTTTGAGAACGTGGCCTTCGCCCTCGAAGTGATCGGTCGCCCGCGCTCCACCGTGGAAGCGCAGGTGCCACAGATTCTCGAATTGGTAGGTTTGAGCGACAAGGCCAACAACTTGCCGAGCGAGCTCTCCGGTGGTGAACAACAACGCGTGGCCGTGGCCCGCGCCTTCGTGAATCGTCCCTTGATTTTGCTGGCGGACGAACCGACCGGGAACCTCGATCCCACCAACTCCGAAGCCATTATGAATTTGCTGGAGCGCATTAATCGCACGGGAACCACTGTGGTCATGGCCACGCACGACAAGGCTCTGGTCGACCGCATGCGGCGTCGCGTGATCGAGTTGGATAAGGGTGAGGTCATTCGTGACCAAGCTCGCGGTGTCTACGGCCTCGACGATGCGGGTAGTGCCTCATGAGGGTCTTTCTTCGCTACGCCCTACGCGAGACGGGAACCAACCTCTGGCGTAATCGTCTGATGACCATTGCCGCCGTCTTGACGGTGGCGGTGAGCTTGTCCTTGGTGGGATCGGCCCTCTTGCTGAAGCAAAGTGCCGCGCAGGCCTCGGCCCAATGGGAAAAGGGAACGCGCGTGACCGTGTGGATGAACCCCGACGCCACCAACTCACAAATTGGCGATGTCGGCAACCAGTTGCACGGTTCCCCCTACGTGCACGACTGCAATTACTTCGACAAGCAGGCCAGCTACCTCCAAGCGAAGCACATTATTGATCCCTCCATTTTTGCCGTCATGACACCGGACAAAATGCCCACTTCCTATCAGTGCGTGCCCACGGTTCCGCAAAACGCCTTCGTGATTGAGCAGGCCTACACGGGTCAACCCGGGGTGTTCCAAGTGACCGCTCCCGAACAACAGATTCGCCAGATGCAAAAGACGATTCACGTGTTGCAGGTGGTGTTTTTGGCCTTGGCCGGGGTCTTGCTACTCTCGGCCACGGTGCTGATTCTCAATACCATTCGCATGGCGATTTTTGCTCGCCGCCGCGAAGTGTCGGTGATGAAATTGGTGGGAGCGACCAATTGGTTTATTCGCATCCCCTTTATCACCGAGGGCTTCGTGCAGGGGCTCTTGGGTTCCGTGGTGGCGGTCGGAGCGACTACCGCGGTGCAGACCTGGTATCCGCTGAGCAGCGAGTATCAGATCTCCCTCGCCAATCTGTGGGGGACCAACGTGGTGGTCATTGTCCTGGGTATATCGATTGGATCCATCGGCTCGGCCTTGGCCATCCGTCGATTCCTCGACGTTTAAGCCTCGTCGAAGTCAATCGACAAAGAATTGACGCAGTAGCGAAGGCCCGTGGCGGTCGGCCCGTCGTTAAAGACGTGTCCGAGGTGTCCACCGCAACGCGAGCAGAGGATCTCGGTACGTGCGCGACCCAGCGAGTGATCGGCTCTTTCTACGATGGTGCCCGGCTCGCAGTTATCAAAACTAGGCCAGCCGCAGTGAGCGTCAAACTTCTGCCCCGCGTTAAAGAGGACCTGCCCGCACGCACCACAGGAATAAAAACCCGCGGCGCTCACGTGCAACAGCGATCCGGTAAAGGGGGCTTCGGTGCCGGCCTGGCGCAAGATGGCGTAGCGCTCGGGGCCCAGTTCTTCCAACCACTCGGCTTCGGTTTTGGTGACGTCAAAGTTCATAGGAGCAAACTACCGTCCGTCGGAGGACGGGGTTCAGTAAAAAGTGGCCTTGGGGGCTTCGGGCAGGGTGACGAGAAATTCCGGGTCGTCGTTGAGCGCCCGAGTGAACGCGGCGGCCAGACCCGCAGCGTCGAGGCCCAACTCCGCCAAGAGAGCGTCGGGCTTGTGATGCTCCAGGTAGGCCCGCGGAACACCCAAAATTCGGGTGGTGGGGAAGGGAACGCGAAGCTCTTGGGCCCGGCTACGTACTGCGGAGACCAAGAAGGTACCCGCGCCACCGTGACGGGTGCCGTCTTCGACGGTGACCACGCGGTGGTGGGTGAGGGCATCATCGATCATCTCGTGGTCGGCCGGGAGTACGCGCACGTCGTAAAGGGTGATGGCGTCCGCCGCCACTCCCATCTGGGCGAGAGCCTCGTAGGCGGTGGCGGTCATTTTCCCGACGGCCAGTACGCAGCACGATCCGTCACCTTGGCGAATCTTGCGAGCCTTCACCCCGGTACCAACAACGCCATCGATGGGTCGCGGCAGGGTCTTGGGGAAACGAATCGCGCTGGGGGTGGTCAGGGAGAGCGCGGTGGTGAGCATGCCGTCAATTTCGTCAGCCGTGGAGGGCGCAAAGATCGTGAGGTTGGGAATGGCTAAGCACAGCGCCATGTCCAAGAGGCCGTGGTGACTCGGCCCGTCGTCGCCGGTAATGCCCGCGCGGTCGAAGACGAAGACCACGGGGAGGTTGAGAAGACCCACATCTAAATTCGCTTGGTCGAAGGCGCGCGCGAAGAAGGTGGAGTAGATGCACACGACGGGCTTCAGGCCACCCATGGCCATGCCGGCGGCGGCGGTGACTTCGTGCGCTTCGGCGATACCCACATCGAAGAAACGATCAGGGAAGCGTTGTTGGAAGGGGAGCAGGCCCGTGGGCCCGGCCATGGCGGCGGTGAGGGCGACGACGCGGTCGTCGCGTTCGGCGTGGCGCAGCAGAGCTGCCGAGAAGGCTTCCGTAAAGGAGGCGGGAATGATGCCGTCGTCTTCAAACTTCGGGGGAACTTTATAGTCGTGGAGCTTCTGGGCGTCTCCCACGGCGGGGGCGTAGCCGCGCCCCTTTTCGGTCAACACGTGGACGAGAATGGGGCCATTCCAGGTCGCGGCGTTGGTCAGCGCGGCCTCGATGGCGGCAATATTGTGGCCGTCAATGGGTCCGACGTAGCGCACGCCCAGGTTTTCGAAAAAGGTGTGCGGGGTGACCATTTCGCGAACCACGCTGGTCACGCCGTGCACTCCTTGGTAGGCCAGTTTGCCGACGCGGGGTATTTTCGGCAACAAGTCACGCAGGCGCGCGCGGGTGCTCACGTACTGCGGGTTGAGTCGCAGTTGGGTCAAGGACTCGGAGAGCTTCGAAATGGTGGGGGCGTAACTGCGCCCGTTGTCGTTCAAGACGATGACCACGCGTTGATTGGTAACACCCAAGTTGTTCAGAGCTTCGTAGGCCATGCCCCCGGTGAGCGATCCGTCGCCCACCACGGCCACCACGTGGCGACGACCACCGTGTCCGACGAGTTCCTTGCGCTGCGCGAGCGCCACCGCGAGACCGTGCGCGTAGGACAGCGCGGTCGAGGCGTGCGAGGACTCAATCCAGTCGTGCTCGCTCTCACTGCGGCTGGGATACCCAGAAATTCCTCCGCGCTGACGCAGTCGACTGAAGCCGTAGCGGCGCCCGGTGAGGAGCTTGTGGACGTAGGACTGGTGACCGGTATCCCAGAGCAAGATGTCGCGGGGGGAATCGAACACGCGGTGGAGGGCCAAGGTCAGCTCGACCACACCCAAGTTGCTACCGAGGTGACCTCCCGTGGTGGTCACGGTATCAATGATGAATTGACGTATTTCGAGGGCTAATTCATCCAGCTGTTCCAGGGTGAGCGCGCGAAGGTCGGCGGGCGTCTCGATGGAAGGCAGAATCACGTCTGTAGCCTACCGGTGGATACTTTTCGTGGGGTGGTGTCGCCCAACGCGAAATGTCTACGCTGGCTCTATGAGTTCTGACCTGATTGAACGTTCGGTAATTGAGGGAACCTTGGCAGTCGCCATGGCCAGAGGTGGCGACTTCGCGGAAGTTTTCGTGGAAGATCGGCGAACCTCCTCGGCCATGTTGGACCAAGGTCGCGTCGAGGAACTGAGTTCGGGACGTGATCGGGGTGCCGGTATTCGGGTGGTGGTCGGCGACACCACGGGCTTTGCCCACACCGCGGACCTCAGCGAGGCCGGACTGCGGGTCGCCGCGGAAGCAGCTTCGGCCGTGGCGCGTCGCGGTGGTGGCGGGGTCCGGGAAATTGCTCTGGGTTCTCTCTCGTCGCACCGCAGTGTGGCCCAGATTCGTCCGGATGACGTCGAGAGAGCCACCATGGTGGACACCATGCTGCGGGCCGACGATAGTGCGCGTTCCGCGGGTTCGTCCATCAGTCAAGTCAACGTGGGCATCGGTATGAGCACCCGACGTTTCGTCGTGGCGAACTCGGAAGGCGTGTATGGCGCGGACGAACAAATTCGTACGCGTTTCAATGTGCAGTGCGTGGCCAGTGGTGACACCGGCATGCAGACGGGTTATCGACCCATTGCCGGAACGCGGGGCTTCGAAATTCTTTCCGACGACGCCGTGAACGACGCCGCGCGCGGCGCGGCCCAGCAGGCCATCACCAAATTGCAGGCACGTCCGGCACCGAGCGGCGATCTTCCCGTGGTGTTAGCCGGAGGCTCGGGGGGAATTCTTTTCCACGAAGCCTGTGGACATGGTCTCGAAGCCGACGCCATCGTCAAGCAGTCCTCGGTCTACGCCGGGCAAGTGGGCCACATGGTGGCCAGCCCTCTGGTGACCTTGGTCGATGACGGCTCGGTGGTGGGCGAGTGGGGCCACTTGGGCATCGACGACGAAGGTCATGCCACCCAGCGCAACGTGCTCATCGAAAACGGAGTGCTCACTGACTACATGTGGGACTATCTCCGCGCGCGCGGTCAAGGGAGGGCCTCGTCGGGCAACGGCCGCCGCCAGACCTACCAGCACCTTCCCATGGTGCGCATGACGAATACTTTCTTGCTGGAGGGCCCCGACACGGCCGAGGACATCATCGCTCAGACTCCCTACGGCGTCTACGTGGCCCAACTCGGCGGCGGGCAGGTGAATACCACCACCGGCGACTTCGTCTTCGGTATGACGGCAGCCTTTTTGATCGAAGACGGGAAAATTACCAGCCCGCTGCGCGACTGCAATTTGATTGGCAACGGACCTCAGATACTCAAGCGGGTCGACGCCGTCGCCAATGACTTCTCGATGACGCCGGGCACCTGCGGCAAAGATGGCCAACAGGTTCCCGTGGGTACCGGCCAAGCCACGATGCGTTTGAGCAGCGTCACCATTGGAGGAACGGCCGCATGAGCGAACTTCTCGACCTCGCTACTTCCCTGCTGGAGCGCAAGGAAGGTTCCGAAGAAATCGAAGTCTTCGTCTCCCAGGGCGTGGACTTGGAGATTCGTTCCTACCAAGGAGAGGTCGAATCGCTCTCGAACGCCGCTTCCGCCGGCATAGGGATTCGGATTTTGCTGGACAGCCCGCACGGGGCGCGAATTGGTTCGGCCTGGACGGGTTCGCTCGATCCCGACGCCGTCAGTGAAGCTCTCGCTCAGGCGCGCAGCAACGCCCACTTTGCTTCGGCCGACGAATTTGTTACTTTCGCGCGACCCGATGGCGTCATGCCGAGTGCCGTCGCGGAACATGCGAACAACAATGACGAGCTCACCGTGGACCAAAAAGTGGCCCTGGCCATTGACCTCGAGCGAGCGGTACGGGGAGCGGATCCGCGGATTCGTCAAGTGGATTCGGCTACCTATTCGGATTACTCGTCCGCGGCGGCCATTGCGTCGACCTTTGGCATCGCCGCGCAGTATCAACGCGCGGGCGCCTACTTGTCGGTGGAAGCAATTGCGACGGACGGTAGCGACGATCAAACGGGTTGGGGTTTGAGCGTCGGTCGCTCACCGCGAGAACTCAACTCCGAAGAAGCCGCTCGCGACGCCGTGCGCCGGGCTACGCGCATGTTGGGCGCCGTCAAGCCCAGCTCCATGAAAACGGTGGCCGTCTTTGATCCACGCACCGCGGCCTCGCTGCTCTCCATTATTGGTTCGGCGCTGTCGGGGGAAGCCGTGGTTCGTGGGCGTTCTTTTTTCGCGGAGCGTATTGGTGAAGTGGTGGCCCACTCCAGCGTCAGCGTGGTGGACGATCCGACCGACGCGCGTCATTACAACGCCACACGCTTTGACGGTGAGGGCCTGGCCTGTCGTCGCAACGAACTGATTGTCGATGGCGTATTACACGGTTTCGTGTACGACACGGTGTCGGCGCGTCGCGCGGGTACGACCTCTACGGGCAGCGCCGTGCGAGGCGGCATCGCTGGATCGCCGTCAGCGGGATGCCGTGCCTTGCAACTCGTTCCCGGTCAGATGAACCACGAAGAGATTCTGGCGGCCGTGGGTGAAGGAGTCTTCATTGAATCCTTGCAAGGGATCCATTCGGGCGTGAACCCCATTTCGGGTGACTTCTCCGTCGGCGTCACCGGACTCATGATTCGCAACGGTCAATTAGCGGAACCCATTCGAGAGGTGACCATCGCGTCCACCCTGCAACGCATGCTGCTCGACGTCATGTTCATTGGCAACGACGTGGAATGGCTTCCGGGCTCCGCTGCCGGACAGACCCTGGCCATGTCCGGAATTTCGCTTTCGGGTGCTTAAGTCGACGGCGTCGGAGAACTCGGGGGCGTCGCCGGAGTGCTTGGTGCCGCCGGAGTGCTCGCGCTGGAGCTCTCGCTGCTACTCGCCGGAGGAGTAGAAGCCGAACTTGCGCCGCGTGAGTCGGTTTTGTAAAAACCACCACCCTTAAAGACGATGCCCACCGCCGAGAAAACCTTGCGCAAGGCACCGCCGCAGGCAGTGCAGATTGTCAGGGGTTCATCAGTGAAGCGTTGTACGGCTTCGCTGCGCACGTGACAGGCAGTGCATTCGTATTCGTAGGTGGGCATCAACTCTCCTTCGTGCGTATTCTACCGGTGCTTCCACGTATCCGCCCGAGGGCCGCGGTGCTCCCAGCGACCCGTGGCGGTCACCGAGAGGGCGGTAAATCTCGGCAAAAGAGGGAACGGCTCGGCGAGCGCACCACTGTCACAGCCATGCCGTAGTCTTTCTCTCCCCACCATTGACGACGCGAAGGAGAGAGTATGAGCTACAACGAATCCAAAGAGGA
>CAINHL010000020.1 GCA_903848885.1 uncultured Actinomycetes bacterium
CGCAAGGTCTGCGTCTTCTCGCAGGACTTTACGGTCTTCGGTGGGGCTCTCGGCGAAGTCTTCGCCGAAAAGATTCACAAGATTATGGACCTGGCACTTTCTCTCGGCGTACCCATGATTGGGCTGAATGACGGCGCGGGAGCTCGTATCCAAGAAGGCGTGGTTTCGCTGGCGTCCTACGGTGGCATCTTTCGTCGGAACGCCGCGAGTTCGGGTGTTATCCCGCAGATCTCCGTCATCATGGGGCCCTGCGCCGGTGGGGCCGTGTATTCACCGGCTCTGACGGACTTTATTTTCATGGTGAAAGACACCAGCCACATGTTCATCACCGGCCCCGACGTGGTGCGTACGGTCACCGGTGAAGAAGTAAGCCTCGAACAGTTGGGCGGTGCCATGGCCCACGCCAGCAAGTCGGGCGTAGCTAACTTCGTCCTACCGGACGACAAGTCCTGCCTGGACGAAGTGCGTTACTTGATCTCCTTTCTGCCGGAAAACAACATGGGTCTCACGCCACGAATGCCCAGCGACGACCCGCAACGCTTCTGCGAGGAGTTACGTTCGATTCTTCCGGAGAGCGCGAACCAGCCCTACGACATGCGAAAGGTCGTCGCCTCGGTAGTCGACGACGGTGAGTATCTCGAAGTTTCGGCGAGTTGGGCGGGTCAGATCACCTGTGGTTTCGCGCGCATCGACGGACACGCGGTGGGAATTGTGGGCAACCAACCCATGATTATGGCGGGCGTGCTCGACATCGACTCGTCGGAGAAGGCCGCGCGTTTCGTGCGTACCTGTGACGCTTTCAACATTCCTTTGGTGACCTTCGTCGACGTGCCGGGATTTATGCCCGGAACCGATCAAGAGCACGGTGGAATTATTCGCCACGGCGCCAAACTCCTGTACGCCTTCTGCGAAGCGACGGTGCCACGTATTCAGATCATCACGCGCAAGGCCTACGGTGGTGCGTACGTGGTGATGAACTCCAAGTCCATTGGCTGTGACTTAGCCTTCGCCTGGCCCACGGCGGAATTGGCCGTGATGGGTGCGTCGGGTGCGGTGGAAATTGTGCACCGTCGGGAACTCGCCGAGGCCGACGATCGTGACGTTCGTCGTGCCGCATTAATTGATGACTACGAAGAGCGTTTTGTCAATCCCTATCTCGCGGCCGAGCGTGGCTACGTGGACGACGTGATCGATCCTGCCGAGACGCGTCGCGTGGTGGTACGGGCCCTGTCCATTCTTTTGGGTAAGCGCGAAGAACTCCCCAAGCGCAAGCACGGGAACGTTCCCCTGTGAGCGTGCGGTTGGTGTTGCACACACCCCTGCCGGAAGAAGAGTCGGCCGCCGTGGTGGCTGCTCTTCACGCCCTCGTGACCGAGGTGATTGCGGAAAGCGCTGCCCCTCAAGTAGCCGACACGTCGTGGCGCTTCAGCGGTCGCTGGTTTGCGGGAGCAACCCTGCTGAACAAGCGAATTATTTAGTTATCGCTACGCAACGAACCCAAAAAGTTCTGCGATTAGCTCGCTGAGAAACGTGACTCCACGAGGTCTAATAAATCGCTCATGATGGTGGCGAGTTGGAAGTTTTTCGGCGTGTACACCCGCGCCACTCCCTGCGATAGCAAGGCGGTGGCGTCCTCGTCGGGGATAATTCCTCCGACAATCACCTGAGCGTCCACGCCGGCATTACGAAGACCCGTGACGATGCGTGGCACGAGGGACAAGTGAGATCCCGACAAAATCGATATACCAACCAAGTCGACGTCCTCGTCGCGCGCGGCGGCCACGATTTCTTCGGGAGAGAGTCGAATACCTTGATACACCACTTCGAATCCGGCATCGCGCGCGGCCACGGCAATCTGTTCGGCCCCGTTGGAGTGACCGTCGAGACCGGGCTTCGCCACTAGCAACTTGGGTCGGGCCCCCCGTCGTGTGGCGAGGGACTCCGAGCGCGTCACCAGATCAGCGAAGTTCGCTCCCCGCGAGGACATGGCCCCACTCACGCCGGTAGGGGCCCGGTATTCACCCCAGACGGAGCGGAGGGTGCCGGCCCATTCGCCGGTAGTGCCGCCAGCCTTGGCGAGCGCGATGGTGGGAATCATGATGTTGTCGGCGCCATCGGAACTGCGCGCCACGCGCTCGAGTTCGGCGATGGCCACCGCGACGGCGGTTTCGTCACGTTGGGCGCGCCACGTTTCGACCGACCGAATCGTCGCGGCCTCTTCGGCGGGGTCTACCACCATGATGGCGTCGAGGGACTCGCCGCTCGTCAAGGGAGATTCGGCCGTTTCTATAAAGCGGTTAACTCCCACCACAATTTGCTCGCCAGATTCGATGCGCGCGACGCGGGCGGCCTGTGAACGAACCAGACGACTCTTTAACTCTTCGATGGCGGCGAAGGCTCCACCCATGGCGAGGACTTCTTCGAGTTCGTTGGTCGCCTCGTTCACGAGCGAGGTGGTAAGGCGCTCCATGACGATAGAACCGTCGAAGATATCGGGGTATTCCAAAAGGTCGGTCTCGAAGGCCAGAACCTGTTGGATGCGCAACGACCACTGCTGGTCCCAGGGACGAGGTAGTCCCAAGGCTTCATTCCAGGCGGGGAGTTGGACGGCACGGGCGCGGGCGTCGGCCGACAAGGTCACGCCCAGGGTTTCCAAGATGATGCGCTGCACGTTGTTTTCGGGTTGCTGCTCGGTGAGCCCCAGAGAGTTGACCTGCACGCCGTAGCGGAAGCGTCGCAGAGAGGCGTCTTCGACGCCGTAGCGTTCACGACAAATGTGATCCCACATGGTGGTGAATGCGCGCATCTTTGCGGTCTCTTCGACGAAACGAATGCCGGCATTCACGAAGAAGGAAATACGACCCACCACCTGATGAATTTGGTCGGGACGAATTTTCCCCGAGTCGCGCACGGCGTCGAGGACGTCGATAGCGGTGGCGAGGGCGAAGGCGATTTCTTGTACGGGGGTAGCACCAGCTTCTTGTAGGTGGTAGCTACAGATGTTCACGGGGTTCCACTTAGGGGCGTGATCGATGCCGTAGGCAATCATGTCGACGATGAGACGCCGTGAAGGTTCGGGCGCGAAAATGTAGGTGCCGCGCGAGAGGTATTCCTTGACGATGTCGTTTTGCGTGGTTCCCTGAAGAACCTTGCTGGAGACACCTTGCTCGTCGGCGTAGGCCAAGTAGAGACCCCACAGCCACGCGGCGGTGGCGTTGATGGTCATCGAGGTGTTCATCTCGCCGACGGGGATGTGATCGAGGAGTTCACGCATGTGGCCAAGATGGGCCACCGGTACGCCAACTTTTCCTACTTCACCGGCCGCCGCCGGGTCGTCGGGGTCGTACCCCGTTTGCGTGGGCAGGTCGAAGGCAATGGAGAGGCCGGTTTGGCCCTTCTCTAAGTTGGTGCGATACAACTCGTTGGACTTCGTGGCCGAAGAGTGGCCCGAATACGTTCGCATTACCCACGGCTTCGCTCGATCGGTCATGAGGTTCCCCGTTTCGTATGGCTCTCGTTATCGACGGTAGTCGTAAAAACCCGAGCCTGACTTTCGACCCAGTGTGCCGGCGGCGACCATGCGCTTGAGCAAGGGCACCGGGGCATAGTTGGGATCGGCGAATTCGGTGTAGAGGGCGTTCAAGATAGCCAACGAGGTGTCGAGGCCGACGAGGTCCAAGAGCGCTAAAGGCCCCATGGGGAAGTTGCAGCCACCCTTCATCGCGGTGTCGATACCTTCCTTGGTCGCGACGCCTTGTTCGAGGAGGCGAATTGCGTTGTTGAGGTAGGGGAAGAGGAGGGCGTTGACGATGAAGCCAGCTTGGTCTTTCACCGTGACGGGCTCCTTCCCACAACTGGTGGCGAATTCGGTCACGGCGGCGATGGTCTCGTCACTCGCGGTCAATGGTCGGACGATTTCGACCAAGGACATGGCGGTAGCGGGGTTGAAGAAGTGAACACCGCATACCGACGCGGGACGTGAAGTCACCATGGCCATCTCCACGACCGGCAAGGTCGAGGTGTTGGTCGCCAAGATGGCTCCCGGCTTGGCGATGCCGTCAAGTTCGGCAAAGAGAGCTTTCTTCACAGCGAGGTCTTCCACCACGGACTCGATGATGAGGTCGCAGTTCGAAAGATCGGCGAGTGAACTAGTCGCAGTGACGCGAGCACGCACCGCGTCGGCGTCCTCCTGCGTCTTTTTGCCGCGCTCGACCTGCTTGGCCAAAGATTTCTCGAGTCCCGCCAGCATGGCGTCGGCCGTAGCCTGCGAGCGACTCCGCAAAATAACGGTGGCACCCGCGGTGGCCGCTACCTCCGCGATACCACTACCCATGATGCCGGATCCGATTACCCCAATTTGTGAAAATGTCATGGCGTCACCCTAGTTCGACTCGCCGTCGATGCTTCGTGGGAGAATGGGGTATGTCCCGAACGATTGTGGCCGGTTCCCTAGAACCCCTCCGTCAATGGCTACAGGGCGCCACCAAATGGTCCGACGTCACCGTGGTGATCCTGCCGACGGCCGCCGCCTTCGTGGAGCCGACCGCGGCGGCAGTTTCCGCGGGCTTGCTGTTTGAGGCGGTGGGGGCACGGGTGGAAGTGCTCATGCTGACGCAGCGCGTGGAAGCGGATAACGCCGACATGGCCCAGCGCATCGCGGCGGCCGACTGGGTGGTGTTACTCGACGGCTCCCCTTTGCACGCCGCCGCGGTATGGCGCGGCACGCTCGTGGGCGAGGCCCTTTCACAGTCGAAAGCCATCATCGCCCTCGGGGCGACCGCGACCGTTCTGGGTTCGACCATGATCGATCCCCGTGGGGGAGCCCCTACGAAAGGTTTGGGTTATCGACCAGCACTCCTCGTGAGTACGGCCCTCCCCGAAGAGATGATGACGCGACTGACCAGTCTGTTGTCACCCGCCACCCTGCGGACGCTGGCGGCTACCGACCTTTTTGAGGTGGAAGATTAGGACTCGGTAATAGTGACGGATTCGATGACCACGAGTTCGGTCGGCTTACCCGATCCGGTGCCGATGGCGTCGATAGCAGCCACGACGTCAAGTCCCTTGACGACCTTGCCGAAGAGGGCGTAGAGCGGCGGCAGGGCCACACCGCTTGGACCCGAAATCACGAAGAATTGTGAGCCGTTGGTGTTCGGACCGGCGTTAGCCATAGCCAAAGAACCGAGCTCGTAACGACCGGGCTTTGGCAACTCATCGTTGAAGCGATAACCCGGGCCACCGGTGCCGGTGCCGGTGGGGTCGCCACCTTGAAGAACGAAGCCGGGAATAACGCGGTGAAAAACAATTCCGTCGAAGTAGTGAAAGCGGGCCAAGTAGACGAAGGAATTCACCGTGACCGGAGCGGCCAGGGGGTCCAGGAGAATTTCGAGAGTTCCCTTGGAGGTCACCATGGTGGCTGAGTAGGTCCTCGCCGGATCGATGATCATCGGCGGGGCGGCGGGGAACTGCTGCGTCTTCGGGCTGGAGCCGTCGGGATTGGGGATGAGGTCGGACACGAGGCGTACTTCCTTAGTTGGTGGGTGGAGTGGTGGAGATGGTGACGTGGAGAATGCGGTGCGTGATCTTCAGCGCGGTTCCGGTGCCGTCATTAGCGTTGGGGTCACCGTCGTTATTAATTTTCATGGCAGTTTCGGTGCCGTTGATCAGCGAACCGAAGAGGCTGTAACTGTTCGGAAGAGCCTCGCCCTCCGCGCCAGTGATGATGAAGAACTGTGAACCGCCACTGTGAGCCGCACCGGTATTGGCCATAGCGATGGAGTACAAGGGGTACTGCACCGCCGCGTTCGCCGTCTTGGTGGGGAACTCGTCCGCAATGGTGTAGCCGGGGCCACCCATGCCGGTACCGGTGGGGTCGCCACCTTGCAGCATGAAGCCGGGAATCACCCGGTGAAAGATCACGCAGTCGTAGTACTCGTGGCTCGCCAGGAAGACAAAGTTGTTGACCGTCTGCGGAGCTTCTTTGGGGTTGAGCGCCACCGTGAAGTTACCCGCCGTGGTTTCGAAATGCGCGTAATAGGTCGACATCGTGTTGATCGTCATCGGCGGTGCGCTCGACCATTGGAGATTGTTCGCG
>CAINHL010000021.1 GCA_903848885.1 uncultured Actinomycetes bacterium
TCGCCACCTGGGTATCTCCGAGGCCTCGGCCGCCACCTTGGAGCGCGCCCACCAGGTGCACCCGGTCACCGCAATTCAGTCCGAGTATTCATTGTGGACTCGGGACCCCGAAGACGGCGTGTTGGCGACCTGTCGGCGTTTAGGTATTGGTTTTGTGGCCTACAGCCCCCTCGGTCGAGGATTTTTAACCGCCAACGACGCGGCGCGCACTCCGGCCGACTCGTCGGACTATCGCAATTACTCCCCGCGCTTCGTGGGTGAGGCCAAAGTGGCCAACGAAGCCCTCGTGGCCAAACTCGCGGAGTTCGCCAGCGCCAAGGGCATCACGCTGGCACAGTTGTCCTTGGCCTGGGTAATGGCCCAAGGTCACGACGTGGTGCCGATTCCCGGAACGAAGCGTCGCCGGTGGTTGGCAGAGAATATCGCCGCCAGTGACGTGGTCCTGACGGCGGAGGAAGTGGCGCAGGTGAGCGCCCTGGTACCCCGCGACGCGGTGGCCGGCGAGCGCTACCCTTCGTTCTCGATGGGCACCGTTAACGTCTAAGGAGTTCGCCGTCGCGCAGTTCGTAGACGGCGTCACACCACGCAATGACCCGTGGGTCGTGCGTCACGACGATCACTCGCGACGCCCGCGTCTCCAAAAGACGCAACACCGCGGAAGTCTCTGTGTCGCCGAGGGCGCTGGTGGGTTCATCGAGTAACAACAGCGAGGGCGTGGTGACGAGTGCCCGCACGAGGCCGGCCCGTTGGTCTTCGCCACGGGATCTTTCACTCCAGCGATCACTGGCGTTGGCGTGGATCCCGAGATCACCGAGCAAAACAATCGGATCGGCGTGCAGCCGGCGGCCCAGCGTGAGCACGTCGCCGACGACGCCACGCAGATAGCTGGGCTGAGCCGAGAGGTAGCCCACCCGATGGCGCAGAGTCGCTTCGTTGAGTTCTGCGGCGTCGACCCCACCCAGAAGTAGTTGATGCGGACGAGAACCATCTAATTGGCCCACCGCGCGCAACCAGGTCGATTTGCCGACCCCGTTGGCCCCGATGATGGCCACGCGCGCCACGGGTGCGAGCTCACCTATTTCCGCCACCCAGATGCTGTCGGAGAAGGGGGCGGAGGTGACGACGCTGGGGTCCGGCATAGCCATCTCGTCGAGGCGATCGGCCGTCACCACCACGCGGCTCAGTACCAGAAGGCAGTGGCGCGTGGCGAAGAACAACTCGGTACTCACGCTGGCGAGAAGGAGGGTGCGAATCAGGGTTTCCTGGGAATAGTTGAAAGTCGACGAGGCGTCGGCGGCGATCATGACGAGAGCCGACGCCACCACGGCCAGGGCAGCGAGGGCCAGACCTTGTCGGCGCCAGGTGGTCGAAGGGGGCCCGGGCGACGACGGGAGGGCGGTCGGGTCGATTCCGAGCAGGGAAAGTTCATCCGCAACGCGGGATAGTTCCAATCGCTGCGTTGATGCGCGTGATAACTCGTGGTGACCTTGGCGAGCGGCCGCCACGAGGGGGGCAAAGCGACCCGCCATGATCACGAGAGTGAGGAGGGTAATCAGCACGACCACGCCGCCGCGAAGGAGACCCAATTGCGTGTCCACGGCGAGGGTGACGAGAAGGGTGGCGGTCCACGGGAGCAGGGCGCGCAACCACACGTCTTGGAGAACGTCGACGTCGTTCAAGGCACGGTCGAGGAGGTCACCGGTGGCCGCGTCGCTCCAACGTCGAAA
>CAINHL010000022.1 GCA_903848885.1 uncultured Actinomycetes bacterium
CAACGCGTCACGGCGCACCAGCATGCAGGCGCTGGGTACGTAGCTCACTCGGCCGTGGGGGACAACCACAGAGGAAAGTGCCCCTAGATCGAGCGGCGAAAACTGCTCTTCAAAGGAACCACGTAGTCCTCCCGTATTGAGGCCGACTACCCGCGGGGCAACCGCAGCCACCATCGGGTCATCGAAGTGCTGTCGCAGGGTAGTGACGAGTAGGTGAGCGTCGTGGGTGGTGATGTTCGCATCCACAAAAAGAACGAAAGGAGTAGTGGCGGCGGCCAGTCCGGAATTCCTCGCCGCCGCCGGGCCACGATTGACGTCATGCCGGATGACCGAGGTGATTTCGTCGGTGAGCGTTACCGGAACTTCGGAGGCATCATCCACGACGATGACGCGAGGAAAACCGAATGACCGCAGGGTTCGCGAAAGTCCTTGGATGTCGTTGTGCACCGGAATGATGATGGTCACGTCGTCAACCGTGCGTACGGCTGTGGTGATGGGGTGCAGAAAACCCTGGTTGACGAGCTGTCGCGCGAGGCCCCCTGAGGTTTCATCCACTACTCCAGGCGATCGCCACGATTGGAGAATTTTTCGTGAGCGGATGGGTACGTGCACTAACCGCCACGGTGATCCACCAGCCAGCAAGCCGGGGCTCAGAAATCGCGCCTGCGCGTCCAGAACGACCTTGCTGCCGGGGCTCAGAGGGTTGGCGGCATCCGTGGTGGGGGCGGGGGGATTCGAACGCACCAGGTGAGTTTTCCACGCCGTGACACGACGGGGCGTAAAAATTGGCAGAATGGGGGAGGTCCGAGGAGGAACGATGAACCCCGAGAACGAAAATCCGACCGAGAACGAGGCTGATGTCAGCGTCGATCCAGTCGAACTGTTGGTTGAAGAAGTATCCATCGACGGTCTTTGCGGCGTCTACTAAACCCATGGAGTCCACCACCTTTGACGTGGCGGCCCCCTGGCAACTGAGTCCCGACGTTTCTATTCGTGACGAAATTTTCGGTGCGCTGGCTTACCACCACATCACGCGACGCTTGGTCTTTTTAAAGTCCCGCACTTTGGTCGACGTGGTGCGTGATCTGCACAACCACGCGAGCGCGCAGGACGCCATTACTTCCAATGTGGCCGAGGCCGAGCGTGATAACTACGCCCGCGCCTTGTCAGCCCTCGTGAATGCGGAGGTGGTCTGTGGCCGCTAATAGTTCGCTACGTGATCGTTTCGAAAGAGGTTTGGCCGCTCCGATCTGCTTGACCTGGGAGCTCACCTACGCCTGCAACCTCGCCTGCACCCACTGCTTGAGCTCTTCAGGTCGACGCGACCCGCGCGAACTCACCACCGCCGAAGCGCTCGGACTTATTGACGAAATTTCGGCGATGCAAATTTTCTACATCAACATGGGTGGGGGCGAGCCGATGATTCGCTCGGACTTCTTCCAAATTATTGAGCACGCGGTGGAACGTCACGTAGGGGTGAAGTTCTCCACCAACGGAACGCGCATCGACCCCGCCGCCGCCCGCCGCCTGGCCTCGATGGACTACTTAGATATTCAAGTATCCATTGACGGAGCCGATGCCACAACCAGTGACGCCATTCGCGGTAGTGGCACCTACGATCAGGCTCGCCGCGCCATGGACAATCTTCGCGACGCCAACTTTGGCCAGTTCAAAATTTCCGTGGTGATGACGCGCGAGAGCATCGAGCAACTTGATGAGTTCGAAAAGCTCGCCCAGGGGTACGGCGCCGAATTGCGCCTCACCCGACTTCGTCCGTCAGGTCGCGGTGTGGACGTGTGGGACCAACTGCACCCCACCCTGCAACAGAATCGCGATTTGTATAAGTGGCTGATCAACCGGCCCAATGTCTTAACGGGTGACTCCTTCTTTCACCTCTCCGCCCTCGGAGATCCCCTCGAAGGGCTCAACCTCTGTGGGGCGGGCCGCGTGGTCTGTCTGATCGACCCTGTGGGCAACGTCTACGCCTGTCCCTTCGTGATTCACGACGAGTTCCTCGCGGGCTCAATCCGTGACGGTGGATTCGCAAAAGTGTGGACCGAGTCGGAGTTATTCCGTAGCTTGCGCGAACCGGGCAACCCGGGGGCGTGTGGTTCGTGTGGTTCCTACGATGCCTGTCGTGGTGGTTGCATGGCGGCCACGGTCTTTACCGGCTTGGAAATGACTGATCCGGACCCCGAGTGCGTCTTCGGTCACGGCGAGACGGCGCTGGCCGCCAAGCGCGTGTCTATTCGCCCCACGCCCTCACCCGACCATTCTCGTCGCACTCCTGTCGCCCTGACGACTCGTTAAGCC
>CAINHL010000023.1 GCA_903848885.1 uncultured Actinomycetes bacterium
CCGCCCGCGACGACATTCGTTGCTGGGGGGCAAAAGTGAAACCGGGTGGTGTCCTGCTCATTCACGACGCGTATTCCTCCATCGGAGTTACGGCCGCCATCGCCAGCACGCTGTGGTGGTCCCGACAATGGAACTACGAAGGTCGCAGTCGCTCTTTGGCGCAATATCGACGGGGAAACTTTTCTCTCTTCCAGACTGCTGGTTCCGCCCTTCGGCAGAAGTGGCAACTCAGATATTTTCTGCGCAATCTGGTCTACAAAGTTCTCTTGAGCGCGCACTTGGGAACGGTGGCCCGATGGCTGGGTTCGAACGGGGAATGGCCCTACTAAGCCCGAGCAAGTTGTCGATGTTGGCGGTGTCGATTGGCCGCCAACACCACGATCACCACGTTGCCGGCTGCCGCGACGCCCGAAGCAATGGACGGAGCCCATTGATGTTGACCGACGTAATACACCGCCCACAAACCTAAGGAAATAAAGCCGAGTGACCATGAGGCCACCGATACTCCCTCGACCTCGTGACTCACGATGAGCTTGCGAATCTGCGGCCAACGATTGACCACCATGAGGATTCCGGCTCCATAACAACCGCCATTCCAGCCAAAGACCATCGTGCTCAGTCCGCACGCGAGGAACACGATTCCCGCCGTCTCCAGAAACACACGACGCTGACCCCGTCGCTCTAAGCGAGCCACGACGACGGCTTGGATGGGGAAGATGCCGAGACTGCTCCAAAAGACAATGGGATTCCAAATGACGGCTCCGTACCAAATCCAAAAGATGGTGGAGTACAAGAAGGTCAGCCAGGTAGCGAGAGCGATACCTTCGGTGGATATTTTCCAGGCACGACGCAGCTGCACCAGCGTGAGGGCCCAGCCCAAGGCGGTGGCAACCAGGCCGATAAGTAAGAAGAAATCGTGTCGGCTCACCTTTCTACGCTAGTTCCCCTCCGTGGAGGTATCCGCTTCTGTTCCAGCAAACTGGAGGAGACTTTCGCGATGAAGACAAATCGTGTCACCGCTCTGTGGAATCAGCACCAAGGTGTGCGTTCGGGCAAAGATCTCACCGTGGGCGAACGCGCTGCCGACAAGATGCGTAACGGTATGGGATCGTGGTGGTTCGTCGGCAGTGCCCTGTTATTTCTTGGCATGTGGATGCTCTACAACGGCAAGCACGGCTTCGACCCGTACCCCTTCATCTTGCTCAACTTGCTTCTCAGTTGCTTGGCCGCCATGCAGGGAGCCATCCTCTTGATCGCCGCGAAGCGCTCGGATCAAATTTCCAGTGAACTCGCCACCAGCGATCACAAGATTGATGAGACCACCTTGGCCACCGTGACGGAAATCAGGGAATTAACGGTGGCCATGCACCAGCTCACCAAGGACGTCCACACACTCTCGCAGACAATTTACGATCACATCTCGCAGACCACGCCTAGCGTCGACGATTAGCCGCCGACACCACCGCGGCGAGCGAGGCGTCCAGAATTGATGAACTCATTCCGACACCCCACCACGTCTGCGTCCCGTTGCTGGCTTGGACGTAGGCCACGGCTGACGCTTCGGCACCCGACGTCAGCGCGTGCTCGTGGTAGTCGCCAATGGCAAAACGAATGTCGAGGGACTGGGACAAGCCATTCATCAACGCGTCAATAGGCCCGTTACCCTCACCGTGCACGGTGACGTGCTGTTCGTTCACCAAGAGTTGCGCCACGATACGGGTGCTGGTGCTGTCGGCCACCACTTCACTCGAGAGCAGCTGCATGGCGGCGTTCTCGGGGGTGTAGGTCGAGGTAAAGACTTCCCACAATTGCAGCGACGAAATCTCGGTGCCCGACGCTTCGGTGACTTTTTGTACGTGGTGAGAGAATTCCACCTGCATGTCACGCGGCAAATCCAAGCCGTGCTCGGCGTTCATGATGTACGCCGCCCCGGCCTTGCCGGACTGGGAATTCACGCGAATGATTGCCTCGTAGGTGCGACCCGTGTGCTTAGGGTCGATGGGAAGATAGGGAACCTCCCAGAGCTCGTAGTCCGTCCCGAGGGCGGTCATTCCCTTCTTGATGGCGTCTTGGTGTGAACCCGAGAAGGCCGTGTAGACCAACTCGCCGACGTAGGGGTGGCGCGGGTGAATGGGCAGGCGATTCGCGTGTTCGACCACGTGGCGAATCTTGTCAATGTCGCTGATATCAAGTTCGGGATCCACACCCTGGCTGAATAGGTTCAGGGCAAGATTTACGATATCCACGTTGCCGGTGCGCTCACCGTTGCCAAAGAGCGTTCCTTCTACACGGTCGGCCCCGGCCAATACTCCGAGCTCCGCGGCGGCCACGCCCGTCCCGCGGTCGTTATGCGGGTGCAGGGACAACACCACGGCGTCACGTTGATGCACGTGGCGTAGGAAGTACTCAATGGCGTCGGCGTAGAGATTCGGAGTGAACATCTCCACGGTGGCGGGCAGATTCAAGATCAAAGGATCAGCCGCGGTGGGCTGAATGACCGCGATCACGGCGTTGCACACCTCGAGGGCGTACTCCAGTTCCGTACCGGTGAAACTTTCGGGGGAATATTCGTAATGGAAAACGGTACCGGGAGACGTTGATTCCAAACTTTTGCAGACGGCGGCGGCATCGGTGGCGATTTTGGTGATGCCCGCACGGTCGAGCCCGAAAACGACGCGACGTTGCAGGGTGGAAGTCGAGTTATAGAAGTGCACGATGGCTTCGCGGGCCCCGTGGAGTGATTCGTAGGTGCGCGCAATCAAGTCCTCACGACATTGCGTCAATACTTGAATGGTCACGTCATCGGGAATGAGGTTTTCCTCGATAATCATCCGCACGAAATCAAAATCAGGCTGCGACGCGGAGGGGAAGCCCACCTCAATCTCTTTGAAACCCATGTCGACCAAAGCGAGGAACATCATGCGTTTGCGATCGAGGTCCATGGGATCAATCAAGGCTTGATTTCCGTCACGCAGGTCCACGCTGCACCAGCGCGGCGCGGCGCTCAGTCGGCGGTCGGGCCAGCGGCGGTCCGGTAGGTCAACCGGGATGGTCGCTTGATACTTATGGAAAGGCATAGGGCTGGGCTGCTGGGGGTGTTGCGGCACACTCTTCTCCTTTGCTCACGAGTACCGGCCAAGAAACGAAAAACCTCCCGTCAAGCGGGAGGTGAGGGGCGAGCCGAAGCTCGCCCTATCGAAGCAGTAGGCCGGTGCGCTGGTTGATCACCTCTCTAGCCTATCTTTCCCTTCGCTACGCTGCCACGGCGCCACTAAGGTGGCGAGGTGCGCGTGGTGAGAAAAATGGTCAAATTTTTGATTGTCGCCGTGTTCGGCCTCGTTTCTGCCGCTGTGGTTTCTAAATTCCGTGGCGCCCCCACACCACCCACCACATCACCTTCTACAACGCAGTGGCCCGACGTACCCCGTAATCCCGACGTGTCCGACGCGACACCAAACTAAGGAGAATCATATGGAAATGGAATATCGCCGACTTGGTCGTTCCGGTCTTAAGGTCAGCGTGCTGTCCTTCGGCTCGTGGGTGACCTTCGCCAACAAGGACCAAATTGCGCAAGCTGCTGAGGCCGCCGAGTGCCTCTCGGCCGCCAAGGACGCCGGAGTGAACTTCTTCGACAACGCTGAGGGCTACGCCGCCGGTGAGTCCGAGCGCGTCATGGGTGAAGCATTCCGCCAGTTGGGTTGGAAACGCCACGAGTACGTCGTCTCCACCAAGTTGTTCTGGGGCCTGCACGACGGCGTGGTCAATATGAAGAACACCCTGAACCGCAAGTACCTCAACCAAGCCATCGACGGCTCGCTGGAACGCTTCGGCCTGGACTTCGTGGATCTGGTCTTCTGCCACCGTCCCGACCAGAACACCCCGTTGGAAGAGACCGTCTGGGCAATGAGCGACATGGTGTCCTCCGGGAAGGCCCTCTACTGGGGAACCAGTGAGTGGAGCGCCTACGAAATCCGCGCTGCCTGGGACATCGCCGACAAGCACCACTTGCACAAGCCCGTCATGGAGCAGCCGCAATACAACTTGTTCTGGCGTGAGCGCATGGAGAAGGAATACAAGCGCCTCTTCGAAGAAATCGGCTACGGCACCACCATTTGGTCACCGCTGGCGTCGGGTCTGTTGACCGGTAAGTACATGGACGGTATCCCCGAGGGAAGCCGCGCCACACTGCCGGGTTACGAGTGGTTGAAGAGCAGCCTGACTGACCCCGCCAAGAACAAAAAAGTAGCGGATCTCAAGGTCATCGCCGACGAACTCGACATCACCTTGAGCCAGCTCTCACTCGCCTGGTGCGCCAAGAACCCCCACGTGTCCACCGTGATCACCGGCGCATCCAACGCAGCTCAGGTGCGCGAGAACATGACGGCCCTCGACGCCATGCCCTTGTTGACCAAGGAGATCATGGACCGCATTGACGTGATCAGCCTGTTCTAAGCCCACCAGAGGTTCCGCGGTAACGAGAAACACCCCCGGCCACTGGCCGGGGGTGTTTCTCGTTGTACCAAGGTCGAGAGAATCGGAGTACTCCTGCGAACGAAGGTCCGCAGGAGTTCACGCTCCCCTTAGCGCAGGGAAATCACGTGGATGTCAATAATTCCGTCGGAACCACGAAGACCGCTCAAGACATTTTCCGGTGTCGGCGCACTCGTCGACAGCACCATCATGGCGGTTCCTCGGGTCGGACTGGGGCCCACGGCCATGGAGGAGATCGAGATGTTGGCTTCTCCCAGGGCGGTGGTGACGCGTCCAATCATTCCGGGGCGGTCGTCGTTACGCACGACCAACATGGTGGCGGCCGGCGGAATTTCCACACTGTGCGAATCCACGGTCACGATGCGTGGCTCAATGCCACGCCCCACGACGGCCAGCGTTCCCGAGACTTCGTGGTCGCCGGAACGCACCGTGATGAGATTCAGGTATTCCTGGCTCACGGTGCTCGAGCTCTCGGAGAAATTCACACCCTTTTCAGAGGCCAGAGCGGGAGCGTTCACGAAAGAAGCGCTGTCGTCACCGGTGGCGGCGAACAAGCCCTTCAGGGCGCAGAGTGTAAGGATCTTGGTGCCGGCTCCGGCGAGTTCGCCTTGGTACACCACTTCGAGGTCAGCGGGTTCACCGTCGAGAAGACCACCAATGAAGCGGCCCAGCAACTCCGCCAGACCCATGAAGGGGCGAACCACGTCGGAAACTTCACCCGCCGACACGTTAACGGCGAAGGGAACGAAGTCGCCGGCCAAGGCCAAGAGGACTTGCTCGGCGATGGTCACGCCGGCTTTGTCCTGCGCCTCGGCAGTCGACGCACCCAAGTGGGGAACCACAACAACGCTGGGTAGTTCAAAGAGGGGCGACTCGGTACAGGGTTCTTTTTCGAAGACGTCAAGAGCAGCACCTTGCACGTGACCCGACTTAATGGCCTCGTAGAGGTCGGCTTCGCTGACGATGCCACCGCGCGCCACGTTAATGATGCGCACACCTTTTTTGGTCTTGGCCAGGGCAGCGGTATTCAACAGACCGGTGGTCTCTTTGTTCTTGGGTAGGTGGATGGTGATGAAGTCACTCTGGGCGAGCAAGTCATCGAGCGGCATCAGTTCCACGCCCATCATGCGCGCACGATCTTCCGAAATGAAGGGGTCGTAGGCCACCAGGCGCATGCCAAAGGCCAGGGCGCGCTGCGCCACCAGGGCTCCGATTTTGCCGAGGCCGACAACTCCCAGGGTCTTGCCGTGGAGTTCCACGCCTTCCCACTTGGACCGCTCCCACTTGCCGTTCTTCAGCGCGGTGTGGGCTTGGGGGATGTTGCGCGCCTGAGCGAGCAAGAGGGCCATCGTTTGTTCGGCGGCCGAAAGAATGTTGGACTGCGGTGCGTTGACCACCATGACCCCGCGGTCAGTCGCGGCTTGCACGTCGACGTTGTCGAGACCGATACCGGCGCGACCCACAACCACCATGTCAGCAGCGGCAGCCAAGGTCGGGGCGTCCACGTTGGTGGCGGAACGAATAATCAATGCGTGAGCGCCCTTGACCGCGTCCAAGAGCTGCTCGGGACTAAGTCCCAGTTGCACGTCTACCTCGTGGCCGGCTTGACGGAGCTGGTTGAGACCAGACTCAGCGATTTCTTCGGTTACTAATACACGGGCCACGGGGGAACCTTTCTCTTGCAATCAGATTAGGGGTTTTGCGCCCCCGCAAAATCAGCCAGCGTTGACGAAAGAGCGAAAACGTTCGAGTCCTTCGGCCAAGTCCGCATCACCCAAGGCATAACTCAGTCGGAAGTATCCCGGCGTACCGAAAGCCTCACCCGGTACCACGGCCACCTTGATCTGGTCCAAAAGAATGGTGGCCAGTTCGGCCGACGTGTTCGCCACGTGACCACCGAGTGAACGACCCAGAAGAGCACTCACGTTCGGGTAGCAATAGAAGGCACCCTCGGGCTCCGCACAGGAAACTCCGTCAATGCCGTTCAGCATCTTCGTCATGGTCTGGCGACGGCGATCAAATGCCGAACGCATTTCCGCCACCGCGGTGAGATCACCCGTCAGGGCGGCTACGGCGGCACGCTGGGAGATGTTCGAGATGTTGCTGGTGGTTTGGCTTTGGTAGTTAACGGCCGCTTCCATGATGTCCGCGGGTCCCACCATCCAACCAATGCGCCAGCCGGTCATGGCGTAGGTCTTCGCTACTCCGTTGACCACAATCCAGCGATCACCCAGTGACGGCGATACCGTCGGCAAGGAGACGTGTTGCGCGGAGCCATAGACCAAGTGCTCGTAGATCTCGTCACAGAGAACCCAGATGTCGTGTTCGGCGGCCCAGGCGCCAATGGCGGCCACGTCGCTCGGGGCCACGACGGCACCGGTGGGGTTCGAGGGCGACACGAAGACCAGCATTTTTGTCTTGGGCGTACGGGCGCGTTCTAGGTCGTCCACGGTGACGCGGAATCCCTTGGCCTCACTCGTGAGTACCGGCACGGCCTTCGCCCCGGTCAGATAAATGGCCTCGGGGTAGGTGGTCCAGAAAGGCGCGGGAACCAATACTTCATCGCCGGGGTTCAGCACCGACATGAAGGCCGTCGCCACCGCGTGCTTACCGCCGTTGGTAACCAAGGTCTGGGAGGCGGTGATGTCGAGACCCGAGTCGCGCTTGGTTTTCGTGACAATGGCTTCACGAAGTTCGGCAATGCCCGCCGTCGGGGTGTACTTGTAGTTCGCGGGGTTCAAACACGCGGCTTCGGCCGCCGCCACGATGTGCGCGGGGGTGGGGAAGTCCGGTTCTCCGGCCCCGTAGCCAATGACCGGCTCGCCGGCGGCCTTAAGGGCTTTGGCTTTGGCGTCTACCGCCAAGGTGGCCGAGGGGGCTAAACCCGCAAGAAGGTGGCTGGCGCGCGTGGACATGTTCGAACCGTTTCTCTAATCAGTAAGAATAAGTCTATGAGTTCAGCCAACGACATCGTCATTCCCGCCCACCTTCTTCCCCGCGACGGCCGCTTCGGCGCCGGTCCGAGCAAGGTGCGACAAGCCCAGCTCGACGCCTTGATGGCTGATGGTCTGACCTACATGGGTACCTCACACCGTCAAGACACGGTGAAGAACAAAGTCGGCGAAGTTCGCGACGGCCTCCGCGCGCTCTTCAATCTTCCCGACGGATACGAGGTTCTCCTGGGCAACGGTGGCACCACCTGCTTCTGGGACGCCGCGACCTTTCACCTCGTCGCGCAGCAGAGTCAGCACCTGAGCTTCGGTGAGTTCTCGTCCAAGTTCGCTTCCAGCGTGGCCGACGCTCCTTTTTTGAATGACCCGCAGATCATCAAGTCCGACGTCGGTACGCACCCGCGCGCGGTCGCGGACGACAGCGTCGACCTCTACGCGCTCACGCACAACGAAACCTCCACGGGAGTGATGATGGAAATTCGCCGTCCCGACGGCGCCAGCGGATTGGTCGCGGTCGACGCCACCTCCGGTGCCGGTGGACTGCGCGTGGACCCGACGCAATTCGACTGCTATTACTTTGCCCCACAGAAGTCCTTCGCCAGTGATGGTGGTCTGTGGCTCGCCCTGTGCTCCCCCGCCGCCGTGGAGCGCATCGAGACCTTGGCCGCGTCTGACCGTTGGACGCCCGCCTTCTTTGACCTCAAGATTGCTCTGGATAACTCGCGGCTCAATCAGACCTACAACACACCCTCGCTGGCCACCATTCACATGCTGGCGTCACAGATCAACTGGTTCAACGAAAACGGCGGACTGGATTTCAGTGCCGGTCGCTCCGAGCGTTCCGCGGAAATCTTGTACTCCTGGGCCGACGCCTCGGACTTCGCCTCGCCCTTCGTCCAGAACGTAGAAGAGCGCAGCAAGGTGATCGGCACCATCGACTTCATCGACGGTGTGGACGCCGCCGCCATCGCCAAGATTTTGCGCCGACACGGTGTGGTGGACACCGAGCCCTACCGCAAGTTGGGACGCAATCAATTGCGCATCGCGATGTTCCCGTCCATTGACCCCGAGGACATCGCTTCGCTCTGCGCGTCAATTAATTACGTCGTCGGTGCCTTGGCGAACTAAAGAGTTTGACCAGCCTCGCGCAGTTCCTCACGCCACGCACGCGGGCCGTTCCTCGCACGGCGTGGTCCGCTGACGGTCTGTGGCGAGCGCGCTGGTCCACCCTGGTCGTATTGGTGGTGGCGTTGGCCATCTTTGGTTGTGGCGAGGGATTACTCATCCAAGCGCAGTTGGGGGCGACGCCGTGGACCGTGTTGGCCCAGGGAATTACCCACCAAACCAGGTGGCCCATTGGAGTAACGACCCTGCTCTGTTCGGGCCTCGCCATGATTGGCTGGATCCCCTTGCGACAGCCCCTGGGCTTAGGCACCATCGCTAACGCCTTGGTGATTCCCCTCTTTTTGCAGATCACCACCACCACGCTGTCCACGCCGGGTAACTTTGGTGCTCGTTTCGGCATGTCCCTCGCGGGCATTGCGGTGATGGGACTAGGCGGCGCGGGATACATCACCTGCGCGATGGGTCCCGGACCTCGCGATGGACTGATGACGGGGCTGCAACGTCAACTCCAACGTCCCATCGCCTACGTACGCCTCGGCATCGAGGTCGCGGTGATGTCACTGGGTTGGCTGATGGGGGGACGCGTCGGCATAGCAACGGCCCTCTTCGCCTTTCTCATCGGCCACGTCTTGGCCTACTACCTCGGCGGACTGTCCCGCCTCACGCGGTCGGCGCGCTAGCGCTTATTCGCCGCCGCCGCTGACGTCTTCGACGCGCTGCTTACCAGCCGACACGAAGGGCATGAGGTCGCGAAGTTTGGCACCCACCGTTTCGATGGGGTGCGCGCGACCCGCCTCTTTGAGTTCGCGGTAGCGCGGGCGACCAATTTCGTTTTCCTTAATCCATTCGGCCGCGAAGCGCCCGTCTTGGATCTCGTTGAGGATTTCCTTCATCTCCGCCTTCACCGCGGCGGAAATCACGCGGGAACCACGTGTGAGGTCGCCGTATTCGGCGGTGTCGGAGATGGAATAGCGCATACCGGTGATGCCCTGTTCGTACATCAAGTCCACGATGAGCTTGAGCTCGTGAAGGCACTCGAAGTAGGCGCTTTCGGGCTGATAGCCCGCTTCCACCAAGGTTTCGTAGCCGGCGCGCACCAGTGCGGTCACGCCGCCGCAGAGAACGGCCTGCTCGCCGAAGAGGTCCGTTTCGGTCTCTTCGGTGAAGGTGGTCTCGAGCACTCCGGCGCGGGTGCCACCGACGCCGTGGGCGTAGGCCAGGGCCAAGCCCTTGGCCTGGCCGGTGGCGTCCTGGTGGACGGCGATCAAGGCCGGCACACCACCGCCTTCGGCGAAGGTGCGACGCACCAGGTGACCAGGACCCTTAGGGGCCACCATGGCCACGTCGACGTCCGCCGGCGGGGTAATGAGGCCGTAACGAATGTTGAATCCGTGGGCGAAGAACAGGGCCTTGCCGGCGGTCAAGTGCGGAGCGATTTCACTGTCGTAGATGCGCTTTTGCTCGGTGTCCGGCAGCAAAATCATGATGAGGTCTGCCGCCGCCGAGGCGTCAGCAATGGACATCACGCTCAGACCGGCGGCTTCGGCCTTCTCGACGGACGAGGACTCCAGACGCAATCCCACCACCACGTCGAATCCCGAGTCCTTGAGGTTCAAGGCGTGTGCGTGACCCTGCGAGCCGTATCCCAGCACGGCGATCTTCTTGCCCTGCAGTAGTTCGGGGTGGGCATCTTTTTCGTAGTACATCGTGGTCATGGAACTGTCCTTTTCTATTCTGCGAGTGGGTTGGCTGGTCGGCCAAGTCTAGGGAGGGCGACGCGCCCCGTACGGTGCAGCTCCACCTGGGAGAAGCCCGCGAGCGTGCGCTCAAAGTCGTCGCAGGCCTGTGGCGTGGCCGCCAAAGCCACGGTCACCGCGTGGGCGTCCACGTCCACGATGGCCGCATTGGCCCGCGCAATGACTTCCATCAGGTTGGTCTGCACGTCAACGTTGGTGGTGATGGTGGCGAGGAGTAGCTCGCGCTCAATGGCGTCCGTGGGTGACAAGTCGGTGATGTCCACCACATTGACCAACTTGTTGAGTTGGCCCACAATCTGCTCCAAGGGTGCCGAGTCGGCGTCCACCACGATGGTGATCCGCGAGAAACGTTCGTGAATTTCGGCGGGGGCCACGGCCAAGGAGTAGATGTTGAAACCGCGGCGGGCGAAGAGTCCGGCGATACGGGCCAAGACACCGGCTTTGTTCTCCACCAGCACCGACAAGATGTGGTGGGTGATGTTCGCCGGGCTCGCCGCTGTTTCGATGGGCTCGGGGGTCATGACGGGTCCCGCTGGCTGTGGTGAACGACGATGCCGTCGTTGCTGGCACCCGACGGCACCATGGGGAAGACCTTTTCGGAAGAATCGGTACGAAAGTCAATCACGACGGGCACATCGTTGATGGTATTGGCGGTATCGATGGCGGCACGCATTTCTTCCGGCGTGGTGGCACGGAGGCCTACGCAACCCATAGCTTCAGCCCACTTGACGTAGTCGGGCAGATCCGGCGAAAGGTAGACCTCGCTGTAGCGTTCTTCGTAGAACATCTCCTGCCACTGGCGCACCATGCCCAAGTAGGCGTTGTTCAAAATCGCTACCTTGATGGGGATTCCTTCGGAGCGAGCGGTGACCAGCTCCTGCGCGGTCATCTGGAAACAACCGTCGCCGTCGATGACCCACACGGTGGCGTCCGGTCGACCGACCTTGGCGCCAATTCCGGCGGGAACACCGAATCCCATGGTCCCGGCGCCACCCGAATTAATCCACGTGCCGGCAGATTCGTACTTCCAGTGCTGCGCGGCCCACATCTGGTGTTGGCCCACGCCGGCCGCCACGATAGTGCCGGGAGCTGAGCGTTCGTAAATGGCTTCGACTACTGCCTGGGGCCGCAAGAGACCCTTGTTCTCCGGTTCGTCGTACGCCAGCGGGTAGCGCTCTTGCCAGTCACGCAGGGTGGTCCACCACGAGGCGAGGTCCGGTGGCGTCACCAGCGCGGCGTCCAGGGCCTCAATCGCGTCGCGCACGTTGGACTGCAGCGTGACGTCGGCCCGACGAATCTTGTTGAATTCCGCAGCGTCAATGTCGACGTGGATAATTTTGGCCTCGGGAGCGAAACCGTCGAGGCGACCGGTCACCCGGTCATCAAAGCGAGCGCCCAGGGAAATCAGGAGGTCGCTGCGTTGCATGGCCATGACGGCGGTGTACATGCCGTGCATTCCGGGCATGCCGAGGTGCTGGACGTGCGAATCCGGGAAGGCACCGCGCGCCATCAAGGTGGTGACCACCGGGATGTTGGTGCGTTCGGCGAAGGCCAAGAGCTCGGCGGTGGCCTGGGACTTCAAGGTGCCACCACCCACGTAGAGCACGGGACGGCTGGCGGCGGCGATCAAATCGGCGGCGTCCTTCGCGTCCTGCGTGTTCACGCTCACGGTGGGCTGATAACCGGGGAGATCGAGTTCTTCAATGGTCTCGGGCCACCACCAGGTCATCGTGGACTGCGCGACGTCCTTGGGGATGTCTACCAAGACAGGTCCGGGACGGCCGGTGGTCGCGATATGAAAAGCCGCCGCGACGACGCGAGGAATGTCCTGAGCGGACTGCAAAAGAAAGTTGTGCTTGGTGATGCCCATGGTGATGCCGGTGATATCGCACTCTTGAAAAGCATCCGAACCAATGGAGGACGTGGGGACCTGTCCGGTGATGACCACCAGGGGCGTCGAGTCCATGTGCGCGTTAGCAATGGGGGTGACAATGTTGGTGGCCCCGGGTCCACTCGTCACCATGGCGACGCCGGGCTTGCCGGTGGCGAGTGCATAGCCCTCGGCCATGTGACCGGCGCCTTGCTCGTGGCGCACCAGGATGTGGCGAATGGGCGAGTCGATCAAGGGGTCATAGACGGGCAGGATGGCGCCGCCGGGCAGGCCGAAAATAGTCTCCACGCCGCACATTTCCAAACTCTTGATCAGGGCTTGCGCTCCAGTCAGTTCCACGTATGTCCTTTAATTGATGAGGGATAAAGAAAAAGGCCTCCCGTTTCTGGGAGGCCTTTGGTATGCGAAAAGACGCCTACCGCCGGCTAGTTCCTACTACTACGAGAGCACCGATGGTCAACGTCATCTCGCCAGTCTGCCACAGGAAGCACCCACGACACAAAACTACGCCGAGGTGACGGCGCCCTTCTGAGCCCCTTGGGTCAGACGGGCAAACTTTTCCAAGACGCCAGTGCGATAACGCGGCACGAAGCTGGGCACCACAATGCTGCGTTGGGCGAGCTCGGTCTCTTCCACCATCAGGTCAATGCGGTGCTGGGCGACGTCAATCACGATGCGGTCACCATCACGCACCAGGGCGATGGGGCCGCCATCGAGTGCTTCCGGGGCCACGTGACCCACGCAGAATCCGTGGGTGCCACCGGAAAAACGACCATCGGTAATGAGCGCACAGTCGCCGCCACGGCCGGCGCCTTTCATGGCGCCGGTCACGGCCAGCATTTCGCGCATGCCGGGTCCACCCTTGGGTCCTTCGTAACGAATGACTACCACGGTGTTCGGTTCGATCTCACCCGCGAGAATGGCCGTCATGGCGTCGTCTTCACCTTCAAAAACGCGCGCGGTGCCGTCGAAGTAGTCAGTGTCGATTCCCGCCACCTTCACGACCGCGCCCAGAGGCGCCAAGGAGCCCTTCAAAATTGCGATGCCGCCCGTGGCGTTAATCGGATTGCTCAGTTCGTGGAAGACGTCGCCGTCGGGATCGGCGGCGTCGAAGTCGGCCAAATTCTCGGCCATTGTCCTGCCGGTAATTGTCATTACGTCACCGTGCAGCAAGCCCGCCTCGAGGAGCTGACGCAACACCACCGGAACGCCACCCACGCGGTCGATGTCGGTCATGTGATATTTGCCGTGCGGCTTGGTGTCGGCCAGGTGAGGGACCTTGGCGGCGATGCGATTGAAGTCGTCGAGTTCCAAAGCTACGCGGGCTTCGTGTGCGATCGCCAGGAGGTGCAAGACGGCGTTGGTGGAACCACCCAAGGCCATCACCACCGCGATGGCGTTTTCGAAAGCCTCTTTGGTCAAAATCTGACGGGCCGTGATACCCAAGCGCAACAAATTCAATACGGCGAGACCCGAGTCGTAGGCGAGCTGTTCGCGTCGAGGATCGATGGCCGGAATGCTGGCGCTGCCTAAGAGCGACATGCCCAGAGCCTCACCCACCGAGGCCATGGTGTTGGCGGTAAACATTCCCGCGCAACTACCTTCACCGGGACAGGCACGGAGTTCAATCAAGGATAATTCTTCGTCAGTCAACGCACCCACCGCGTTGGCACCCACGGCTTCGAACACGGAAGTGATGTCCAGCGCGCGGCCGTCAGACTCGCCCGGAAGAATGGTGCCGCCGTACAAAAACACCGCGGGAACGTCCAAACGTGCCGCGGCCATCAACATGCCCGGCAGGGACTTGTCGCATCCGGCGAAGGTGACCAGAGCGTCGAAGCGTTCGGCGTGCATGACTGTTTCCACGGAGTCGACAATGACTTCCCGTGAGACGAGTGACGCGCGCATACCTTCGTGGCCCATGGAAATTCCGTCCGAGACGGCAATGGTGACGAATTCGAAAGGAATACCGCCCCCGTCACGCACCGCTGCCTTGGCGCGTTGGGCCAAGCGATCGAGTGGCAAATTGCAGGGCGTCACTTCGTTCCACGACGAGGCCACGCCGATTTGGGGCTTCGCCATATCTTCCGTGGACATACCCATGGCGCGCAACATGGCGCGGGCCGGAGCACGATTCTTCCCCTGGGTTACTTCAAAGGAACGAGGGGTGGGGTAATCGACCATGTTCTCAGTCTAGGAAAAGGGCTTTATCGACGAGCGTTCAGCTCGGCGATAACCGCCTTGCCGTTGGCTTGACCTTTGGTGGCTTTCATTACCTGACCGATGAAAAACTGCGCTAATTTCTCGTCACCCTCGCGGAAACGATGCCACTCATCGGGGTGCGCCTCCACCAAGCTGGCCACGAGATCGCTCAGGGTGTCCGACGCCAATTGTTCGAAGCCGCGCGCGGCGGCAATAGCGACCGGGTCTCCCCCGGTCGCAAGAACTTCGGCCAATACCGTCTTCGCCTGCGTGGCCGACAGACTGCCGCTGGCCTCGAGCTGCAAGGTGGTCACGAAGGAATCCAGCGACAAATTGGCGAGCGAGTCAATGCCGGCGGCTATTTCGTTGGACGTGCGCGCAATCGCCAAGGCCGCGTCGGCTCCCTGGGCCACCGCGTCGAGAACGAAGCGATCGAGCTGCAAATCCACAATCACGCCCACGGCGTCACGCTGAGCGGAGGTGGGCTCGCTCACGATGGTCAAGAGCGTGGCGCGACGTTCGGCGGGCATCGGGGGCAGAGCCGCGCGCACGCGATCTTGCCATTCGATGCTCGGAGAGAGTTCCACCAAGTCGGGTTCGAGGAAGTAGCGATAGTCGTCAGCTTCCTCCTTGGTCCGCATGGTTGAGGTTTCACCCAAGTCTTCGCTCCAGTGGCGGGTTTCTTGACGAATTTTCCCGCCGTCTTCGAGGATGGCCACGTGTCGCGCGGCTTCGTAGTCAATGGCACGCTGCAAGGAGCGCAAGGAATTCAAGTTCTTGATTTCGCAGCGTGTCCCCAATGGCGCACCGGGTCGACGTACCGACACGTTGGCGTCGAAACGCATGGAGCCTTCTTCGAGGCGTCCGTCCGACGCACCGGTGGCGATCAAGATGCCGCGCAGCTCCGCGGCGTAGGCGCGGGCTTGGGCAGCCGAACGCATGTCGGGGCCCGAGACGATTTCTACCAAGGGCACACCCGAACGGTTGTAGTCCACCAGCGAGCGATCGGCTCCGTGAATACGTCCCGAACCACCGAGATGGGTGGACTTACCCGTGTCTTCTTCGAGGTGTGCTCGTTCAATGGTGACCCGGCTGCCGTCGGGTAGGTCGAGGTAACCATTCGAGTTAATGGGAAGGTCGTACTGCGAGATTTGGTAGTCCTTGGGCATATCCGGGTAGAAGTAATTCTTCCGGTGAAAGGTCGACGGCGCGACCGAGCAGTGCAGCGCGAAACCGATAGCCATCGCGAGTTCGACCGCCTGCTCGTTCAGCACGGGAAGTGATCCCGGCAAGCCGAGACACACCGGGCAGACCTGCGAGTTGGCGTCGGCACCAAAGGCGTTGGCGCAACCACAGAACAACTTGGTCTTCGTTTGTAGTTCGGTGTGGACTTCGAGTCCAATCACCATCTCCCAGCCGTCGGGCAAACTCATCGTGCACGCTCCGCGTCTTCGAGAACTTGCGCGGCGGCGAGTAGTCCGGCTTCGCTACGACCCGGTCCGAGAAGTTGCACGCCAATGGGAAGATTCGCTTCGCCGCGACCAAAAGGCACCGACACCGCGGGGTCACCGGCCAAGTTTGACGGAATGGTGAAGACGTCGTTCAAATACATGGCCATGGGATCTTTGGTCTTGGAGCCAAAGGGGAACGCCACCGAGGGCGTGGTGGCACCAATGAGGAAGTCCACGTCGGCGTAGGCCTTCTGAAAGGCGTTGATCGTCAAGGTGCGTACCTTGAGAGCCTGGCCGTAATAGGCGTCGAAATACCCCGCGGAGAGAGCGTAGGTACCGAGCATGATGCGTCGCTTCACTTCGGCACCGAAGCCTGCCGTGCGCGTGGCTTCGTTCATGCCCGCCACGTCATCGCCGTCTACACGCAGACCGAAGCGAACGCCGTCGTAACGCGCGAGGTTGGATGACGCTTCGGCCGGAGCAATCAAGTAGTAGGCGGAGAGCCCCAACTGCAATTCGGGAATCGACATTTCGACGATGGTGGCGCCCTGCGCTCGCAGCACTTCCACCGCCGCGGCCACGGCGGCGGCCACATCAGGGTCTGATCCGTCGACGAGCTCTTTGACGTAACCCACGCGCCGACCGGCCACTCCATCTTTCAGGTGCGCCACGAGCGAGGGGCTGGTCTCGGGTAAGGAGGTGGAGTCCATGCGGTCGTGTCCGGCAATGACTTCCAAGGTGAGAGCGGCGTCCGCGACGTTGGCGGCGAATGGCCCCACTTGGTCAAGGGAGGACGCGAAGGCAATCACGCCGTAGCGCGAGACCAGACCGTAGGTGGGCTTGATACCCACCACGCCGCACAGGGCGGCCGGCTGGCGAATAGATCCACCCGTGTCGGATCCCAGCGAAATAGGCGTCATGCCGGCGGCGATGGCCGCGGCCGAGCCACCGGACGATCCGCCGGGAACCCGACGGGGGTCCAGAGGATTCAGAGTCGGGCCAAAGGCGGAGTTTTCAGTGGATGAGCCCATGGCGAATTCATCCAGGTTCGTCTTGCCCATGGGGATGGCTCCGGCGGCCAGCAGTCGTTCCACCACGGTGGCCGTATACGGCGGGCGCCAGCCTTCAAGAATCTTCGACGAGCAGGTGGTGGGAATTCCCTCGGTGCACAGGTTGTCCTTGAGCGCTACCGGCACACCGGCGAGGGGAAGCTTTTCGCCCCGCGCAATGCGCTCGTCAACCTGGTGGGCCGCGGCGCGCGCGCCTTCTTCGTCGACGTACAGAAAAACGTTGAGCTCGGCGTTGCGCTGAGAAATAGCGGCCAGTGATGTTTCGACTTCGGTCGTCGCCGACGATCCCGCCGCGACGCGCGCGGCGATGTCGTGAGCACTCGTCACGGCGCCTCCCCCACGATGCGCGGAACGGCGAAGCGGAAGTCCTGAACGTCCGGAGCTTGCGACAAGAACGCGTCTCGATTCAAACTGGGCGTCACCACGTCGGGGCGAACGATATTGATCAAACCAAATGGATGCGCGGTGGCGGCCACTCCCGTGAGGTCCAAGGCGGCCATGTCGTCCGCGTGACCGAGAATCTTGGAGAGCTGTTCGGTGAACAGGTCGAGTTCCTCATCGCTCAAGCGCAGTCGCGCTAACGCGGCTACCTTGGCCACGTCCTCTCGGGTCAAACGTGAACTCATGCGTCCAGCGTACGGGTCAAAAAGGCAATGGTGGTCGCCTCGAGAAAGGCAGCGTCGTTATCCAACGTGGCGACGTGGTAACTGTTCTCCAGCCACACCCGCTCGATGGGGGCCGCCACGGAGCTCATCAGAAGGTCTCCGTTTATCGGGTCCGTCACCACGTGGTCCTCACGACTAGTGAACAACAAGGTCGGAGCGTTCAGCGAGTTGAGATGAGCGTAGACGTCGTCGAGGCCGTTCATCAGGGACAGGGCGCAGGCCAGGGGCGTGGCGTCGTAGGAGGCTTCCTTGGGTCCCTCTTTTTTAATGTCGGAGCCAATGGAGACGTCAACCAGGACACCCGCGTCGATAAAGAGTTGAATCGCCGCGCGATCTTCGTCGGGAGCCGGCTTCACGATGGGATTTATAAACACCAGGGCGTCGACATCGTGACGCTGACCTACGTAGGCCGTTAAGGCTCCACCCATGGACAGACCCACGATCGCCACTTTTTCGCAACGACCCGCGAGGGATTCGTAGGCGGCTTCGGCGGCGCTGGACCAGTCGGCCCAGGTGGTGGTCATCATGTCCTCGACGGTGGTGCCGTGTCCGGGGAGTCGGGGAAGTTCCACGGTAAAACCGGCATTCGCCAAGGCCTCGGCCAAGGGGCGCATGGACTGGGGATTACCGGTGAAGCCGTGCAGGACCAAGACGCCGTGAGAGGAGCCGGTTGACGAAAAGGATTCACAGCCCGGCATGATGGAAGTAGTCATGAGATTAGAGATTACCGTTAGTCAGGAGCAGTAACGAAAGAGGAAGCGGTCAGCGCGTGAGCCACCAGTTTTTAAGCCCCGAGTGGGTGGCGGCAGCCACCGAACTACGTGCCGAAGTCGGCGACCTCGGACCCGCCCCCGTGGCGGTGGTGATGAACCTCACCATTACCGACGTTCCCTTTGGCGACTCCCCCACGGTGCAGGCGCACCTCAATACCGCGAACGGCCCCGTGGCCCTGGACTACGGTCACCTCCCATCACCCTCACTGAGCGTGACCATTGATTGGCTCACGGCCAAGGCCTTGCTGATTGAAGGAAACCCGCAGGCCGCCATGAGCGCCTTCATGAACGGCAAGATCAAAGTCGAAGGAGATATGTCGGCCCTGCTGGCACTCCAGAACGCTCCCCCGACTCCGGAGGCGCGCGCGGTGATGGAGCGCCTGCGCGCTATGACCGCTTAGCTTTTTCGCGCGGTACTGAGGTAACGAAAAACGACATCAACACGCCGACGGCACCGACGCAGGCCCCGATGAAGAAGGGCAAGCGGAAGGTGGCGAGCAGCTCCGCTCCGGCGTGGGCATTTTCGAGATGTCGCGAACGCACCAAGGACTGCTGCACCGTTTCGAGAATTTGGATTCCGGCCACTTCGCCTACTTGCATGGCCAGCATGGACGCCGCCGACATCACGCCGAATTCGGTGGAGTCCACCTCGTTGGCCATGATGGCGCCGGATGCGGGGCCGTTCACTCCCATGCCAAAGCCCGACAAGGCCAAGGCCACCACCACAATCCACACACTGGTGCTGGGCTGGAGCAAAGAAAAGAGGGCCAGCGAGAGGGTTAATGACAATGCGCCGGCCAGAACACTGATGCGTTCACCGATACGAATCGCGACGTATCCGGCAATGGGGGAACAGAGGGCGAAGGTGATGGGGCGCGCAATGGCAACCGCTCCCACCCGCGGGATGGAATAGCCGTAACCCTGTTCCATGAGCAAGGGGAACATGAAGAAGGCACCGAAGTAGGCGAAGTTAGCGGCCGCGCGAATACCAATGGGCATGACGAAGTTACGTCGACGGAAGTACTTTGCCGGAATGAGTGGGTTCGCGGCGTGGCGCACGCGATGAACGAAAACAAAGGCGGAGATCAGCATCACCAGCCAGCACAGGTTGACCGCGAGACTGGTCCAGCCCCAGGAATTGCCCAGTGAGAGGCCCAACATGAGCGAGGTCACCCCGGCGGACAAGGACCACGAGCCGATCCAGTCCATGGTGCGAAAATCGTTACGGGCCTTGACTTTGCGCGCCGCCAGTTCGGCAGGGGTGCCGCGGTCACGGGGCAAGACCACGCTCACCACGGCGAAGGCCACCGCAATGAGAATCAGTTGGAACCAGAACAGTGCCCGCCACCCGAAGGCCGCGATGATGGGTGAGCCAATAGATACGCCCAAGACCGGTCCACCGGCACCGACGAGCGACCACCACCCCATAGCCTTCACGCGCTCGTCGGGGCGAAAGACCAAGTTCACCAAAGCCGCCGACGCCGTTCCGGTGGCGGCCCCTTGAATTCCGTCCAAGGTGCGTGCGCCGAGCAGCAAGATCACGTTGGGAGCGAGCGCCGTCAACACGGCCGAGACCATCGCACCGGCCAGACCGAAGAGATACATCCGACGGTGTCCAATGATGTCGCCTACCTTGCCGAGAATCGGCGCGGCCAAACCGTAGGCCAATAGAGGCCCAATCATGGTCCAGGTCAACACCGTCGGCTCCGTGTGAAACTCGTGGGCCACGTTGGGCAGGTCCACGATAAAAACCGTGAACGTGAAGTTCAGCGCCAAGAGACCGGCCAGCAAGGACCACAGAACCCACCAGGGGTAGCGCGACGACCCCACCGCGCGCTGTTGCACGCGCGAGGTGATCATCTGCATCCAGTTCAGCTCACTGGAGGCTTCCCCACCCAAGACGCCAAAGGCGGCCGCGCCGGGGTCCATGCGTGACGATAAAAGTCCGTCCGGGTCATCTCGCCGGAGACGCTGAGGGGGCGTCTCGTCACTCACGCGAGCAGAGTGGGGAGCTTCTCCGTCAGTTCAGCTACGGTCCAACGATCGTTCTTGTCCAGCGTCTCTTTCATGGTCCAGTTCTGGAAGCGGCTCACGCGACCACCCTGCACGAAGAAGACCTCACCGGTGATCTCACAGGTGGGCGCAGCCAAGGCGACCACCAGCGGTGAAATGTTGGCCGGGTCCCAGGCGTCAAAGACCGCGGCGTCGCCCGGCTTCTGGACGATGTCCGACAGACCAGGAGTCGACTCGGTCATACGGGTACGCGCGGCCGGGGCGATGGCGTTGGCGCGCACGCCGTAACGCTTGAGTTCCTCCGCGATGATGACGGTGAACGAAGCGATACCCGACTTCGCGGCACCGTAGTTCGACTGACCAACGTTGCCCAACAGACCCGAGGTCGACGAGGTGTTGATGATGGCCGCGTTCACGGGCTTACCGGCCTTGGCCTGCTCGCGCCAGTAGGCGGCGGCGTGACGAGTAGGCACGAAGTGGCCCTTGAGGTGAACGTTGATAACGGCGTCCCAGTCGTCCTCACTCAAGTTGACTAACACGCGGTCACGAAGGATTCCGGCGTTGTTCACCAATACGTGAAGGTCGCCGAAGGCGTCGATGGCGGCATCGATGAGGCGCTTGCCACCTTCCCAGTCGGCGATGTTGTCGTGGTTAGCGACTGCTTCGCCGCCCATGGCGCGAATCTCAGCGACAACCTGCTCTGCCGGTGTTCCTTCGGCGCTCGATCCATCTAGGCCACCACCGAGGTCGTTGACCACAACTTTGGCGCCTTCCGCGGCGAAGAGAAGTGCGTGTTCGCGACCAATTCCGCGACCCGCTCCGGTAATGATGACTACGCGACCGTCTAGCTGACCCATGATGCTCCTTTAGCAACGAGATAACTCGGTCAGCCTACTAACTCGGGCTCGAGGACTGCCCTATCGCATCCAGAACATGGGGGGTCGTGCGTGGGCGTGGTAATGGTCGGGGATATTGCGCATATGGTCATCGAGTTTCCATCCGCCTTCGCCCAAAATCGGGTCGGCCACGCGGGCTAAGTGCTGGTGGAGGAGGGCTTTGACCTCGGCGGGTGGCACGGGGTCGTGCATTTTCCACACCACCATGGGCACTAAACAAATCTCACAATCGGCGATCCAACACAGATCATCTTCGTAGTGTCGCGGCGTCAACAGCGCCGCCTCGCAGAGATCGCAATCGGCCATGAACTACCTCTGAACTTTCAGCCGGAGGCGAGAAAATCTAGCCACCACCGTCCCGGCGGGCGGCGATTGGCTCAGTACTACTTTCCACGGAGCGCTGGGCGAATCACTGGAGTAATACAGCTCGGCGGCGTGGAGTGCGGCGGTGACTTGCGCCGTCGTCAGACCCACCAGGTTGGGAACGCGCACCTGGCCCTTGGCGGGAGGGGTGGTGGTCGTGGTGGTGCCACCCGTGGCGCTGGACGGACCCTTGGAAAGAATCAGCGTCAGCGTGGCGTGGGGAGCGGCGGTAGAGGGATTGACAATCGTTCCGTTAGTGACGGACACCACGGTGTCGATGGGGTCGGAAGAGAACACCGCGGCGGTCGATGGACACACCGCGTTGAGGCCCACGTTCGCGAGCGCCTGCGTGGCCGCGGCGCAGGTCTGACCGATAAGTCCAACCGGCAAGGTCACCGTCGGCACGCCGTTCGACAAGTTCACGGTGATGGTGCCACCCGACTGTAAGGAACTTCCCGGGGCGGGGGTCTGGCTCACAATGTTGCCAATTTTTTCGGTGCTGGTGACCTTGGCTCCCACCACCAAGGTGAAATTGTCGGCGCTCAGTACTTTTGCCGATTGCGCCACGCTTAAGCCCAGCAAGCGCGGTACGTCGTGACGCGTAGTGAACACTCCCGATTTCCACGCGCCGAGTCCCCCTACGACGACAATCAGCGCGAGCAGAGAGAGCAATCGTCGTCGAGGGGATTCGCGGGACCGGCGGGACCGCGTCATGGGTGGCGCGGCATAGTCGTCGTCAAAGTGCACTTCTGGCTCACTCCAGCGTTCGGCCGCGCTTTCCGGCGCCTCGTCGCGGGCTTCCACGGGGCGCGGCACCGTGCTCGGTGTACGCGTCGCGGGCGCTACGACGGGTGCGCCCAGAACTTCATAGGCCGACGGCGCCTTAAACGCCGAATTCGTGGCCAGGGCGTGCGGAGCGGGCAAGGAGTCGCCTGCGGATTGGAGCCGCGCCGCCAAGAGTTGTGCGTTCATGCGCGCGCGGGGGTCGTAGGCCGCACCGGTAGCCACCACCAGATCCAAGGTGCCCAGAGCGGGGTCGGAGGGCAGCGGAGAATTTTGACGTCCCGAGGTGATCTCGTCCGCCGTCGTACCGTCGTGCGCGACGTAACCAGTGAGCGATTCGAACAAGATGCAACAGAGGGAGTACACGTCACCCAGCGCGTCAGGCGCAGAGCCGTCGACGCGTTCCGGAGCTATGTAGCGCAGAGTGTCCAGAGGTAGCTCCGCCACCCGCGCAGGTTCCAGCACCCCGGCGAGGCCGAAGTCAATCACGCGAATGCGTCCATCGGCATCAAAGACAATTTTGCTGGGGTGCAAGGAGCCGTGCACGAATCCCGCCGCGTGCGCGGCAGCCAGGCCCAAGGCCGCTTCGTAACCCACGCGAGCTGCCTGGGCGGGACTCAAGGTCCGGCGCGCATCCAATACGTCGCGAAGTGAGCCGCCGGAAAGGTACTCGGTGACCAAATAGACCACGCCCTGATCACTACCCGAGTCGTAGACCCGCGTCAGGTGGGGATGCGTCAATCCCGAAACGGCCGCGCTGACTCGTTGGAATCGTTCGCGGAGGGAGAAATTATCGGCGTATTGCGGCAGCAGAATCTTTACGGCCACGCTGCGCTGCAGGGTGAGATCGCTGGCTTCGTAGGTGGCGGTGGAGGAGCCGACGCCAATCAAGCGGGTCAGTTGGTAGCGACCGGCGAGAATCTGGCCGGGGCTCACGGTGTCGGGGCTCATGATGAAAACAGCCTACCGAGGAAGTTACGAAGTTGCCGAGGGCCAGACACCCGTGGCGAGCAGGTCGTCGAAGTGTTCGGCGGCCACCATGGGCACCCCCAAACTTTCGGCCTTCGTGAGCTTGGATGCCCCCGGGGCTTCGCCCACTACCACGCAGTACGTCTTCTTGGAGACCGAACCTGGTGAGGTGCCGCCGCGCGCCACGATGGCCGCTTCGGCACCGTCGCGTGAATATCCCGGGACCGATCCAGTGACCACCACGGCCTTCTCCGCCAAGGTCTGCGCCAGGTCGTCGCTCATTCGAGGTTCCTCGAGAGCCACGCCCAATTCGTTGAGTCGCTCCACACGCTCTTGGTGTTCCGGGGTGGCCATATAGAGCGCGACCGACGCGGCGATGATCGGCCCCACGCCTTCGACCGACGCGATCTCCTCGACGCTGGCGTACCGCACCCCATTCAGGCTCCGGAATCGTCCGGCCAGGCCGCGAGCGGCCACCGGTCCGACGTGTCGAATACCCAGCCCAATGAGAAGTCGTGACAACGGCTGATCCTTGGATGCCGCGATGGCATTTACCAGTGAGTTCGCGGAGAGCTCCCCCATCTTTTCTAGATGGGCCACCCGCTCGGCATCCAGAGAATACAAATCAACGAGATCGCTGATCAATCCTTCCTGCAGTAGTTGCGCGACGCGTTGCTCACCCAAACCCTCAATATCCATGGCGCTACGTGACGCGAAGTGCACTACCTGTTGCATTTGTTGGGCCGGGCAGGCGGCGTTGACGCAGTAGGTGTCGCTCTCTTCGCCCACGCGACGCAGTTCTCCGCCGCACTCGGGACATTCACGAGGAAATTGCCATGGCTCGTGGCGATGCGTCGTCGCCGTGACCGCTCCGACTACTTCGGGGATCACGTCACCCGCCTTGCGGACAATGACCACGTCACCCGGACGTACATCTTTGAGTCGGACTTGGTCCTCGTTGTGCAGAGTGGCCATAGATACGGTCGATCCGGCCACTACCACCGGCTCGAGGACGGCGTAGGGGGTCGCTCGCCCCGTGCGACCAATGGATACTTCAATAGCCAGCAAGGTCGTGGTCTGCTCTTCGGGCGGAAGTTTCCGGGCGATGGCCCAACGCGGCGCGCGTGAAGTAAAGCCCAATTGATCGCGGAGGGCCAGGTCGTCGACTTTGATCACCACACCATCAATGTCGTAGATCAGGTCGTGGCGACGCTCTTCAAACCAGTTCGTTGCCGCCACCATGTCCTGCGGACCACGTGCACGCTTCGTCTCGACGGCCGTAAGAAACTTCCACTCCGCGAGTTGCGCCAAACTCTGGGTGTGTTGCGTGAGAGATTGCAGCGGGTGCCCTTCACCGACAACGAGTTGATAGGCCAGAAACGACAAGGGGCGCTCGCGCGTCACCGCCGGGTCCTTTTGACGAAGACTTCCGGCGGCGGCATTGCGGGGGTTGGCAAACTCCTTGGCCCCCGCCTGACGCTGTCGCTCGTTTAATTCCTCGAAGTCTTTCTTGGCTAAGAAAACTTCACCCCGGACATCAATGCGACCGCTAGTGGCGTTTCCTTCCAGGGTCATCGGCACGTTGCGAATCGTCATCACGTTGGCGCTCACGTCTTCCCCCACGCGTCCGTCACCGCGCGTGGCGGCGTAGGCGAACACGCCATCGAGATACACCAGCGAGAGCGCCAGGCCGTCAATCTTCGGTTCGATGCAGTAGTAAATTTCGTCGAGATCACTGACGCCCTTCGCGGTGCGCTGGGCCCACAGGAGTAATTCATCCACGTCAAAGACGTTGTCCAAACTCAACATGGCTACCTGGTGGGCCACGGGGGTGAAGAGGTCGCCTACTTTCGAACCCACCGCCTGCGTGGGTGAATCCACACTGGCGAGATCGGGGTGGAGGGCTTCCAGCTCGCGTAGTTCCCGGACCGCCCGGTCGTAGTCAGCATCCGGCGCCACGGGGGCGTCGCGAACGAAGTAGGCCTCGTTCCATTCAGCAATCTGCGCCGTCAGCGCCGCGATACGTTCCGCGGGCGAACTCATCGAGTAACGACCGCCGCACCGAGGACCACCGAGGGTTCGTCCTCTCGATAAAACACCACGGACTGACCCGGAGCAATGGGTCGAATCTCTTCACTAAAGTCCAGGCGACACTCACCCTTGAGCGACAAGGTGGCCAACAGGCTGCGGCCGTGCGCACTCCACTGCACGCAGAGTTGTTGCCCATCGACCAGGGGATCGTACGAGTAGGTGAGCGAAGTGGCGTCCAGCAGCGCGGACTGCACGTAGATGGTTTCCAAGCGGTCAACTTCGACGCGGCGCTGTCCGATGTCAACCTTGGTGACGTAGCGTCGTTCACCGTCAATGCCCGCGGCAATGCCGCGACGCTGACCGAGGGTCACCAATTCGGCGGCCGGAGCGTGACCCACCACGTCGCCGGAGACTCGGTCGTAGACGGTGGCCGGGGTGAGCGTGAGGCGGCTCGAGAGAAAAGCCTCACGACCCTTGGAGGCTTCAATAAAACAGACGTCTTGGCTGTCGGGCTTGTTCCAGGTGCGCAGTCCCAAACGTTCCGCTTCCTGACGAACTTGCTCCTTGGTGAGGTGACCGATAGGCAAGAGAAGTCGGCGCAGGATGGGTTCGGTGAGATAGCCCAAGACATAACTTTGATCTTTTTGGGGGTCGGCGCCACGGCTGAGGAAGGGTCGTCCCTCCACCTCCAGAATTTGTGCGTGGTGCCCCGTCGCCACCGCGTCGAAGCCGAGTCGCTCCGCGCGCTCGAAGAGCAGGTCGAACTTGATGTGCCGATTGCATTCGATACAGGGATTCGGAGTGAGACCCGCGGCGTGATCAGCCACGAAAGGTTCCACTACGAACTGATCGAATTCGTCGGTGTAATTAAAAACGTGATGATCGATACCGAGCACTTGGGCCACCCGGCGCGCGTCGTCAACGTCGGATACCGAGCAACAGCCCGAATCCGAGGCCCCACCCCATAACTTCAAGGTGGCACCCACGACGTCGTGGCCCTGGTCGCGCAGGATGCCGGCGGCCACGGATGAGTCCACGCCACCGCTCATCGCTACCAGGATTCTCATGTCTCTAGTCTGCCATCGCCGCGTGACGCTTACGCACTCGGACGTAAGCGCGCAATGACGCCCGTCAAAATCGTCGCCAGGGCATCGACGTCGTCGTGGGTGGTTTCGCCCCCCATGCTCAGACGGAGTGATCCACGTGCCAATTCGGGACGCACGCCCATCGCCGTCATGACGTGACTCGCCGACGTGGCGCCGCTCGAACACGCCGCTCCCGCCGAGGCACTCACCCCGGCTTGGTCCAGCAAGAAAAGAACTTCGTCACTCGACACTCCGGAAATGAGGAGGTGCACGGTGCCAGGGACCCGCTCGACACTTTCCCCCGTCACGCTCACCCCTTCCACGGCAGTCATGGCTTTCTGGAGCCGCACTTGGAGCTCGCGACAATGTGCACTGTTGGCGACTCGTTCGTGACGCGTGAGTCGACACGCCATGGCTAAACCGACGGCGGCGGCTACGTCCACGGTGCCCCCACGTAAACCGCGCTCCTGTGCTCCGCCAGGAACGACAGCTTCAATGGTGGCGTCACGTAATCCCAGAGCCCCCGCGTTCACGGGGCCACCGAGTTTGTGCGCGCAGAGCGAAATCAGGTGCGCGCTGGCGGTGCTCAGAGCCACGTCCATCCACGGGGCCGCGGCGATGGCGTCGGTATGCACGAGGGTGGTGGTGCCAAGATCGTCGAGTCGCGCCCGCAGGGCTTCGAGCGGTTGAATGATGCCGGTTTCGTTATTGACCGCCATCACGCTGACGACCGCCGTCGAGGCGTCGACCAACGAGGTCAACGAATCCAGTTCGATACAACCATCCGCGCCGACGGGCATGAGGCGTGTCGTTACGTCGTCAAAGAGAGACTCCATGAGTTCAGCCGACGTCAGTACCGCGTGGTGCTCGAAAGCCGACACCACCACCGAGGTGTTCGCGTGGCTACGTCGAAAGCGCTGGACGGTTCCGGCAATGGCCAAGTGACAGGATTCGGTCCCGCCCGCCGTGAACAAGGTGTTAGTGGGGGTGACACCCAAGAAGTCGGCGACTTCGTCGCGTGCATCTTCGATGGCGCGACGGGCACGTCGCGCGGCGCTGTGCGTACCGGCAGGGTTGCCCACCACGCCGGTGGTCCAGGGCAGCATCGCCTCGAGCACTTCCGGTCGACGCGGGGCCGACGCGGCGTGATCGAAATACAAAGAGCTCATGCCACGAAATACGTTTTGGCGTTCACGAACTCGTGAATACCGTGCGTACCGAGCTCGCGACCAAAGCCGGAGTTCTTTATTCCACCAAAGGGAAGCTCGGGCGTCGAGGCCACCACCGCGTTCGCAAAGACCATGCCCGCTTCGATACCGGCAATGGCCTGTTCGATTTCCCCCTCGTCCTGCGCCCAGATGGATCCACCCAGACCCCACGGGGTGGCGTTAGCGAGTTCAATGGCCGCGGCCAAGGTCTCCACGACGTGCACCACGGCCACCGGGCCAAAGAGCTCTTCGGTACCGGCGCGCGAAGAAGCGGGAACATCCACGAGCACCGTCGGGGGGTAGAAGAATCCTGGTCCCTCCAGCGGCGCGCCGCCGCACAGGGCGCGGGCGCCCGCGGCGAGCGCGTCACGAACTTGTGCGTCCAAGAGGTCACGCTGGGTCGCGGATACCAATGGCCCCACCACGGTGGCGGGGCTCATGGGGTCGCCGACGACGACCTCGGACATCGCGGTCGCAAAGCGTTCGAGAAATTCCTCGGCCCGTTCACGCACCACGATGAAGCGCTTCGACGCGATGCAGCTTTGCCCGTTGTTTTGCACTCGCGCGGTCACCGCCATCGGAATGGTGCGATCCATGTCAACCGACGAGGCCACGATGAACGCGTCGCTACCACCCAGCTCCATCACGCACTTCTTCAATTCACGCCCGGCAATGGCCGCCACTGCACGACCGGCACGTTCCGAACCCGTCAAGGTAACAGCGGACACGCGCGCGTCGGCGATGATGGCCTCTACCTGGTCCACCTCCACGAAGAGGTTGGTAAAGACACCCCGGGGTACACCCGCACGAAGGAAAAGGTGTTCGAGATAGTCCGCGACCCCGGGGACGTTGGGGGCGTGCTTCAAAATACCCACGTTGCCCGCCATCAAGGTCGGGGCGGCGAAGCGCACCGCCTGCCACATCGGAAAGTTCCACGGCATAATCGCCAACACGGCACCGATGGATTCGTAACGAACACCCGAGGCCGCGGCCGAGGTGGCAATTGCCGTCGGCGCGAGCAGAGCTTCGGCGTGTTCGGCGAAGTAACGCATCGTCATCGCACACTTGGAGGCTTCCCCCTTCGCCGCGGCGAAGGTCTTACCCATTTCGCTGGTCATCAGGGCTGCGACGACCGGAATTTCGCTCTCGAGTAATTCCGCCGCGCGCACCATATAGGTCGCGCGCTCGCCATAACTGAGGGCTCGCCACGAGGGGTACGCCTCCTGCGAAAGTTGCAGGGCGGCTTCTACCTGGTCGGACGTATGCGTGGCGAAGCGCTGGACGACTTCTCCGGTGGCGGGGTTAACGGCGACAAAGGGCATATCCCCATTCTGGCAGTTATTCCTGCCGCGTCGTCGTGTCGGGCGTCGCGCTAATAGTGCTCACAATCTGGGGGCGCCAGAGCGCAATCGCGACGAGCCCTAACAGGGCCACCGCGCCGAACAGGCTGGTCACGGCACGGAGGCCGATGAGGTGGCTGAGCGCTGCTTGGATAAGAGCCCCGATGGGATAACAGATCGACAGGGACATGGTGTAGAGCGCCAGTATCCGCGAGCGCTCTGGCAGCGGCGCGTGGAGTTGCACGGCGGTGTTCAGTCCCGACAAGATGCCGATGTAACTCGCTCCCATTACTACCAAGAGCAACGAGGCCGCCCACAAGTTCGGTGATGCGCCGTAGGCGATGACCCCACAGCACATTCCCGTCGCCGACAGCAGAGAGACGAAGCGTCGTGAGGTGCGCCGCGCCAAATTCGGTACGCTGACCGCACCCATCACCGCACCCAGGCCCTGGGCCATCATCATCCACGACGTCCCCACCCGACCCGAATGCAGGGTTTGGATGGCCATCGAGGGGATCAGGGCGATAAAGGGGCTCAAGAGGATGGCCACCACCCCGACCGCGATGATGGCGTAGCGACACGAGGGCTGGGACCACGCCGCACGGGCCCCTTGGCGAACCTGCTGAGTGAACGAGACGACCTCGTGGTGCACGTTGCGGGGCGTCGTTTGTACGAAGGAGAAGATGATGACCACCGCAATAAAGGACGCGGCATTCGCCGCGAAGCACCAACCGGGTGAGGCCACCGCCAAGACGATGCCCGCCACCATGGGCCCAAAAATTCTTCCCAGATTGAACTGGGCCGACGATAAGGACACGGCGGCCAACACTTCACCCTCACCGACGAGGTCCGGGAGCAAGGACTGCCACGCCGCCCACGACGCGGATGAACACACCCCTTCGACAATGGCCAGAAGGACACACACCAAAGGCTGGAGGTGATGCGTGAGCTGCAAGACGGCCAAGGCAATGGCCGTGAGAGCCATGATGACATTTTGTAACTGAATCCACGACTGTCGATGACGACGATCAGCTACGACGCCGCCAATGGGAGAACCCACGATGCTCGGCAACCACCCCGCCGCGGTCATCATTCCAAGCCAGATGTTGTTATGGGTAGTTTCAGTGAGATACACCCCCATCGCGACCGACTGCATCCAGGTACCGATAGAGGAAATGAACGACGAGCTCAGCGCGAGAGAAAAATTGCGACGGCGCAGTGGGGCAAAAGAACTGGAGGCCATCGACGTCACGCTACACAGGCGCGAGATTTCCTCGGCGCCCCCTCAGCGGGGAGTTACTTCTTATTGTTCTTTTGGCGCGGGCGGAATGCGAACCACCAAATAGAGGCCACGGTCGCCACGAAACCCAGAACCCCTACGGTTCCCTTGACCTTCTTGCCGCGCTGTGATGAGGTGGACGCCATACCCCCATCGTACCCAGCGACAGCCACACGCGCATTGCGCCTCTGGATTCATCACCACGGTTCCAAATTGGCCCTCGGTATGCTGATGGACATGTCCGCACAGCGTTCCACACTCGGGGACGCACTCGATCCGACCAGAAATAGTTTGAACTTCCTCCGGCTCGTGCTCGCCCTGGCGGTGTTGGTCTCTCACGCCTACTCCATTGGTGGTTGGGGCTCCGGGGCCTGGTTCGGAGGAACCGCTCTGGGAACGGTCGCCGTCTGTGGTTTCTTCGGCATCAGTGGCTATCTCGTCGCCGGTAGTGCCGAACGTAATAGTTCCGCGCGCTACCTCTGGCAACGTTGCCTGCGAATTCTTCCGGGATATTGGGTGGCCCTCGTGGTCACCGCGGTGGTCTTTGGCTATCTCGGATGGAAGGCGCAGCACCTGCCCGGGAATTACTTCCACGCATCACCCTCACCCTGGTCCTTCATCGGCAACAACTTCTTCCTGGACTATCGGCAGATTCTGATCGGCTCCGCCACGTGGAACGGATCTATTTGGACTTTGTTTTACGAATTCCTTTGCTACCTCGTGGTAATGGTGTTGGCGCGACTCAAGATACTTCAGGCGCGCACGGAAATTTTTATTGCGGCGGCGGCGGTATGGTTGCTCCAAATTGTCGTCACCTTCTGGCCGCACAACGAGCGCACGTTTAATCCACTGCACTTTTGGATACCGGAATACCTAATCAAATTTCTGGCCATCTTTCTCGTCGGGAGCGCCCTCTACACCTGGCGACACCACGTGGTGGACTCCGGGTGGATCGCTCTCGCGTGCGGGTTGGCCTTCTTCGGCAACTTGTACATGGGCGGATCGCTGCCGTACTTGTATTTTCGCGTGTCGGACCTGGGAGCACCGCTCCTGGCCTATCCCCTGCTCTGGCTGGGAGCGCACCTGCCCTTCCATCGAGTCGGCGCCCGCAACGACTACAGCTACGGCGTCTACATTTACGCCTTTCCCGTGACCACACTCCTTACCTATACCGGTGCGTCGCAGATGGGGTACTTCGCTTTTAGCTACGCGGCCATTGCCTGCACGGTTCCCCTCGCGGTTGCGAGTTGGTGGCTGGTGGAACGACCCGCGCAGAAACTCAAACGCGCGCGCTGGCCACGACGGAGTACGACCGTAACTAGTTAGTGTCGGCTTTTTCGACCCAGACGGATGCCTCACGCTCATCATCGAGTTCCAAGGCCGTGGCCGTGTGCGGGCCGGCCTGCGTGAGAATCTGCGCGGCCAGGACTTCCGCGGCCAAGGTAGCGAATCCATCGGCCAGGTCGTCGATTCCTGTCACGTAGAGAACGATTCTGTCAGAGACGTCCAAGCCCGAGTTCTTGCGGAGATCTTGCACTTGTCGCACCACGTCACGCAAATAGCCGCGGCGCAGCAGTCCGTCGTCCAGCGAAAGGTCGAGGGCTACTACTTCGTTAGCTTCGCGCGACACCGCGAAGCCTCCCTGACTGCGCACCCGTAGTTCCACGTCGTCAGAGTTCAGCGAGAAAGTCCCCGTGGAGACGCTCACCTCAATGCTGCCACCAGCTTCGAGCGTCTCGGCGACCGACACCCCGTCGAGGGCGGCCAGGGCGCCTTTGAGCTCCTTTACTCCCTCACCCACGCGCTTGCCGAGGGTGCGGAAATTCGGTACCAGTTCGAAACTCAACACGTCCGCCAATTCGGAGCCGAACTCCAGAGCGTCCACGTTCAATTCGTCCTCGACCACTCCCACTGGCGGCAAGGGTGTCCCGGGCGCCACGAAGACCAGAGCCCGGTGCAATGGTTGACGTACTTTGACACCCGCTTCGGCTCGCGCGGCACGTCCCAGGGAGGTCAAACGCCGTGCCACTTCCATCGACGCCTCCAGTTCGTCGTCACATTCGTTCACACGGGCTGCCGGCCAGTCGGCTAAGTGCACCGAGTCGGACTCGGGACGCTCGAAGAGCGCGCGGTACATGGTGTCCGACACGAAGGGGATGAACGGCGCCAACAAGAGCGAGAGGCGCTGGAGGACTTCGAGCAAGGTGGCCTGGGCCGCCAGGGAGTCGGATCGTGGGGCCAGAGGGTCGGTGCGCCAGAAACGGCGACGACTGCGCCGGACGTACCAGTTGGACAAATCATCCACGAAGCGCATCAGGGCGTCGGTGGATCCCTGCGGCTCGTAGCCGTCGAGGGATTGCGTTACCTGGTCGGTGACGTGCTCGAGACGAGAAATAATCCAGCGGTCCATATCACTGCGATCGGCGCGTGAGGGAATTTCTGCGTCTGCGGGGTCGAAATTATTCAGTGAGGCGTAGGTGGTGAAGAAACTAAAGGTGTTCCACAAAGTCCCCATCATGTCGCGCAGGGAGGCGTCAATGGCTCCCAGACTCGCGCGCGTCGGCGTCCACGGAGAACCCTGTGAGAACATCCACCAACGCAGAGGGTCAGCACCGCGAGTTGAAAGTACGTCCCAGGGGTCAATGACGTTGCCGACGGATTTGCTCATCTTCTTGCCGTCCTGATCCACGATGTGACCGAGACAGAGAACGTGTTCGTAGGGCTTGGCGCCGAAGACCATGGTGTTCACGGCCAAGAGTGAGTAAAACCATCCGCGGGTTTGGTCGATGGCTTCCGCGATGTACTGCGCGGGAAAGGCAAAGGCTTCGGCCGAACCTTCGACGTGGGGGTAGCCCACTTGGGCAGCCGGCATTGCTCCGGAGTCGAACCACGCGTCAATCACGGGCTCGACGCGGTGCGCCAACTCACCGCAGGTGCGGCAGGGAACGAGGACGTCATCGATGGCCGGGCGGTGTGGGTCAATCTGCGATAGATCCGTGCCGGTCAGGGCGGACAACTCGGCGCGCGAACCGATGCAGGTCAGGTGATTTTCGGGACAACGCCAGATAGGAAGAGGCGTTCCCCAGAAGCGGTCACGCGACAGTGCCCAGTCCACGTTGTTCTTCAGCCATTCGCCGAAGCGACCTTCGCGAATATGTTCTGGGTGCCAGTCGATGGTGTCGTTTTCCGACATCATCAATTCCTTGAACTGACTAGTGGCGATGTACCAACTGGGCTTACCCCAATAAATCAAGACCGTCGTGCAACGCCAGCAATGCGGCAGCGAGTGGACGTAGGGGAAGCGGCGAATGAGTATTCCGCGACGTTCCAATTCGTTGTTGATGTCGGCGTTGGCCTCGCGTACGTTGCGACCTTCCAACCAGGAAACGGCCGAAGTAAAACAGCCATCAGGTCCTACGGGGTTAAGGGTAGGTAGGCCATTCGCCCGCGCGACCTGACGGTCCACTTCACCGAAGGCCGGCGACTGGTGCACCAGGCCGGTTCCGTCATCGGTAGTGACGTAGTCCGCCGCCACAATGCGACACGCGTCGCTGCCTTCGGGTAAGTCGACGTCGTCGAAGGGTCGTTGGTAGTGCAGACCGATGAGAGCGGAGCCGGGGAAGGTGGCGGTGACGATGGCGCCGTCACCGAACACCGATTCGGCCAAGGCTTCGGCGACGATGACGCCGTTCACCACGCCGTAGGTGACCTCAGAATTCACGGCCACGGCCACGTTGCTCAGCAGAGTCCACGGAGTGGTCGTCCACACCGCAATGTGCGTCGCGCCCCCGAGATCCTTGCGGGTGTCGGCGTCACTGAGGGCGAAGCTCACGTAACACGATTCGTCCTCTTCATCGGTGTAGACCCCGGGTTGACCCAGTTCGTGACTCGAGAGCGCGGTACCGCAGCGTGTGCAGTAGGGAACGACCTTGAGGTCCTCATACAGCAGTCCGCGATCGAAGAGTTGTTGCAGCTGCCACCAGACGGATTCGACGTAGCTGGGCTCGTAGGTGAAATAGGCGTTGTCCATGTCGACCCAGTAACCAATGCGTTCGGTCAGACGTGCGAATTCCCCGACGTAGGTCTGCACTGACTCACGGCAGAGGCGGGTGAATTCGGCGATACCGACTTCTTCTTCGATGGCCTTCTTGCCCGAGATACCCAGTCTCTTTTCCACTTCGACCTCGACCGGCAGGCCGTGGGTGTCCCAGCCCGCACGACGGGCGACGTAGTGGCCCCGCATGGTCTGGAAGCGACAGAGAAGGTCTTTATAGGAACGTGCCCAGACGTGGTGCAATCCCGGCATGCCGTTGGCGGTGGGAGGTCCTTCGTAAAAAACCCACGGCGTCGCGCCCACGCGTTGTTCCATGGAGCGCCGGAAGATGTCCTGCTGGCGCCAACGCGCCAACTCGGCTTCTTCGACGGCCACAAAATTGATGTCGGCGCTGACGGGACGAAACACACAACTCCTTTAGTTCTTCTTATCGTAGTAAATGCCTTGCATCATTCGAACCGAGGGCCTCGTACGCTACGTAGGTGGCCCACATCAGCGTTGCGCGTGAAGATATCGAATTACCCGGACCACGCGCCCTCGTCTTTGCCGCTCTCGACGAGCTCGACCGCCGTTACGGCAATGATTCCGATCGCGCGCACTTGGATTGGAGCGAACTCACGGGACCTCGTGGATCCTTCGTGGTCGCGCGCGTGGATGGTCACCTTGCCGGTGGCGTGGGTCTGCGCTCCATCCTCGACCCCGCCGACGCGTGGGGCGAGATCAAGCGACTCTGGGTGCGTCCCGACCTGCGGCGCGCGGGAGTAGCCGGTGCTCTCATGGCGGGTATTGAAGACGAGGCGCGGCGACTGAACTACCGACAGCTCTATTTAGAAACGGGTATCAAACAGCCCGAAGCCATTGCCTTTTATGAGCGCATCGGCTGGACGCACGTGGAGTCCTTTCCACCGGGGGCTTTTACCTACCCCAGTGGCGTGCGCTTCACCCGCGTGCTCAGCGACCAAACTGCTGATCCAACCACGTCGCGCTGAGCTCGTCGAGCGAGTCCAAGACGAGGTCGGCGATCACGAAGGTCGGCGCGCGTCGCTCGTCGGCTGCCGGCACGGCCACGCAGGTGGCTCGCGCCGCCTTGGCCGCTATCACCCCGGCTTGTGAGTCCTCGAAGACCAGACAATCTTTCGGATGGCAATCGATGTCCAGGGCGGCGGTAATGAAAACACCGGGGTGGGGCTTACCGAAAGGTTCGAACTCGGCTGAATAAATCCCGACAAAACGTTCGCGCAGCGAAAAGTGATCCAAACAGCGGCGAATCAGGTCGATGGGGGTGGAACTGGCGACCACCACGGGGCCACGCTCCGCGCAGAGGGCAATCGCCCGTTCGGCTCCGGGCAAGAGTCGCCCTTCGCTCTCCACGAGGTCTCCCACGCGTTGGAGAATCTGTTGCACGACCTCGCGCGTCGACGGTCCCGTCCAGGCATGGCGCTGCCACCAAAAATCCACCACTTCGGCGACGTACATGCCCTTGGTGAGGCGGGTCCCGTCCTGAGGAATCACCACGCCCAGGGAGCCGAAAATCTCTACTTCCGCCTTGTGCCAGAGGATCTCGGAGTCCAAGAGGAGTCCGTCCATGTCGAAGAGGGTCGCGCGAAGAGCCATGGTCTACTTTCTCACATTCACCGCGCCATCTCTGTACGGTGATGAGGTGACCGCCCTGCGACCCGCACGTTCCGCCGACATTGACGAGATCGTCGATCGCGTGGTGCGCGCGCGTCGTCGACACGCAGACGGTGCCGAGGATTCCATCGATGTCGGCGCCCTGCGCCGGGAAATGAACGATTCTCTCGCCGACATTTCGGTCCTCACGAACAGCACAGGTCTCGTCGGGCACCTTCGTGGAACAATTCTCGAGGGAGGTTCGTTTGGCCGTGCGCTTTGGATGAGCCCCGACGGTTTCTCTTGTAACTCCGCGGAAGATTTACTGGCCTTGGTGGAGGGCTGTCGACCTTCGTGGATCGAAGCGGGAGCGACGGCGGCCTACGTCTGGGCACCGCTCATCGACGCCACGACCTGGGAAGAAGTGGGATTCCAGCGCGTCCACGCCCGTGGCGTGCGTGTGCGTGGCGGTGACCATCCTGCCGATAGTTTCCCCGAGGGCTATCGCGCGCGACGAGCTTCTCTCGACGACCTCGACATCGCCCTCTCTCTCGACCACGCCCAGACGGCGAGCGACCCACAGACCGATGGGCTCCCGCCCGGTCCGGTGGACGAGGAATGGCGCGAAACTCTCGAGGATCCCGACAGCTCCTACGTCATTGTTGAATACCACGGTATTGCCGTGGGGCACGCGGTGGCTTTCCCCCTGAGCGCGCACACCGGAAGTACGCAGTCACGTCTACATCTCAGTGGCGTGGTCATTCTGCCCGAACACCGCGGACGTGGAGTGGGCCGGGCAATGGTGCGTGCCGTACTCGACGCTGCCGCCGCGCAGGACGACACGCAGGTAGAAGTGAACTGGGACACGCATAACGAGGTGGCTCAGAATTTTTGGCGGGCTCTCGGTTTTCGAGAGACCCACCTACGACTGCGAAGAGTCCTGAACTAGTTCGCCAGCGACGCTTCGATGGCGCTGACCAAGGAGGAATCCTCGGGAGTCACCATGGGGCCAAAGCGGGTCACGCTGCCGTCGGCCGCGATGAGGAACTTCTCAAAGTTCCAACGGATGTCGCCGTCCACGCCGTCGGCGTCGGCCACCTGGGTGAGCTCGGCGTAGATCGGGTGGCGGTCGTCACCGTTGACGTCAATCTTCTCCATCAAGGGGAAGGTGACACCGTAGGTGGTGGAGCAGAACTCTTGAATCTCCTCAGCGCTGCCGGGCTCTTGGCCGAGAAACTGGTTACAGGGGAAACCCACCACGGTGAAGCCACGTGACCCGTAGGTCTTCTGCAGTTCTTCCAGTCCGGTGTACTGCGGCGTCAGTCCACACTTCGAGGCGACGTTGACCGCGAGAATCACTTGGCCGGCGTAGGCGCCAAGGGTGGTGTCGCTGCCGGAAAGGGTCTTGAGGGGTGCCGTGAAAATTGTCATGTCGGTACCTTATCCGGCGGACGCAATTCGGGCGCAATCTAGGCTACGGCCATGCGCGCAGCCACAATTGTCAACGGTTCTCTCGTCATTGCCGACCGACCCACCCCCGTCGCCGGTCCGGGTGACGTACTAATCGAAATCGCCAGCGCCGGCATCAACGCCGCCGACCTGCTCCAACTCCTCGGCTTCTACCCCGCCCCCGCAGGATCCCCCGCGGATATTCCCGGACTCGAAATTGCCGGCCACGTGGTGGCCGTCGGCCCCCAGGTGGACAGCGAGCTCCTTGGTCGTCGCGTCTGTGCCGTAGTGGGTGGCGGCGCCCACGCCACGCACGTCGTCGTCCCCGCCGAGCACCTCATTCAGATTCCCGAAGAGGCTGACCTCATCACCGCGGGGGGCTTTGCCGAAGCGTTCTCCACCGCCGCCGACGCCCTCATCACGCAAGGCGAACTCGCGAGTGGCCAGCACCTCGTCGTTTCCGGCGCCGCGGGTGGCGTCGGAACAGCGGCGGTGCAGATCGCGGCCGCGCTCGGCGCACAGGTCACGGCCGTCACTCGTAACGACACGCACCACGCCGCTCTCCAGAAACTCGGTGCTCACACGACCACGATTAACTCGCCCGAGATGTCCTTGGCGCCCGTCGACGTATTGCTCGAACTTATCGGCGCGGCCCACCTCGAGGTGGCGCAACGTTTCCTGGCGCCGCGTGGTCGGGTAGTCATTATTGGCGTGGGTGGTGGTGGACGCGCCGAGATCGATCTGCTCGCCATTATGCAGCGTCGTATCCGCGTCACGGGATCGACCTTGCGGGCGCGCGCCCGTGATCAAAAAGCCGAAGTCGCCACCTTGGTGAACGAGGTGGTGCGTCCCTGGTGGCAGTCGGGTCAGGTACACGTGCCGGTGGCGGAAGTGGTCGACTTCTCTCAGATCAATGATGCCTACGAGCACTTCCGCGTGGCCGGAAAACTCGGCAAGATTATTGTCCGGATGTAGGAGTAGAACGCTAGGTTGAGCCCATGTCCGACGTCGCGATTCCTCGCCCCCACCCGTCGCGACTTTCGCCCGAACGCCGTGATTACCAGGTGATCGTGGAAGCCCACGAAAGAGCCGTACGGGCGAAGGAAACCTTCTACCGTGATCCCACCACGGGTCTCTACGTCTTGACCTGCGCCACGCACCTCGAACGAGGTTTTTGCTGCGAGACGGGATGCCGTCACTGTCCCTATCTGGGCTAGGACCTGAGGAAACTCTCCAGCGACGTGTGGGGGAGTTGGTGCGCCGCGGCGACGGGGGCGTAGAGGATTTCGCCCTGGGCCACGTTGACCCCTTCGGCCAGCGCCGCGTCACGCGCGACCGCTCCGCGCCAGCCGTGCGCCGCCAGGGCGCGGGTGTAGGGAAGAGTGGCGTTGGCGAGGGCGTAGGTCGAGGTCTGCGGAACGGCGCCGGGCATGTTGGCCACACAGTAAAACACGCATCCGTTGACGTCGAAGGTGGGTGCGGAGTGAGTGGTCGCGTGCGTCGCTTCAAAACAACCGCCCTGATCGACCGCGATGTCGACGAGAACCGAGCCGGGACGCATACGCGACACCAATTCGTTGCTGACCAGAGTGGGTGCTTTGGCGCCGACGACTAAAACGGCACCAATGACGATGTCGGCGTCGAGACAGGCCGCTTCGATCGCCGTGGCGGACGAGGCCATGGTTTGGACGCGGCCTTCAAACTGATAATCAATCGCGCGCAGTCGATCGAGATTGGTATCGAGAATCGTCACGCGGGCGTGCATGCCCACCGCCAAAGTCGCCGCGGCGATGCCCGACACCCCTCCACCGATGACCACGACGTGGGCGGCTCGTACTCCGGGAACTCCCGACACCAAGACGCCACCGCCGCCGCCGGAACGCATCAAGTGGTGAGCGCCCATTAGCGGTGCCATGCGCCCCGCTACTTCGCTCATGGGAATCAGCAGGGGCAGTGAGTTATCCGCCAGTCGCACGGTTTCGTACGCAATGGCCGTGTTCTGGGCGGCCATCAGCGCGTCGGTGCAGTCGCGTGAGGCCGCTAAGTGGAGATAGGTAAAGAGCACTTGATCGGGACGAGCGGCCAGGCGACCGTATTCGGCCGCGATGGGTTCTTTTACCTTGAGTACCAGCTCACTACTGGACCAGACCTCGTCGGCGGAGTTCACCATGGTGGCACCGCTGGCGACGAAATCGGCGTCGGTAATGGACGAACCCACACCGGCACCAGCTTCGATGAGCACGTGGTGGCCGTCGTGCGTTAATTCCCGCACGCCCGCGGGGGTGAGGGCGACACGATGCTCGTCAGTTTTGATTTCTTTCGGTACTCCGATGATCATCGTTGATCATCCTTTCTTTTTGACCCGTCGCGCGAGCAACGCGGAGGGGCGAACTATTCGCCGAGATTGTGCATGACGTGCTTGATGCGGGTGTAGTCCTCAAAGCCGTAGACCGAGAGGTCTTTGCCGTATCCGGAATTCTTGAAACCACCGTGCGGCATTTCGGCGACGATAGGAATGTGGGTGTTTACCCATACGCAACCAAAATCCAGGTCCCGCGCAAAGCGCATGGCCCGACCATGATCGCTGGTCCACACCGACGAAGCTAGTCCGAAGGGCACCCCATTCGCCCAGGCCAAGGCTTCGGCGTCGTCACTGAACTTTTGCACGGTAATGACCGGGCCAAAAATTTCGGTCTGAATCATTTCGTCGTTTTGCAACAAGTCCGCCACCACCGTGGGCTGGACGAAATATCCGCTGTCACCTTGACGTTGACCACCGGCGGCGATCGACGCGTGACCGGGCGTACGGGCCAAAAAGCCCGTCACGCGCTCGAATTGGTTGACGTTATTAACCGGACCGAAGAGGGCCTCGTCATTGTCCGGCATGCCAATCACCGTGTGGCGGGCTTGCTCGCTCAGGGCATCCACGAAGTTCCCGTAGGCCTTCGGCGCCACCAGGACACGCGTCGCGGCGGTGCAGTCCTGGCCGGCATTGAAGTAGCCACCCATCGCAATTCCGGCGGCGGCACTTTCAATATCCGCGTCGTCAAAGACCACCACGGGAGCCTTGCCACCCAATTCGAGATGTACGCGCTTCAAGGTAGAACTCGCACTCTTCGCCACTTCCATTCCGGCGCGCACGGATCCCGTCACCGACACCATGGCCGGGATGGGATGCTCGACGAGGGCGCGACCCGTGTCGCGGTCACCGCAGACGACGTTGAACACTCCCGCCGGCAGGAACTCGCTCATGATTTCGGCCATCAAGAGAGTCGAGACCGGGGTGGTGTCCGATGGCTTCAAGACCATGGTGTTTCCGGCGGCGATGGCCGGAGCCCACTTCCACACGGCCATCATCATGGGGTAGTTCCACGGTGTGACCGCGCCGCAGACGCCAATAGGTTCGCGTCGTACGTAGCTGGTGTGGCCCGTCATGTATTCAGCCGCTCCGCGGCCTTCGAGAATACGCGCCGCACCCGCAAAGAAACGAATCTGGTCAACCATGGGAGGTAATTCTTCGCTCATTGTGACCGAAAGAATTTTTCCGCAATTCTCCGCTTCCAGCGCCACGATCTCGGCCCCACGGGCTTCGATGGCGTCGGCAATCTGGAGGAGGGCGCGGGAACGCACCGACGGCGTGGTGCGACGCCAACTGGCGAAGGCCTGCTGGGCAATCTGCAGGGCGTGGTCCATATCCGCAGCGCTAGACACCGGAGCCTCGCAGAAGGGCTGCCCCGTGGCTGGGTTGATGAGCTCGGCGTAACGGCCACTCATCGGGGCGACGTATTGGCCACCCACAAAGTTCATTACACGGCGCATGTTGACTCCTGTGTCAGGGCATTGTCCAGATTCTGCCTGCCCCCACTCTGCCAGAATCCTGCCCCCAACGCAATTACCAATATACGAAATAAGTCCCCCAATACCCCCCTCATGCTCCATATCGGACCTAAATAGTGCTAAGGTGACGATATCCGCAACATACGGGGCAGATTTAGTCCAAACCGTGCGGGGGGAAGCGTATGGAACGACCAAGTAGTGCCGCCAAAGCAGTACCAGCCACCGAGCGCGAGATCATTGAGCCTCTGGTGTCGTCCGGAATGGACGCGATTGACCGACGCATCATCGGTCTTCTCCAAGTCGACGGTCGACGCGCGTACGGGGCCATCGCCCTCGAACTCGGACTCTCCGAAGCCGCCGTGCGACGTCGGGTGCAACGACTGCGCGATTCGGGCGTCATGCAAATCGTGGCCATCACCGATCCTTTGCAACTAGGTTTCGGTCGCGAAGCTCTGGTGGGCATTCGCGTCCACGGTGACGTGCGCCTGGTCGCCGACAAGATTGCCGCCATTCGCGAGGCGAACTACGTGGTCATGACTGCCGGCAGCTTCGACATCATCGCCGAAGTAATTGCCGTGGACGACGACGCCTTAGTGCATCTCTTAAACGACGCCATTCGCTCCATTCCCGGCGTGACCGAAGTCGAAACCTTTCTCTATCTCAAGCTCAGCAAACAGACCTACAACTGGGGAACCAAATAATGGCCATCCACGAAATATTCACCGACGGCATTTCCGCTCGTCCCACGAGTCCCGAAAGCCACGACCTCTCGGAACGCGCGCGACGCCACCTCTGGCTCCAAGTATCGCGTATGGGTTCCTATTCCGACACCGCCGAAATTCCCGTCATGGTGCGCGGTGCCGGCACCAAGGTCTACGACGCTCAGGGCAACGAGTACTTCGACGGACTGTCGGGACTTTTTACCAATCAACTGGGCCACGGACGCAAAGACATCGCCGAGGCATCGCGCGACCAGCTCGAGACCTTGGGCTATTTCCCTCTGTGGACCTACGCGCACCCGCGCGCCATTGAATTGGCGGAGCGTCTGGCCCGACTCGCCCCGGGTGACCTGAACCGTGTCTTTTTCACCAGTGGTGGAGGTGACGCCGTCGAAAGTGCCTTCAAGCTAGCCCGCAACTACCACCGCCTTCAGGGTCACACTGATCGCTACAAGGTGATCAGCCGCGACGTGGCCTACCACGGGACCACCATGGGTGCCGTCACCGTGACCTCCATTGCTTCCTACCGCACGATGTTCGAGCCCTTAGTGCCGGGTGCCGTGAAGATCCCCAACACGAACTTTTACCGCCCCCTGGCGCACGGAGACGACCCCGCAGCCTTCGGTCACTTCCACGCCCAGCAACTCGAAGAAGCAATCCTGCGCGAAGGCCCCGACACCGTGGCCGCCGTCTTTCTCGAACCGGTCCAAAACGCGGGCGGTTGCTTCACTCCCCCGCCGGGATATCTCCAAGAGGTGCGCGACATCTGCGACAAGTACGGCGTGCTCTACGTGTCGGACGAAGTCATTTGTGGCTTTGGTCGTCTCGGCGAGTACTTCTCCGCCGACAAGTACGGCGTGGTGCCCGACATCATTACCTGCGCCAAGGGCTTGACCGCCGGCTACGCCCCCTTGGGCGCCATGATCGTCTCCGACCGTATTGCGGAACCCTTCATGCACGACGACACCTCCTTCGTTCACGGCTTTACTTTCGCGGGCCACCCCGCGTCCTGCGCGGTGGCCCTGAAAGTCTTGGATATTTTCGAAAACGAAAACATCCTCGACAACGTGCGCAACAACCAGGACTACTTCCACGCAGCCCTCGACGGATTACGCGACATTCCCATTGTGGGCGACGTCCGCGGCACCGGTTACTTCTGGGGCGTGGAACTGGTGAAGGACCAGTCGACCAAGGAGACCTGGCAGGGTGACGAGGCCGAGCGCTTGTTGCGAGGCTTCATCTCACCGGAGATGTTCCGTCGCGGACTCATTTGTCGCAGCGACGACCGCGGCGACCCCGTCGTGCAACTCGCCCCGCCGCTCATCAGCACACGCGAAGACATCGACTGGATGGTCGGGGTACTGCGCAGCGTCTTCACTGACGCCGTCAACCGCGGACTGTAACAAGCTCGCGTCTTAGACGAAAATATTGACGGCCCGCGCGGCCACCACGACCAAGGTCACCACCGATACCAGCGACTCGGACGCGAAGAGGGCTTTCGCACGGAAGGTCAAGGGCATGGCGTCAGCCGGAGCGAAACTGGTTCCGTTGGCGAAGGACGAGTACAAATAATCCCAGAAGCGAGGGCGCCAGCCCGCGGGGGCCAGCGTCGGATTTTCGAGTTGCGGGAATTGGATATCGGGCCATGACTCTCGATGCGTTCCCCGCACGCTCGGACCTCCACGGTCCACCTCCCATAGCCACAGTCCAAAGGCGATGACGTTGGTCAGCCAGACCAGCGCCGCGGCGAAAATCAACGCGCGTCCGTTGGTGACGTTGCGGGTCAAAAGATCATTGACCAAGAGACCAGTAGAAATCATGTTGGCTACGTGAATCAAAAAGATCAGGCCGATGGTGACGGGCCGCACCCACCGTGGTTCTTCGAAGTGACGGTGACGACCCATCGACAGTGGAATCAGCGGCAAGAGGACCAGCACCGGCAATATCCAACGTGGACCAACACACAGGCGCGAGGGCAGGGCGATATAGAGCGCGGCGCAGACCACCAAGGCCAGCGACGCCGGCCAACGCGGTTCGTTCCGAGTATCAGTCATCCGCGCTCGTGACGAAATCACGCAGGATGCGGCGCAGCTCGACGGTGGTGCGATCCGCGCGAGTATGCACCTCGTCGGTAATGTCCAGCGGCAACACGAGCTCGGCGTAGCGCGACTGAACGACGAGATCTTCGTCAATCACCGCCACCTCAAAGGCCACGGCGTCATCCATGCGCTCGCGCGAACCCTCGAGATCGTTGCGCCACAGCGAGGAGTAGACCCGTACCGTCTCGTTCGTTTCCGGCGTGAGGAAGAATCCAATCACGTTTGATCCCCCGGCATCGAGAAAGTCGATAGCTAGTTCCAAATGGAAGGGAGCGTGGTAGCGATAGGTCAAACGGCGGCGTTGCAGCAGGGGGCGAATTCCCGCCGCGACGCCGGGGTCTTCGCGGTTCGCGAAAAGGTGTTCGTAGGCGGCGCTAAAGGTGAAGCCCTGACGCTCGACCGAATAACTCGGCACCGTGCGTTCTTCGCCCGCGCCGAAGGTGCCGACGTGTACGAAGGGGAAATGCGCCATGTCCAAAAAATTGTCCGCCAAGAGACCCGCCGACGCGCGCGTGGTCATGACGGGTAGGTCGCCACGCAGAAAAGAGTCATCCGCGGCCGCGGCGATGGACGGTGGTGCGGTGCGTGGTTCTTCTGGCGCCACGAAGACCATGCCGTGACTTTCGTGAATGGCGAAAGGTCCACTCAAGCGAGCGGTCGGCGGCAAGGTGGCGTCGGGTCCGAGGGCCGGGATTTCCACGCAGCGTCCGGTGGCGTCAAAGACCCACCCGTGATAGCCGCAGCGTAGATTTTCACCTTCGCACTGGCCGAGGGAGAGGGGCGCGAGACGATGGGGGCAACGATCCAAAAAGACCCGCAGCTCGCCCGAGGGAGACCTCCACACCACGTAGGGCTCGTTGAGCAAGGTGAAGGCCCGCGGCCTGTCACTCACCTCAGCGCTGCGACACAATGCGTGCCAGCCCTTGCGCAACGCGGGATCGGTATTCGTCAGTTTCACGAATGGCTCAGTGCGGCGAGTTGATTCATCAGGGCACCCGCATCGGGGGTGCTGGGCGTCGAGACGCCTATTCCCTTCAGCAGCGAGCTGGCCGTTCCGCCAAGATTTTGTTGGAGTAGCAATCCGCTGATGGGGCGTACTTCTGAGGCCAGAGGAGCGACAATGCGGGGTGAGTGGTTGTAACTCACTACCTTCAGCGACAAAGTGGCGTTGGTGCTCGCGCTCTGCACCGTGGCCGACGCCGCAGATACTTCTCCGCCGGTACCGGTGGTAACCGACACGCTCACGTCGGCGTTCTTGAGCGACAGTCCCGCGAGACGGCTGGGTGGGTGGTAGGTGTGCGTAGTCTGCCAGCCGTTCACGGTGACCACCGCGGGGGCGAGGCTGGGAAGAAGGGAGAGATCGGGGTGCGTCATCTCGGCCGCGAGACCAAAGAGCGACACCTTGCCGATGGGGGTCGACACCCATTGACTATTCCAGACCTTGCTCAGGGTGGGCACGTTGACGTACAAGGTGTGATGCAGCACGATAAACGAGGCGCTCACCGAGGTGAAGCCCGCCGGAATGATGACGGTCCCGGCGAGCGCGTTGTCGGCAAAGTCGATGTTGAGATGGACGCTGACCCCGTAGGGCTGACCCGCGGTCAGCTGGAGGGCGAGCTCCGTGCTGTGGGGGGGAATCCCCTGGAGGGGGTAGGGGTCACCATTGGATTGCCCCGTGGTGGCCGCCCACGTGATGCCCACGCCGGTGAGCACGAGGGCCGTTACCCCAATGAGTATTCCGAGAGTTCGCCGAGGAGATGTCACCCCTTCACCTTAGTGATGATGGGTAAATCTGACTAGCGAAAATCACGCGAACCCGGACTGGGGGCTGGCGCAACCATCGCGCGTACGTGTTCGGCCACCACGTTGGTCGCGCCCTGCCCCTTTTCTAAGGTCCCGCATATTTCTAAGAGCGGATGACGCCCCGCCACTGATTCCCAGCGCGCCCAGGCTCCTCGAGAAAAGACCACGTTGACGTGACCCGTCTCGTCTTCCAAATTCAAAAAGACTGCCCCGCGGGCCGTCTCGGGGTGTTGGCGGTGCGTGACTACTCCCGCGACCGTGATGCGACCGCCTTCGAGCGTCTCGAGATCCGTGGCGCAGAGCACAGCCCTGCTCCGTAACTCGTCGCGTAGCAACTCCATAACCGTGGCCTGTGGCGTCAATCCCATGGCCCAGAGATCATCAGCAATACGTTCGAACTCCGAAGGGGCCGCGAGGTCCGGGGCGCTCACCCCCGTCACGATGCCGGCCAGACGGTCGGGTCGGTTCTGTGCGGCCGCGCCGGCTTCCCAAATAGCCGAACGTCGCGATGGACCCAGAGAGTCCAAGGCACCCGCCGCCGCGAGAGCTTCCAGTTGTGATCGCTGGCAGCCCGCGCGACGCACGAGGTCTGAGCTGCTCTCCCAGGGCGCACCGTCCACGATGCGTTGCGCGAGTTCGGTGCCCACCGAACGAATATCACCGAGGCCTAAGCGAACCACGGAATCGTCGCGCGTTCCTTCGAGGTGCGCCCCCACCCACGAAGTGTTGACGTCGGGGCGCGCCACCCTCACCCCGTGACGCCGCGCGTCGGCGACCAAACTCTGCGGTGACCAAAAACCCAAGGGCTGGGCGTTGAGCAGGGAGACTAGAAAAGCATCGGGATGGTAGTGCTTTATCCACGCCGAGCAATACACCAAGTGGGCGAAAGAAACCGAGTGCGATTCGGGGAAGCCGAAATTTGCGAAGGCCGCCAACGCCTCATAGAGCTGATCGGCGATAGCGCCCACGATTCCGTTGGCCGCCATGCCTTCGTAGAAACGGCTCTTCAGGTTCAGCATGCGCAGCTCCGAGCGTTTCGCCGCCATGGCTTGGCGCAACTCGTCGGCTTCGGCCGGAGAAAAATTCGCCACCGCCACCGCCATCTCCATGAGCTGCTCTTGGAACAGCGGAACTCCCAGCGTGCGCGACAAGATGGGTTCCAGTCGTGGGTGCAGGTAACTCACGGCTTCGTCGCCACGACGGCGGCGAAGATAGGGATTCACCGCATTTCCTTGAATGGGGCCGGGCCGAATCAAGGCCACTTCAATCACGAGATCGTAAAAACAACGTGGCTGCACCCGGGGCAAGGTAGCCATCTGGGCCCGCGACTCCACCTGAAACACTCCCACGGTGTCCGCGCGGCAGAGCAGGTCGTAGACCGCATCGTCCTGCGGAAACTGCGCCAAGTCGAGTTCGACCCCGTAGAAGCGTCGCACTTCGTCCACGCAGCGGTGCAGGGCGTCGAGCATGCCCAGACCGAGGAGGTCAAACTTCACCAGACCACTGGCCGCGCAGTCTTCTTTATCCCACTGCACGACGGTACGTCCCGGAGTGCGACCCCACTCCACCGGGCAAACGTCAATAACCGGTCGATCACAGATCACCATCCCCGCGGAATGAATACCTAAATGCCGAGGTCGGTGCAAGAGGTCGGTAGCGAGTTCTCGCACCAGCGCGGGCACCAGTTCTGATGTTTCGTCCTCCCCCTTCATCTCCGCGATGGCCTCGTCGCGATAACCCAGCGCCCGCGCGACGTCGCGCACCGCGGAACGGGGGCGATAGGTAATCACGTTGGCCACCTGGGCGGCGTGGCGCCGTCCGTAGCGTTCATAGACGTACTGAATGACTTCTTCACGCCGCCCCGATTCAATATCCACGTCGATATCGGGGGGACCGTCGCGCGCGGGCGACAAAAAACGTTCGAAGAAGAGGTGCAGGGCCACCGCGTCGGCGTTGGTGATGCCCAAGGAATAACACACCGCCGAATTAGCCGCCGAACCCCGACCTTGGCAGAAGATATTTTCCCGACGACAAAATTCCGTGATGTCCCACACAATAAGGAAATACCCCGCGAAGCCCAGATCGCGGATCACCCGAAGTTCGTGATCAATCTGTTTCCAGGCGCCGGGAACTCGTTCCGCCTCGCGCGGTCCGTAGCGCTGGCTAGCCCCGCGCGTGGTGAGCTCTTCTAAATACTCCTGCTCGCTCAATCCGCGCGGAGTAGCGAAATGCGGTAGCGCCGGGGTCAGGAGGCGTAAATCGAAACTGATCTCTCGGGCGAGTTCCCCCGCGGCGTCCACCACGCCCGGCCAGCGCGCAAAGCGTCGACGTTGTTCGACATCGCCACGCAACGCTCGCGACGGCACCGGGGAATTCCACCCCTCCATCTCGTCCAAACTCCGCCGCGCCCGAATGGCCGACAGCACACTGGCGCGACGAAATTCTGCCGTGGTGGCGTAGTGCACGTTGCCGGTTGCCACCACCTCGACCTGTCGGCTCAGGGCAATCTCTACCAAAGCGTCGTTGCGGGCCACGTCGTAGCCCGTGGCCTCATCCCAGATTTCCATCACCACGTTGTTCGCTCCGCAGACCTCGCGCACCCGATCAAAGGCCCGCGCGGCGGCGCGCGGGCCCCGCTGGGCGAGTGCGGTTGCGACGACACCCTTGCGCGCACCGGTGAGTACCACCCACTCGTCGCCACCCACGCACAGATCTTCGAGGACGAAACGAGGAGTTCCTTTATCACCCCTGGCTAAATGCCCTTCCGCCAGAAAACGCGAGAGCCGACGGTAGCCCTCGGGGGACCGCGCCAAGACAATGAGGTGCTCTCCCGAAGGATCACTGACTCCCACTCGGTCATCGGTGGCCGACAAGGTGATCTCGGCCCCGAACACGGTGGGCAGGGCGCAGGCGCGGGCGGCGGCGGCGAAGCGCACCACTCCGTACAGCCCGTGATGATCCGTGAGCGCGAGGCCGGATAATCCCAGTCGTGTCGCTTCCACCACGAGCTCTTCAGGATCACTCGCACCGTCGAGAAAGCTGAATCCCGAATGCGCGTGCAGTTCGGCGTAGGTAGCCATTAGTCGTAGATCCCCGCCACCCACCACGAGCGCCGTTCGGCGAACAGCAAGAGAGCACCGAGATCAGCCACGGCCACTTGGGCGTGCGCGCGTCGTCGTCCTTCGCGCCACCACTGCTCCACCAAGGGCCACGGTCCCGCCCACCAGAGAACCTGGTGACGCGAGCGTCCATCGAGATCGCACCAGACGGGCTCGCTGGATAAAAGACCGCGCGAATCCACCGTGACCGGCTCGCCACGTGCGCCGCTGACCCGCACCGACACCGGATGGCGCAAAATGAGCGATGGGGCGGGCGAAGGAAGACGTCCCGGCCACGGAGCTATCCGCAGCGGTGCAGGGGGCGTCGTCCCCCAGGGAAGGAAGCGTGCTCGATCCACGGGGCTGTAACCCTCGCCTAGTTGCGCCGTGCACACCGCCGCGGTCCCGAGTCGCTGGCCCACGCGGTGCGCCGCGGCCGCAGCTCGTTCGTCACGGTTCGCGCGATCACCGAAAAAACTCGCCTGCACTTCTTGGGGCTCCTCGTCACCACGCAATTGCCCCAGCCGGCGCGCGAGACGCGGGTCACGTTGCTCCGGTAATTCTGCGAGATCACCACGCGCCACCCGATGGGCCATCACCACGTCGCTCGAGAAGCGTTCCGCCACCTTGCTCGCCGGCAGGTCCGCGAACTGACCCACGCTGCTAATACCTAAGCGCCGCGCCGTGCTCGAGAGTTCCCGCCGCGCGAGTTCTTCGACGGGAAGCGAGCGGCGAAAGTCTTCCGTCTCGTTATCCGCCACAATGCACGAACGGCGAGCGGCGGCTTCCGCGGCGAATATCCCCTCGGCAATCCCCACCCGGGCCGGCGTAAAAGATTCCACCAGGCGGCGCAGGGCGAGCAGCGCGGATTCCTCACCGCCATGAAAGCGACTCGGCCCGCGCATGGGTACCGCGACCACCCCCCAACGCAGGGCCTCGGTAAAGGGGCAGAACTCGGTGAGGGCGGTCACAAAAGCAACAAAATCATGTTCGATTTCTCGTCCACGCTGGGGAACGAGTTCGTCCGCCAGCACCACGCACCAGCGCGTCACCGCGACCACTCTCGTATGGCCCCGGCACGATCCGGCAAGGCCAGGGTGTACTCGCGCTCACGGCGAGCCCCCCCGCGACCGCTCAGACGCACCGTGGCGACGCGCTCACGCAAACGCGAGTCGGGGAGCCAGCGCGCGTGCACGACCTCGATGGTGAGATCGCTCGGTACCGGCCAGGCGTTACGCGCATCGGTGAGCACGATGAGAGTGGTTCCATTTTCACGAGCGCGCGCGCTGAGTCGTCGCGCGTCCGCGTGCGCTGCGCGTACCGGAACTTTGACGATGACCGCATCGACTCCAGAGAAAAGATCCGCCACCGAAGCCGCCCATTCGCCGCGGGGACGAGAGACGAAGAGCACGCGACGTAAATCAATTCCGAGTTCGCTCATCGCCACCACGCCGGGTTCTTCCACACCCACCACGGCGAGCCAATGGCCACGCTGAGTTAACTCACTGGTCACCCCAAAGGCCACCGTGAGTCCCCCGTCGCCCGGAGCGGCGTGAATGGAAATGGTCGAACCACGTCGCAGCGACCTTTCGGGAATGAGCGTGGCCCAGGGTTCGCCCAGGGGCAAAACCCTCGCCGACGCCGACGTGACGGGGCGAATGTGGGCTGCCAAAGACTGCGGTAATTCTGGACGATTCTCGGAAAAAGCGAACATATGTTCGTATGGTACTCACTCTGAGTTACACCCGCCATTCGGCTCCGACCCCTAGGGTTCTTACCTATGTGCGGTCGCCTCGTTCTCCACACCCCGCCCGCTCATTTAGCCCGTTTCCTCGACGCCACCTTGGACCTAGGTCTCGCCGCGGCGGCCACGCCGAGCTGGAATCTTCCCCCCACGCACCTGCTCTACGGCGTCACCCACGAACCCGACGGGAATCGTCGCATGAGCGCGTACCGCTGGGGCCTCGTACCGCGCTGGGCCAAGTCCTCGACGAGTACCGCCCACACCATTAATGCCCGCAGCGAGAGCGTGGCCGAAAAACCTTCTTATCGTGGTCCTTTCGCCAGTCAGCCCTGCGCCATCCCGGTCAACGGTTTTTACGAATGGGAAAGCCGTGACGGCCACGCCAAGCAGCCCTATTACTTTTCGCGCGTCGACGATGAGCTCATGATTTTGGCCGGTCTCTACGACCGGTGGTACGACCCGACACTCGGACCCGCAGCGCCCGCACTCATCACCTGCACCATCGTCACCACCGAGGCCAACGAGAACATGGGCGGACTGCATGACCGTATCCCGGTGATACTCGAACCCTCCGAAGTAGCGACCTGGATTGCTCCGCACAATGTTGAAGGCCGCACTACCTTGCTCCGCCCGGCGGCTCGAGGAACACTCCGGCATCACGCGGTCACGCCTTTGGTCGGAAGCGTGCGTCACGACCGGCCCGAATTACTGGATTCGTACCAGCCCCCCACGCTCTTTTAGAGCGTGGTTTCGTTCAGAATTTTTGCGAAGAGATCGTGGGCGATGTTGCGCCCCGACACCACGAAACCCAGACGCGAGTCCGTGTCGTCCACCAGATTTTCGGTAATGGCGGCGTAGGCGGCCGAGGCCGAGCCTTCCATTACCACGCCGTTACTCTCGGCGGCTTCGCGCACGGCGGATCGAATATTTACCTCGGGAACCAACACGATTGAGATGCCGTGCTGGGCGATGATCTCCGTGGTCACGGCGTCATCGTCGCCACCACCGGCCAGGCCGTCAGCGATGGTGTCGTCGTGCACCACGTCCGCCATCTTCACGCCCCGTAGGACGTGGTACATCGCTGCGCTGCGCTGCGGTTGCACACCGGTGATGCGGATGTCGTGACGACCCATGATCTCGCGGGCGAGAACGGCCGAGCTGATAAGTCCGCCACCACCCACCGAGACCACGACGTGTTCAAGGTCCGGGCACTGCTCAAACATTTCGAAGAACACCGTGCTCTGCCCGGCGATGACGTGAGTGTCATTGAACGGAGAGAGGTAGCGAATCCCCCGACTCTCCGCCAGGGCCCAGGCTTCGTTCTGGGCGTCGTCGTAACTACTGCCGACTTGAATGAGTTCGATGTCGTAGCTCTGCAGTTTCTTTACCTTCACCGCCGAGGCGTTACCTGGCACCACCACGGTGGCGCGTACGCCCAGCACGCTGGCGGCGTAGGCAATACCGAGGCCATGATTCCCCGCCGACGAGGCAATCACCGCGCCGTCGGGGTTTTCCCTCTGGGCGGCGGCTACCGCCGCGAGAGCACCGCGACTCTTAAACGAGCCGGTGTGCTGAAAGGATTCCATTTTGGCCAGAACGGATCGTCCCCGAAGAGAGAAATCGAGAACGGGGGTCACGCGCAAATGATCCGCGATGACTCGCCGAGCATCTTCTACCTGTGCTGGCGTCGGTGGCAGCACTATTTTGGACATGAGAACCTCCTCTCCAACCCTACTCGTCGAATCTTTGGGTTCCGAGCGTTAGATTGCAGAGGTGCACGCCGCTCTCTCACTCGTCTTGGTGGCACTCGCAGCCTTTGTCGGCACCATGACGGATAACTTCGCGGTTCTCACCGCCCAACTCGCTCTCACCGATCGCGAGAAGTTTCGTCGGGTCGGCTGGGGTCACTTCATCGGCATGGCCACGATTATTTTGGCCGCGGCCCTCGTCGGTTTTTCTCTGGAGGGAATCCCCACCTCGTGGGTGGGTTTGCTCGCCGTGGCGCCCCTGGGCCTCGCCGTCCACGCGTGGCGGCACCGCCACGACGCCACGCGCGTCAGCAAGCGTGGTGCCACGACCACCTTCCTCATCACTCTGAGCCTGGGTGGCGACAACCTCGCGGTCTGGGTTCCTCTCTTTCGCGCGGCGGGAACCGCCCACGAGACCGCCATGGTCATTATTTTCCTCCTGGCCGACGGCCTCTTTATCGTCGCGGCCCAGGCCCTGGGCGGTCACGAGAGAACGACCCACCTTCTACGTCGCTTCGCCCCTCATCTCACGCCCGTGTTCTACCTCCTGCTCGCCATCCTCGTCCTCTTTCAGTGTCACACCATCTAAATGAGCGAGATCGACAACCCCGTCAAGCCAGCCCTGCGCGGTTGGATACACGCGGTCGCCGCCGTAGCGTTGGTCGCCTTGTCGCCCTGGCTCATTACTCGTAGTTCTCTCACCTCGCACCGTCTCTGGTCACTGTGTTTCTTGGTCGGAGTAGAGATCATGTTGGTGACCAGCGCCCTCTTTCACCGCGTGACCTGGACGCCGGCGCGTCGTCGCGCCATGCGTCGGGCAGACCACTCGGCCATCTTCTTTGCCATTGCCGGGAGCTACTTAGCCGTCGGGGGGCTCACCATGCACGGGACTTTCCGTGTCGTCATGCTCAGTTTGATTGGCGGCGGTGCCCTCGTCGGAGTGGCAATTCGCCAGCTCTCCCTCGACGCCCCCAAATGGGTTAACACCCTTCCCTACCTCGTCATGGGCTGGTCGGCCATCGGGGTTCTCCCCCAGATGTATCGCGGCGGGGGGAGGGAAGCCTTCTTCCTCGTTCTCGGGGGAGGACTCGCCTACAGCCTGGGTGCGCTCTGTTACGCCCTCAAGCGCCCTCGCCTGCGCCCGGCGATCGCTGGCTACCACGAAGTTTTTCACGCCCTCACCATTGTCGGGGCGGGCTGTCATTTCGCGGCCGTCTACATACTCCTCGCCCGCTAAGTACGAAGTCTCCTTCTCGTCATCAGGGGTGGCGGTAGCGTAGGGAGAGTGTTAACTCGCAATCCCAAGGCCACTCTGCGGAGTTTGATGCTCATCGTCTTCATTCAGTGGATGGGGGCATCACTGGGTCTTCCCCTCTTCCCCCTCTTTCTTCGCCATCGTGGGGGTACCCCCACGATGATCGGCCTCATCATGGCATCCTTCTTCGTGGCGGGACTCTGCACGCAATTCGCCATTGGTCACCTGAGCGACCGCTTCGGGCGTCGACCCATTCTGATTGTCGGGCTTTTGTCCTACGGCCTGGCCAGTTTCTTCTACGCCCTGCCGCTGCGCGCTGATTGGTTCATCGTCGCCCGCGTGGTTCAAGGGGCCAGTGCTGGTGCCATTGAGGTTGCTTCGCTGGCGGCCGTGGCCGCCCTCTTCGACGAGAGCGAGCGCGGACGCGCTATTTCCCGGATTTTTGCCGCCCAACTCTTCGGTTTCGCCATGGGTCCCTTGGCGGGTTCAACCATTGGGGTGAACCAGTTGCAATGGGCTTTCATGGCCACCGGTATTGCGAGCTGTCTGGCCTCATTCCGCGCCCTCCGCAGCGACCTCGGCGACCGCGTTCAGAACGATTCGGTTCTGCCTCCCATTCAATGGTCCTCGCGCATCGTTGGATCCCTGGTGGCCGCCAGCGCCGGAGGGTTAATGGTGGGCGTCTACGAATCCTGCTGGAGCTTGCTGATGACCAATCATCACGCCAGCACCTTTCAGATTCGTCTGAGTTGGACCTTTTTTTGTCTGCCGTGGGTCATTCTCAGTCCCCTCGGTGGTTATCTGGCCGATCACGCCAATCGCAAGATGGTGGCCATCGCCGGCACCGTTAATGGCGCAGTGTTTATGGCTATCTACCCCCACATGCACAACAACCACATCTTGCTCTTTCTGGGTGCGCTCGAATCCGTGGGTACCTCACTCTCGATGCCGTCCATCTCGTCCCTGCTAACCCAAGGTGCAGTGGACAGGGAATTCGGTCGCCGCCAAGGTCTTTCGACTACTTCG
>CAINHL010000024.1 GCA_903848885.1 uncultured Actinomycetes bacterium
ACCACGTGAGCGAAGACTTAGTCGACCACGCTATTTCCTTCATCCACGACACCAAGTCGATTCACAAGGCCAAGCCCTTCTTTACCTACTTAGCCTTCGGCGCCATGCACGCCCCGCACCAAGCCCCCGCGTCCTATCTCGCCAAGCACCGTGGGCGTTACGACGAAGGTTGGGATGTGGCCCGCGAAAAGTGGTTCGCCAAGCAAAAGGCCGAGGGCCTCATTGCCCCGGATACCGAACTCGCCCCCCGCAATCCCGGCGTCGAGGCCTGGGATGACCTGCCCGACAACCAACGCAGGTTGGCGGCGCGTTTACAAGAGGCCTACGGAGCTTTCCTCGAACACACCGACGCTCAGATCGGACGCCTCATTGACGACATCGAAGCGCTCGGCGAACTGGATAACACCATCGTCATGTTGATGAGCGACAACGGTGCGAGCCAAGAAGGAGGTCCTTTCGGGATCCTCCACGAAATGAAGTACTTCAACTTCATTCTGGAATCGCCCGACGAAGCCGTCGCCAAGCTCGACGACATTGGCGGACCACACTCCCACTCCAACTACCCCTGGGGCTGGGCGCAGGCCGGCAACACCCCCTTTAAGTGGTACAAGCAAAACACCCACGAAGGGGGAGTACACGTTCCCCTGATTGTTCACTGGCCGAAGGGAATCGCCGACCAGGGCGGTATCCGTAAAGACTTTGCCTACGTCACCGACATTGCGCCCACGCTCTACGAAGTAGCCGGGGTGGATGTACCAGCCGTATACCGAGGTTTTGAACAGATGCCACTGGCAGGTTTGTCCTTGGCCGATACGTTCGGCGGCGACCGTGGAGAAGATCGACCTCGGACCCAGTATTTCGAGATGGGTGGGCATCGCGCTCTCTATCGCAACGGATTTAAGGCGGTTACCCGTCACAATCAAGGCCAGTCCTTCGATGACGACAAGTGGGAACTCTACGATCTGCGTAACGACCTGTCCGAGTTCCACGACCTCGCCGAGTCTCAGCCAGAGCTGCTGGTCGAATTGATTGCCGTGTGGTGGGAAGAGGCCGAGAAATTTGGCGTCCTGCCATTGGACGATCGTGGGATCGAGCTCTTCGCATCTCGCTACCGCGAGAACTCACCACACCTTCCGAGCCGTCACTACACCTATTATCCACCCGTCAGCCCTATGCCGTCACAGGCCGGGGCCGGTATCGGTGGGCGTAGTTGGGATATTGAAGCGCGCGTGACGCGAGGAGCGGGCGAAAACGGAGTGATGTTCGCCACCGGTAACGAAAATGCCGGTGCCTCGTTCTTCATGAAGGACGAGCACCTGTATTTCGATTACAACGCCTTCGGGGATCACCAGATAGTGCGATCCACGGTTCCGGTTCCGGTGGGAACCAGCGTGGTGGCAATGAACTTCCGACGCCTAGATAACGCGGCCTCGGCTACGTTGCTCATCGACGGTGTCGAAGTCGGAGCGGTAGCGATTCCCTTCATGATGCGTATTATTTCGAGTACCGGAATGAGCATTGGCGAAGATCACCTCTCGCCGGTGTCGCCGGAATACCAAGCGCCTTTCCGCTTCGAAGGTACATTGCACCAGGTGGATATCCAATTGGTCACGCCGCCGGCCAAGGACTCCAACGACGTGGCAGCGCGTGAGGGCATGGCCCGCCAATAAGCCCGCTGTACGCCAGTATTTCCGACTCGTGAGTTCAATGTCACACCCGCACGCCATTATGGATATGTCGAGTCACGGGAAGTGACGGGACCGGCCAGTGGACATCACTGGCGAGATGTAATACAATGTATTACAATAGGGAGATGACCGATAAATCTCCCTCGCAATACTTCAATGTGACGTCGAAGAACCGTCAAAGTTCTTCTAGTCAGCTCATTAGCGTTCGCCTTCCGGTGGAGCTGCTTGAGCGCCTCGCGGCCGTTGGAAACACCCAGGGCCTTGCCATGAGCGACACTATTCGTCTCGTTTTGGAGCGCGGCCTGGCTAACCAAAAGAAAGGTAAGTAAATATGACTTCCACCAAGAAAGAGCGTACGACACACGTGTATTTTGTCCTCGACCGATCCGGGTCGATGGCGACGATGGCCAATGATGTCATCGGAGGCTTTAACTCCTTCATTACCGAGCAGGCGGCCGAGGGCAATGACGCCATCATGACCTTGATTCAGTTTGACTCCGGTGACGCGCACGAAGTTCTCGCATCGGCTACCCCCATGTCCGAAGTTCCGAAGTTCACCGCGCAGACTTTCTGCCCGCGCGGCTCGACACCTTTGTACGACGCCATGGGTCACGCCATTGCCGACGCCACCATCCGTGGTGAGCAGCTGGCGTCGTTGAAGCAGGACGCCGAAGAAATCATTTTCATCACCTTCACCGACGGCGAGGAAAACGCGAGTTCGGAGTACACGCACGAGAAGCTCTTCGAGTTGATCAAGCAGCGCGAAACCGAAAACAAGTGGACCTTCGTCTACATGGGTGCCAATCAGGACAGCTACCTGGCCTCGGGCCGGGTGGGATTTTCTGCCGCCAACGTTCAGGACTTCGCCGCCGACGGCGATGGTGCCAAAATGGCCTTCCGGTCGCTCAGCGATTCCACGGCCAATTTGCGCGGAAAAATCCGAGACGGCAAAAGGGTTTCGAATCTGGACTTCTTCGAAGGTGATAAGTCTGCCGAAGTGGACAAGCGCACTCGCGGCAAGTAAGGAGTGAGCCTTAGCGGCCCGACTTCTTGGCGACCTTGGCGGCGCGCTTTTCCTTCAAGGTCTTTCCGGCCTTCTTGGTGTTCTTAGTGTTGATGGATTTTTCAGCCATGGCGGCCCTTTCGTCGTAGTTCCAGACTAGGTGCTCTCACGGCGTGAGGTTGCTCATGAAAAAGATTCTTGGTGGTCGGTGGTTCGCTCTAAAGTCGAGAGCGAGCAACCGACCTCCACGTCGGTTGCGGTCCGCATATTTCGAAAGAGGTCTCCGTGGCGACACGACCCATGGGCTCCGCCCTCGACATTGCTCGCGCCGCCCATTTGACCCCGATTAGCGACGTGGCAGCCACCATGGGAATCGGTGAGGATCTCCTCGAACCGTACGGTCGCTACGTCGCAAAAATTAAGCTCGACGCCATTGCGGCGCTGAGCAATCGACCTCCCGCCGTCTACGTCGTGGTAACTGCCGTGACCCCCACGCCCTTGGGGGAAGGAAAGACCACCACCACGCTCGGCCTCGCCCAGGGACTCAATGCCATTGGACGCCGGGCGACGGCGGCCATTCGTCAGTCTTCCATGGGGCCAACTTTCGGAATCAAAGGGGGAGCAGCTGGCGGCGGTTACAGCCAAGCTGTTCCTTTCGAAGCCCTCAATCTTCACTTGACGGGTGACATGCACGCGGTTACGGCGGCGCACAATCAGTTAGCCGCCATGGTGGACAACCACCTCTATCACGGCAATGAGCGAGAGCTCGCCCCGGACAACATCACGTGGCGACGAGCGCTCGACATCAATGACCGCGCCTTGCGCAACGTGGTGCTCGGACTCGGCAGTGGCGAAGACGGAATTCCGCGCCAAGGTGGATTCGACATCACGGCGGCCAGCGAGGTCATGGCCGTTTTGGCCCTCTCCACCTCGCTCCGGGATATGCGCGAGCGCTTGGGTCGGATCATTGTGGGCTTCACCAAGAAAGGTGAGCCGGTCACGGCCGAAGACCTCAAAGCTGCGGGGGCCATGACGGTCATTATGCGCGACGCCCTCAAACCGAATCTTCTTCAGACCTTGGAAAACACTCCGGTACTGGTGCACGCGGGGCCATTCGGGAACATTGCCCACGGCAATTCCTCGGTGGTTGCCGATCTGATTGGTATTCACACGGGAGAATTCCTGGTGACCGAAGCGGGCTTCGGTGCCGACATGGGCGCCGAGCGATTCTTCAACATCAAGTCACGGGTGTCGGGCCTTACTCCGACCGTGGCGGTGGTGGTGGCGACGGTGCGCGCCTTGAAGGCTCACTCGGGGCGCTACAAAATTGTGGCGGGCAAAGCACTTCCCCCGGAACTCCTGGCCGAAAACCCTGACGACGTGGCTCTCGGGGCGGCCAATCTCCGCAAACAAGTGGAGAACGTACGCATGCACGGGGTCACCCCCGTGATCGCGATCAATGCTTTCCCAGAAGATCACGAGAGCGAATACGAAGTAATTCGCTCAGTCGCGAGGGAGTTGGGTGTTCGTTGTGCGGTCACTCGACATTTCGTCGAGGGTGGCGCGGGAGCAGTGGATCTAGCGCACGCGGTGGCCGAGGCGGCTACGGACGCCAGTCACTACGCACCGCTCTACGCCAGTAGCGACGCACTACGCGACAAGATTTCGACCATCGCCACCCGCGTCTACGGCGCCGAAGGGGTCGATTATTCCAGCGCCGCCGAAAAGCGCCTCACTCTTTTTGAGCGTCTCGGTTACGGCGACGCGATGGTGTGCATCGCTAAGACGCACCTGTCCATTTCGTCGGACCCCAGCTTGCGGGGGGCGCCGACGGGCTGGCGATTACCAGTGCGTGAAGTACGCCTTTCGGCCGGAGCCGGATTTATCTACGCCATCTGCGGCGATATGCGCACGATGCCGGGCCTGGGCTCGCACCCAGCCGCCGAAGCAATTGATATTGATAGTGACGGCAACATCGTCGGTCTGTACTAGACCGACGGCCTGCGCGTTGTTAGCTCAGACGCTCAACGATCATTGACATTCCCTGGCCACCACCGACGCACATGGATTCCATGCCGTAGGTCTTGTTCTCGTCTTCGAGAGCGTTCAGCAGGGTAGTCATGATGCGAGCTCCGGTCATGCCGAAGGGGTGTCCGAGGGCAATGCCGCCGCCCTTGATGTTGAGCTTGTCCCAGCTGATGCCGAGGTGCTTGGCTGACGGGATCACCTGAGCGGCGAAGGCTTCGTTGATTTCGACCAGTCCAATGTCATCAATGGTCAAGCCGGCACGCTTCAGCGCCTGGCGACAGGCTTCGATCGGACCGAGACCCATGATTTCCGGGTTGAGTCCCGACACGCCGCTGGAGACGATGCGGGCCAAGGGGGTAATACCCAGTTGCTTGGCCTTGGTGTCACTCATGACCACCACGGCGGCGGCGCCGTCGTTGAGCGGGCAGGCGTTACCGGCGGTGATGCGCCCGTCGGGGCGGAAGGCGGGCTGCAGGCTGGCGAGTTTCTCGAGAGTGGTGCCGGCACGGGGGCCGTCATCCTTGTTCACGATCGTGCCGTCGGCCAAGGTGACCGGAATGATCTCGCGGTCGAAGAATCCACTTTCCTGCGACGCCACGGCGCGGTTCTGACTCAGGACGGCGAACTGGTCCATCTCTTCACGGGTGACGCCTTCGTACTCGGCAACGTTTTCGGCGGTCTGGCCCATGGCGATGTAGATGTCGGGCAATCCCGGCTGTGCGCTCCAGGTTCCCTGACCACCAGCCTCACGTGCCTTGGTGCGGGCGTAGGCGTCGGCGAAGAGGGGATTGGCGGCGTTGCCGGAGTCGGAAGCACCGGCCCCGTAGCGCGACACGGTTTCGACGCCGGCGGCGATGAAGACGTCACCCTCACCGGCGCGGATGGCGTGAGCAGCCATGCGAATGGTCTGCAGCGAGCTGGAGCAGTAACGGTTCACGGTCACGCCGGGAACGTTGTCCAAACCGGCGAGAATTGCGGCCACGCGGGCAATGTTGAAGCCGGACTCGCCCGAGGGCTGTCCGCAACCCAACATGAGGTCTTCGACACTGTGAGGGTCGAGCTGGGGAACTTTGGCGAGGACTTCACGCACGACGAGAGCCGTGAGATCGTCGGGACGCATGCTGCTGAGTGATCCCTTAAAGGCACGGCCAATGGCGGTGCGTCCGGTGGCAACAATGACGGCTTCGGGCATTTTTCCTCCTTGAGGGTTACTACGTGGTAACCACGGTCAGCCTAGCCAAAACTGGCGACGGGCTTGGGTTATAGGACGACGACGCCCACCACCGCACCGAGCACGATTACCAGCGGGGTCGCAAGGCGATGCGACAGAATTATCACGCCCAAAAACACCAGAACGAGCCATTCCCACCAGTGAGGGAATGACGACAAGGTCAAAATAGCCGTGGATCCGATGAGCCCAATGGCAGCGGGGGCCGCCCCTTCGAGGAAGGCGATGGCCCTCGGGTTGTGGCGGACGCGGTCAAAGAAAGGGCTGAGTCCGTTCACGAAGACGAAGGAGGGGCCAAAGGCCAAGGCCGCGGCGAGGCCCGCACCCGACCATCCATCCACGAGGTACCCCACACCCGCGATGGTGGCCACGACGGGGCCCGGGGTGAGTTGTCCGAGGGCGACGAGAATCACGAAAAGGCTGCCCACCATCCAGTGGTGGTGCGAGACGACGTCGGCGCGCATCATGGGGACAATGACAAAACCGCCACCGAAACTCAAAGCACCGATCTTCAGGGCCAACCACGCCAGTGGCGGCAGGGCGTG
>CAINHL010000025.1 GCA_903848885.1 uncultured Actinomycetes bacterium
CCGGTGTGGACGCCGCGGAAACTCTGCGCGACGGTGCCGTCGTCGTCGCCGCAATTACCAGTTGCACGAACACGTCGAATCCTTCGGTACTGGTCGCAGCCGGACTTCTGGCACGCAACGCCGCAGCCAAGGGTCTCTCGGCAAAGCCCTGGGTGAAAACCTCCTTGGCCCCCGGGAGTCGCGTGGTCATGGACTACCTCGACCGCGCTCAACTCACCGCACCTCTCGAAGAGATGGGCTTTTATCTCGCCGGTTTTGGCTGCACCACCTGCATTGGTAACACCGGCCCCTTGTTGGACGGTGTCAGCGAGTCGGTGAACGAACACGATCTCTCCGTGGTCTCGGTGCTGTCGGGTAACCGGAATTTCGAAGGTCGCATCAGCCCCGACGTCAAGCAGAACTTCCTGGCCAGCCCTCCCTTGGTCGTGGCCTACGCCCTGGCGGGAACCATCGACATCGATCTCACGACCGAACCCTTGGGTACTGACCGCGACGGCCGCGACGTCTTCCTGCGCGACCTCTGGCCCAGCGACGCCGACGTGGCTGCTGCGGTGCGCTCGTCGCTGACTCCCGAGATGTTCGCTACTCGCTACGCTGCTGCCTTCGATGGCGACGAGCGCTGGCAGTCCGTGGCTGCGACGTCGACGCAGACCTACCCGTGGGACGCATCATCCACCTACGTGAAACTTCCGCCCTACTTCGATGGGCTGAGCATGGACATCGGTACCGTGTCCGACATTTCCGGTGCGCGGGTGCTGGCCAAACTCGGTGACTCGGTAACCACCGACCACATCTCCCCCGCTGGGAACATCCGCCCGAACGTGCCGGCCGGACTCTTTTTGACCGACCGTGGCGTCAGCCGCAATGACTTCAACTCCTACGGCACCCGTCGGGGCAACGACAACGTGATGGTGCGCGGTACCTTCGCCAATATTCGTCTGCGCAATCAGTTGGCACCGGGCACCGAGGGGGGCGTCACCATAAAGTACCCCGAAGGTCTCGAGATGTCGATCTTTGATGCGTCCATGCGTTATCAGGAAGAGGGAACCCCTTTAGTCATCTTGGCCGGCAAGGAATACGGCAGCGGTTCCTCGCGTGACTGGGCAGCCAAGGGCACCCGTCTCCTCGGCGTCAAGGCCGTGTTGGTGGAATCCTTCGAACGTATTCACCGCGCCAACTTGGTCGGCATGGGCGTCTTGCCCTTGCAGTACCTGCCGGGCGAAAGTGCGGCCACCTACGAATTTGACGGCACCGAGACCTTCGGCTTCCACGGCGTCGACGCACTCAACCGCGGCGAACTTCCCGCGACTTTGTCGGTCACGGCGACTCGCCTCGACGGCGAGAGCGTCACCTTTGACGTTCGCCTGCGCATCGATACGCCGACCGAGGTCGATTATTACCGCAACGGTGGCGTCTTGAACTTCGTTCTACGCCAACTCGCCTAATCATGGGACTCGAAGCCTCCGCTCAGACCATCGGTCACGCATCCACCTTGCTCGTCGACGCCAAGCGCGGCGACCGTTGGATTGGTGTCGACTACTGGTACCCCGCCATGAACGATGGTTCGCCCATCACCGCCTACGAATTACTTCCCGGCGTCGCTTTTGCTGGCGAAGCTTTGACGCGGCCGGCCCCACAGCCTGGGCCCCACCCCGTCATCTTGCTCTCGCACGGGTGGACGGGTACTCGGCTGATTTATTCGCAGATTTGCGAAGCCCTGGCGGCCCGTGGTTTCGTAGTGATTGCCGGTGACCACCCCGGCAGCACCGCGAGCGATCTTTTCCTCGGCACCTTGGTAGATGAGGAAACAAACGGACGTAACCGAGCGGCCGACGCGCAGTTTCTGCTCGACTCGGTCACTGGTGAGCGCCCCGGTTTCGACCACGGGCTGCAACTGAACTTCGAACAACTCGCCATGCTGGGGCATTCCAACGGCGTCGCTACTTCCTTGGCCTTTGCTGCCGACCAAGCCCACGGTCCAAAGATCCGTGCGGTGGTCGGTATGGAGCCCTACGTCCGACCCGTCACCGTGAATCAGCTCGAACGCATCACGACCCCCGTCTTGTTACTCTCCGGTGACAAGGACCTGACGACGCCTACCGAACTAGACCTGAACTACGCCCTCGCTCATATCGCGACAGAGTTTCTCATGGGGCTCGAGCTCGCCCGCTGTGGTCACCAGGGCTCCAGCGACGTGGGTTTGTATATCGAGCAAGGGCCTTCCGTGGAGGGCGTTCCCGCCGGCGTTTTGGAATTTCTCGACACCATGTCGGCCGATATCACTGGCGTTGCCCACGAGGACTGGCGGCCTATATTGCGCACACACGTCGAACTCATCGGCGCCTGGCTCAACGAAGAGTTCTCTCGGCCCGCGGCCAACCCCTCGCTGAGCGAACTGCTCAGCCGAGATGGCATCACGCAGCGTTAATTCGAACCCAGCGTGCGGAAAAATCCGTCGGGGGCTACCACGTCGTCGCGATTGAGTTGAGAAATATCGGATTTGCCGATCGCCATCAAGGTGGAATCGATACCACTGCGCAGCACGTCGAGAACGTTCTCCACGCCCGGCTGACCATTGGCGGCGAGACCCCAGAGGTAGGCGCGACCAACCATCACCGCGCGAGCTCCCAACGCGAGAGCCTTCACCACGTCGCTGCCGCGACGGACACCACCGTCGAGGACTACCTCAATCTGCGAACCGACGGCGTCCACAATGGCGGGTAGTGAGCGGATAGGGGCGGGGGTTCCGTCGAGGTTGTTGCCGCCGTGATTCGAAACTGACAAGGTGGTAGCACCCAAGTCCACGACGCGCTTGGCGTCGTCAACCCTGCTGACGCCCTTGACCATGAAGGGACCGCTCCACTGGGAGCGCAGCCAGGCCACGTCGTCCCACGTCGGCAGCGCACTTTGCATCCACTCGTAGTACGCCCCGAAGAAAGTAGGCGGTTTGGTGCCCACGGGCGCCATGTTGGGGGTCGATAGATCCGGAAACTTGCCACTTTTAGCGAACATCCAGAGATAGCCCGGCTTCACGATGACTTCGGGAGCCAACTTCACCATGGCTTTGAGGTTGATCTTCTCGGGAATCCAAGGGCTTCCCCAGTCGCGGCCGTTGGAGAACGACCAGTCCAAGGTCAAAATAATTCCCTTGGCACCGGCAGCCTGGGCACGTTCGAGACGCTGAATCATGGTGTCGCGGTCGCCCGACCAATACATCTGAAAGAAGACTTGATTATTGACCGCGCACACTTCTTCCACCGACTTGCTCGCGAAAGAACTAAGTCCCATGGCCACGCCACGGTTCGCTGCCGCCCGAGCAACGGCAACTTCACCCTGCGGGTGCACCGCCTGGACCCCCGTGGGGGAAATGATCACCGGCATGGAGACGTCTTGGCCCATCACCCGCGTGGCCAAGTTTCGTTCGCGAGCGAGATTGGCGATGTGTGGAGCGAAACCCAATTCGTCGAAGCTGGTGAGATTATCCTGCGACGACAGGCCTTTTTCGGATCCGGCGATAAGGGCTCCGTAGACGGAGCGTGGAAGGCGACGACGGGCGCGACGTTGGGCGACCGCTACGGTTTCAAACCATTCATTGCCCACGTTTTTCTCCCTCGTGCTTCGTTGACTTTACTTGGTATTAATTCGGCGAAAACCTTCGGCCAAACGACCCTCGGCCAGGCCGTTGTCGGCAGCCGTGCCGGCAGTCCAGGTGCGCAGCATCTCTTCGAGACCATCACGTTCACCCACCTGACTGACGTGTTGTCGCAGAGCGGCGACCTTGCGGTCAAAGGCGTCCGTAATGTCGACCACCATGGTGGCCGGCTGGGCCATGACCCAGACTTCGGGCACGGTGTGCGGCTCAACGTCACTCAGCTCATCCGGGAAGAAATGGGGATTACGCGAGTCGGGGTAAATCGCTCGCATGGTGGCTTCACCCGCGGCGAGGTGGTCCGGGTGCGAGGCGTAGATGCGCTCCCAATTACGTTCCGGCGACTGCGTGATCACCACGTCGGGTCGCTCAATGCGAATCACCCGAGAAATGGCGCGACGCAGAGCCAAGGTCGGCTCCACCTCTCCGTCGGCGAAATGCAGAAAGTGAACCGTGGTTACCCCCACTTCACGAGCAGCAGCCGTTTGCTCTGATTCGCGAATGGCGGCGCGCTCGGCCTTGCTGTGCTTCGAGCCGTCTCCGCCCGCGTCCCCGGAAGTCACCATGCAATAGGCCACGTGCACTCCGTGCTGGGTCAAGGTCGCGACCGTTCCCGCGGCGCCGAAGTCAACGTCATCGGGGTGTGCGACAACCACGAGGGCTCGCTGGAGAGATTCATCGAATTCGAAAACGGGCGTGCTCATAGGACGGACTCGGACATCTCCGGTTCCCAGTTGGCCAGGTCATTGAGGTGCGGGCTATTCGAGAAGACTTCGACCACGGGTCGCTTGAGCGCCAGGCGCTTCATGACGATGCCCGCTTCGACAATCTGATTCCAGAGCAAAAGTGAGACCACGATGCCGGTGGATCCCGCGCGGGCCGTGCGACCCGAACGGTGCAGGTAGGCCTTGTGATCCTCGGGAGGGTCAAAGTGAATGACCACGTCGACACCGTCAATGTGCAGACCGCGCGCCGCCACGTCGGTGGCCACGAGGACGTGCAATTTACCGGTACCGAAGTCGGCCAAGGCCTTCTCACGTTGGTTCTGGCGAAGGTCACCATGAATAGCCGCAGCGTTCACGCCTTCTTTTTCAAGTTGCTCGACCAGGCGGTCCGCGCCCCGCTTGGTGCGGGCGAAGATGATGATCTTGTCGTAGGAGTTGCATATCGAGGCCACTACTTTGATGCGGTCCATCTGGTGGACGTTCAAGAAGTGGTGCACCATGTTGGAGACGGTCTGCGTGTCACTAGCGACTTCGTGGAAGACCGGATCGGTGAGGTAGCGCTTGACCAATCGGTCCACGGCCCCATCCAAGGTGGCCGAGAACAACAAGGTCTGGTGCGGGCGTTCGGCGATACGACGCAGAACCCATTCGACCTGAGGCATAAAGCCCATGTCGGCCATGCGGTCAGCTTCGTCCAGCACCAATACGTCAAGGTATTCCACGTTGACTTCGCCACGATCACCAAGGTCGATGAGGCGGCCCGGCGTGGCGATGACGATGTCACATCCGCGACGTAATTGCTTAGTCTGGCGCTCGATATCGGCGCCACCGTACAGCGCTGTCACCTTTAAACCTAGGGCTTCGCCGAGGGGCTCTAAGACTTCGAATACTTGAACCGCAAGCTCACGCGTCGGGAGGAGAACCAACCCGCGGGGGCGTGCCGGTGGCGTATCGCTGGTGACCGGGTCGGACGTGATGACATCGGCCACGCGCATCAACATGGGAAGGCCGAAGCCCAGAGTCTTGCCGGACCCCGTCTTGGCCTTGCCGCAGACGTCACGCCCAGCAAGGGCGTCGTGAATAGTCATGGCCTGAATAGGAAAGGCCGCCACAATTCCTTGGGTGGCGAGAGCGGCCACAAGGGGGGCACTCACCCCAAGTTGTTCAAAGCTCTGCTCGGTGGCGTATAGGTCGGCCCCCTCGGGGGCGTTGATTGGTTCCGTGGTCACGGTGTTCTGGTCGTTTCTCGGTCGGACCCAGAACCGGCTTCCTTGGTGGGCCCAAGCTTCTGTACGTCGCACAGCGCTTCGTTGTCTAGTCTACGAGTAACTCAGTTATACCCACCATCATCGCTAAAGGAGCGCTTTATGGCTCGACTCGTCGTCGGAAAGAAAGTCCCCGCGTTCTCCTTCGTCGCCGACGATGGATCGACAGTGAGTAAGGCCTCGTTGGCCGGCGAACGTTACGTTTTGTACTTCTATCCCGCCGACGACACTCCCGGCTGCACGAAAGAAGCCTGCCAATTCAACGATCTCTTATCAGCCTTTCGCGCAGCCGAGGTAAAGGTCTTTGGCGTGTCACCCGATTCCGCGGATACGCATCTGGCTTTTAAAAAGAAGTACGGCCTCGCCTTCACTTTGCTCACCGACGCGTCGAAAACGGTCATGGAAAAGTTTGGGGCCTTCGGCGAGAAGATGAATTACGGCAAGACCTACCTTGGCGTGATTCGCTCCACCGTGCTCGTTGGTCCCACGGGGACTATTGAAAACGTCTGGTACGGCGTACGTGCTGACGGCCACGCCGCAAAAGTGCTGTCCGCACTCAGCAACTGATAACGAAGCCCTGAAGGTTCGTGGGTATTTAGCCCTGTGCTTTGTGGAACGAGTGCCAGCGGTGCCAAATTCCCGCCGCGAAGACAATCACAATCACTGCAATAACTGGGTATTCCGCGACCTTGAACGGGTGCTCAATGCTCTTCCACTTTGTGCCAAGCCCGTAGCCAATGCCCGCCAGAATGGCGGCCCAGCCAGCCGAGCCCACGAAGGTGAGAATCACGTAGGGCAAACGCTTCATTCTCGCCAGACCGGCCGGGAAGGAAATGAGCGCGCGCACCACGGGGATCATGCGTCCTAAAAACACGGACACGGTTCCGTACTTGGCAAACCACGCCTCCGAGGTATCGAGGTCTTTGTGCGACAGCAGAAGGTACTTACCCCATTTATCCACAATGGTCCGTCCCGCACTCCGTGAGAGTTCGTAGGCCATGATGCCTCCGATGGTGCCTCCGATCGCGCACCACACAATCACCCACACCAGATTCAAGGTGTGATTCGCAGCGAAGCCCACGGTGCACATCGCTCCCGCGAGGGCGTACGCGCCTTCGGTGGGGATCGGAAGGAAACTTGAGCCAATCCCGATGAGCAAAAGAGCGAGATAACCATGCTGTTGGAGGAATGATGTCATAGATCTAGTCTGCCCGACAATCATTCTCGAGCGAGGTATTACTTCGGTGAATGTCACTCCCTGCTGGTATTTTCAGTTTCGTTCACGAGAGAAGGCCGATATGACAACCGACAGAGAAACCATTGCCCACGGCATAATTGTTGAGCTCACGAGCACAACGGGCCAATTCGGCAGCACCTTGGCCGCAGCTTTGGGGCTTCCCAAGAAAGAGGTCAATTCCGTCCTCTACGCTGACACTCGTTTTGTTCGCAGCGCCGACGAGAAACCCCGGTGGTATCTCGCCGGTCAGAATGTTGCTCAATGAGTACCGACCGCGAAGCAATTGCTCAAAGGATTACCAGCGAACTCCACCGTGAGACTGGGCAATTCGGCAGCACCTTGGCCGCAGCTTTGGGGCTTCCCAAGAAAGAGGTCAATTCAGTTCTCTACGATGACAAACGTTTTATTCGTAGCGCCCATACGAAACCAAAGTGGTACCTCGCGGGCCAAGAGGTCGAAGCGGTGCCAGATGACGAGGGCGGCTCCGCCCCCCGTCCCGCGATGTCGTCTCGCACCGAAATTTTGGAGACCTTCGATGCCGACGATGACTTCGGCCAACCAGATCCCGAGCGAATGGCCCATTTCGTCATTAACCAACCCGAGGAAAGAATTCCCTACGTCGCCCCGCAACCCGACCCTTCCAACCCACTCGGCTTGTATCAGTGGCAACAAGAAGCCCTCGCCGCGTGGCACGCCAACAACGACCAGGGGATTATCGACGCCGTGACCGGTGCGGGAAAAACGCGCCTCGCAATTGCCGCTATTTCCGAGCAGTTTGCTGCCGGTGGCGTCAGCGTCATCTTGGTTCCCGGAATAGTTCTCTTACATCAATGGGTGGACATTATTCACCAGCTCGTCCCGGGGGCGCGCGTCGGCCGTGTGGGCGACGGAATGGACGACAACCTTGACCGCTACGACATTCTCGTGGCCGTGCTGGCATCGGCGCGGAACCGAGTGTTCTTTCTTGCGCCCGACACCTCGGGCCTCCTCGTGGCGGACGAATGTCACCGCGCCGCCTCGGACAAGAACCAAGACGCGCTGGATCCCCGCTTCAAGAAGAGACTAGGCCTCTCGGCAACGCACGAACGAATGGACGATGCTCACCAGACGGTTCTTCTCCCCTATTTCCACAAAGTGGTTTTCTCCCTGGGCTATCCACGAGCCATTCGTGATGGCGTCATCACCAACGTCCGTGTCGCCTTCGTCGGTGTTGATTTCACCGAGGAGGAGTTGGCCACGTACCACGACCTCATGAACAAGTTGCGATCAGCGCGTCGCAAACTCATTCGTGAATGGGGATGTCGACCAAAACCTTTCTCCTTGTTTCTGGACGATGTACTTCGCCTCATGCGCAATGGACCCGCACGTGGTGGAATTCTGGCCAACAACTGGATGAGCATGTGGCGTCAAAAGAAGGACCTTTTGGCCGAGACTCCCGCCAAACTGAACGCCATCAAAGCCTTCATTCCCGTATTCGAAGACGCCGATCGTTCCTTAGTATTCACTCAGTCAATCGCCAGCGCCACGACCTTGTGCGAAGTCTTAGAGGACCGTGAGGTTGCCGTCAAGATGCACCACTCAGAAATCTCGACGAGCGAGCGGGCGGAGATAATGGATGGATTCTCCGATGGCTCCATCTCCGTGCTCGTGACGGTGCAAACCCTCGAGGAGGGGGTTGACGTTCCGGATGCCGACCTTGCGGTCATCGTGGCCTCATCGAAACAGCGTCGCCAAATGATTCAACGCATGGGTCGCATTATGCGGCGTAAGGCTGACGGGCGTGACGCACGCTTTCTCCTGCTCTACGTCAAGGGGACCGACGAAGATCCCGTCATGGGAGCGCACGAAATGTTCATTGATGAACTACTCGAGGTGGCCCGTGAAGCCAACCTCTTCGAGCTCGATGATATTGAAGGTCTGCGCAGTTTCCTCGACCCTCACCGGGTCTAAGACCACGGCGATAAGCGCTTCAACGCTGATGGTGGGCGCACCAGTAGGTAGTTCGCCCTCCCACGGTGTCGATACGCATGGGTGAACCATCGCGGGGACAGAGCCCACCCGGGAAACGAGCGTCCATGTGGTCGCCGGTATGTGACCCACCGCGTCGCTTCAAGCTTCGCATGGTGGCGCGAAAGGCCGCAAACAGTTCGTCGCGTTGAGCAGCGCTGAGATCTCCCGTCGCGGTAGTGGGGTTGATACCA
>CAINHL010000026.1 GCA_903848885.1 uncultured Actinomycetes bacterium
CGGGTTATGCGCGGAGTCATGATTGGGACGATGCAAGAGGAATTCGTGACCGTCGCGCGATCAAAGGGCATTTCCCGCCGTCGGATTTTGTGGCGCCACGTCTTTCGCTCGTCCACGATTCCCCTCTTGGGTGTTATCAGCATCAGCATTGGCGGTCTCGTCGCGGGTGGGTTCGTGGTCGAGTCGCTCTTGGGCCTACCAGGATTAGGGCTGCAGCTAATTATCGCAGTCACCAAGCAGGATTATATATTGGTACAGGGGATAACCCTCGTTATTTCTGTAATTGTCGTTGCCTGCAACTTTTTCTTGGACTTTTTGTACGCGTTCATCGATCCAAGGATTGCCCGTGAGTAATGAAACTACCAACGACGCCGTTTTAGCCCTCGACGCTAAGCCTGAAAAGAAAGAGGCCATGGGCGTCTTTTTCTGGTTCTGCCTTGCCTGGATCGGTCTCAACGTCCTCGTTGCGGTATTCGCCAACGTTCTCCCCGTCGCCGACCCCGGGAACATTGATTTCAACCACTACAGCGTTCTCTCTCCACCGAATTGGTCACATTGGTTCGGAACCGATGGCAATAGTCGCGATATCTTCTCCCGCGTTGTCTGGGGTGCACGTTCGTCCTTATACGTAAGCATTAGCGCCAATCTCATCGGATTCGTGATCGGCGGATCAGCGGGGATGTACTCGGCCTATCGTCGCGGGAAAATAGACCTACTGCTCAGCAGCGTTTCTCTCGTCTTCATTGCCTTCCCCGCCCTCATAGCCGTCATCGCAGTCCTTTCCTTTTGGCAGCCAGGTTCAGAAATCAAAGTAATTATCGTGCTGGGTTTGACCTCCATACCAATTGTTTACCGAGTTATTCGCGCTGCTACCCTTTCCGCGGCTAACCAGGACTACATCTTGGCCGCAAAGGTCCAGGGGGCCACCGACCGTCGAATCTTGCTGCGCGAACTTCTACCGAATGTCGCACCTACCGGTCTCTCGTTCTTAATGTTAGGTATAGCGAGCATCATCGGTGTGCAAGGAACACTCGCTTTCCTCGGCATCCAACAGGGAGATGCACCCAACTGGGGAGAGATGATCAACGAAAGTCGCTCGAGCTTGGATCAATCGCCGTGGCTCGCAATTTTTCCCTCCATTGCTCTCGTGCTTCTCATCTTGTCCCTGAACTTCGTTGGCGATCGCTTCCGTGCCCGCTTCGACGTCACCGAGGTGAAGATATGAGTCCGCTACTCAAGGTCACCAACCTACGTACCACCTTCACCACCGCTCGTGGCACGCTGCCAGCCGTTGACGGTGTCAATTTCGAGCTTGGTGAGAATGAAATCATCGGCATCGTCGGCGAAAGCGGATCGGGGAAGACCGTTCTCTCCCGAACGATTATGGGACTTAATCCGAGATCAAACATCAACATCACGGGTTCGGTACTTATCGATGGCAAGGAAGTAGTCGGATCCAGCGAATCAGATTTGCGCAAGTTGTGGGGAAGCACGGTTTCCATGGTTTTCCAAGACCCCATGACTTCGCTAAATCCGATGATGCGAATCGGGAAACAGATAGATGAAACGCTTCGCGTTCGACTAGGGATGAAGAAGGCTGACGCGAAAGCAGCCGCTATCGAGTTACTCCGCAAGGTTGGAATTCCCTCGCCCGAAGAACGCTACGAGGCTTACCCAAATCAATTGTCGGGGGGCATGCGCCAACGGGTGGTTATTGCTATGGCCTTGGCCTGCAGTCCACGTTTGTTACTGGCTGACGAGCCCACAACCGGCTTGGATGTCACCATTCAAGCGCAGATTCTCAACCTCCTCGATACTGTTCGCGCCGATGGCCAGTTGAGCATCATCCTTGTAACCCACGACTTAGGAGTGGTGGCAACACGAACCCAGCGGATCATCGTGATGTATGCCGGACGAGTAGTGGAGATTGGTGCAACAGCCGATGTCTTCCACTCTCCTCGCATGCCGTACACCAAGGCCTTGATTGAATCGACACCAAAGATCAGTAATCCCAGCCATACGGTTCTCCCGACCATTCCGGGTCGTCCTCCCGACCTCTACAGTCTCGCTGATGGTTGCGCCTTTGCTCCGCGTTGCTCCTACGCGACGGACCGTTGCCGAAACGAACGTCCAGAATTGGAAGCCTCCGTGGAGGATGGACACAGCTTTGCCTGTTGGAATCCTCTCGAAATAAACCAAAATGTCTCCCTTCGTACTTCGAAAGGTCAGTAATGACGATGCAGCAACCTTTAGTTGAGGTCAAGAACTTGAAGGTCGAGTTCACGAAGGGTGGCAAGACCGTCAGCGCCGTTGCCGGCGTGAGCTTCGAGATTTACCAGGGTGAAACTCTGGGCTTGGTAGGCGAATCGGGCTGCGGAAAATCCACCACGGGTCGTGCACTGATGCGCATTGTGGAGTCGAACGGAGGCGAAGTCCTCCTCGACGGGAACGACATTCTGAAGCTGAATGGTTCCAAGCTTCGGGCGGCGCGTGCTCGAATGCAAATGATTTTTCAGGATCCTATAAGTAGCCTCAACCCTCGCCGGCGGATAA
>CAINHL010000027.1 GCA_903848885.1 uncultured Actinomycetes bacterium
CGCCGCCAGCACCTCCGGCTCAATCTCGAGATGAAAGCGCGCGGCGAAGCGCGCGGCCCGCAACATGCGCAAGGGGTCATCAGAGAAGAGGACTTTGGCGTCGTGCGGGGTGCGCAGACGTCGAGCCGTGAGATCGCTGACGCCGGAGAAAGGGTCGTGGAAGGCGCCCGCGATGACGTCCACCGCCATGGCGTTGATGGTGAAGTCACGGCGGCCGAGATCAATGTCGAGGGAATCACCGAACGACACCACCGGCTTGCGCGAGTGGTCGACGTACTCTTCGGAGCGAAAGGTGGTGATTTCAATGCGAAACCGCCCCTGTTTCAGAATTCCGCCAATGGTGCCGAAGGCACGACCCTGCTCCCAGAGACTCCCGCAGAGGGGGGCCATGAGGCGGGCGATGTCGTCCGGACGAGCGTTGGTGGTGAAGTCAATTTCGTAATCGTCACGGCGCTCGATTCCCAGCAGAGCGTCGCGCACCGAGCCCCCCACGGCGTAGAGGGAAAAACCCGCGTCGGCGAATGCGGCCGCCACCGGGGCCGCGTCACGACGTAATTGTTCGAGGGCTTCCACAGCGTTCATGTAGCAACGAGGGTAGTAGGCACTCACCTCTCCATCGAGACCACACTAAGTTTGTGCCCATGCTGGCACGCGCGTTTCGGAAGTGGCCGGTGCTCGCAGTACTTCTGCTGGCCCTCGGCGTGGTGGTCCCGCCGACGGCAGGCGCCAGCCCGCCGTCACTGACCTTGCGGGAAATTTCCCAGACCAATGTGGTCGCCTTGGGAAAGAGCGCGGGCGCAATCCTCCAATTGGGACTCGACCTGGGGTCGGACCCCGCCGGCACCCAACTCTCCCTCACTCTGTACGGCCACTTCTTTTCCCGCTCCGCGCTGGTGCAGAGTATGACCACTGGCGATGTCCCCACCAGCTCTCTTTCCACCACGGGATTCTTTTCTACCCCCTGTCGCAGCGCCGGTACGGTCGCCCTGCGGGTGGGCGTAGATTCCGTCGGCGGCGTGGCGAGCGGGAATTGTGGTGCTACCTCGCTGGCGCTGAATTTGTACTGCCCGGCGGGACACTGTTCGGGGGTCTACCCCCTCGTCGTCGAAGCGCGCGCCGGGAACGCCGCGCGAAAATTTCTTACCTACGTGACAGTGACGGACGAAGCGGTCGCCGAGCCACTCCGTGTGGCGTGGGTCCCCACGGTGAGTCCATCGGGAAAAGCGGCGATCACTCACGACGTCAGCGCCATCAACTCCTTGAAGTACGCGCCCATTCCCCTGGGTTTAGCACTCACTACCGGGGCCACGAGCTCGCTGCTCACCTCGTCCGAGGGATCGGCAGCACTCCAGGCACTCTCGAACTACCGCTCAATTTCTACTCACCAGTTCGTGGCCGCCCTCCCTTCCGGAATCGACTGGTCCGCTCTCAGCAGTCACAATTTCTCCAACATCACGAAGGTGAATCTGGCGTCGCCCTCCATTGTCTTGGGTTCACTGGCGCGACATGCCATGAGTGGTGCCGTCTTGCTCCCGGGCCCCACGGCGAATGCTGACCTCCGCGCCTTGGCCCAGAACCACGTGACGCGAATACTCATCAATGACAGCTCTTTGTCGCTGATGCCGTCACACACTTTGAGTTGGGGTTCACCCTTCCGCAGCGCGCCGGGTCAGGTCGCTACCTGTACGGATACTGAACTCGCGGCGTTGCTCCGTGGTCCCGCGAGTGCGGCCATCAAAATCTCACGTCTTTCCGCCGTTCTCTCCATGATGTATTTCCAATCCCCCTACGCCCCCTCCGCGCGGACGGTCATTCTCAGCACTCCCTTGGAGTCACTCAACCCCACCGTGGCGAGAGCCATCGCCGACCTCCTCTCGCATTCGCCACTCCTTAGTCCCGTTTCACTCGACCAAGCACTCCTCACCTCCGCCATCGGGACGAACGGAAATCCGGTCACTCGCTCACTCGCCGCCACTGCCAGTTCCGTGTGGACGAGTGCCCAGGTAGCAACTTTGCAAGGACTGCAAGGTCGCGCCTTTTCCCTTTCGGAAGCCGCCGAGAACGTCGTAGCGCAATCGCAGATTCTCGACGCGCTCACCGCGGTCGCCGCACGAAGCTCGACGCGCGATCGTGGCCTCCAGATTCTCCGGGCCAACACCATTCTGGACGCCATCACCGGACAGGTCGTCATTAATCAGTCCACCTTGACCTTGGCCGACGCCACCGGATCACTTCCGATAACCGTTCTTTCACATTCGTCCTACCCCATCACGGGAATTCTCCATCTCAGCGGTTCACGAATTCGCTTTAATGGCACTAGCTCCTACAGCGTGTCACTACAGCACGCCGTCAACGTCATACCCATCTCCATCACCGTGAGTGGTGCGGGCAACACTGCGTTAACTGCCGAAATTCTCACTCCCGATGGGCGCAGCGTGATCGCCCACACCATCATTGAAATACGTCGTGCGCCGACGTCGGTGGTGGGTTACGTACTCAGCCTCGGTTCTCTGCTGATTTTGGGCCTGTGGTGGTGGCGCACCGCCCACCGCCAACGTCGAACACCGCGACACGCATGAGTTCGAACCGCACGCGACTTCTTTCAGTGGCCGGCGGTACTTTGGTCTCGCGTCTCTCGGGCTTGCTACGCATTCTGGTCTTGGCCTACGTGCTCGGATTTTCTGCGATGGCCGACTCGTACAACTTGGCCAACACCATCCCCAATATGTTGTTCGATCTCATTCTCGGAGGTATCGCCGGCGCTACCTTCATTCCTGTTTTTGTCGAACGTCTCGCGCTCGACGGCGAGCGTCGTGCGTGGCGCTCCATTTCCTCGGTTCTCACCGCATCCGTCACTCTTTTATTCGCGGCCACCGTGTTGGTCTGGCTGGTGGCCCCGCAGGTCGTGCAGGCCTTCACCTTCGTGCACCCCGCCCACGGTGACGCGGCGGCAACTGCCGTCCAGCGCGGCATGGCCACGACCTTCTTGCGGTGGTTCACTCCACAAATTTTCCTCTACGGCTTCATCGGCATTGCCACGGCACTCCTCAACATCCGTCGCGTCTTTGCCGCCCCCGCGTGGGCTCCTATTGCCAACAACATCGTCTGCGTCGCCGTGTTGTGGTGGTTCCACAGCACGAGCGGACACTCCGTCCACTCGATGCAGAGTCACCTCAACGGCTTGGCGGCCGGCACCACGCTGGGAGTTCTCATCCAAGCGCTCATCTTGCTGCCGTCGCTGTGGCGAGCAGACCTCGGTCGACTGCGCTGGCGCTGGCACTTCCGTGAACCCGTCGTCACGCACATCGCGCGTTTGGGATCGTGGTCCGTGGGTATCGTGATGGCCAACCAGTTGTCTCTCTACGTCATCTTGGCCATGGCCTTCGGTCTCGGCGGTGTGGGGCCCATCAGCGCCTACACCTACGGCTGGGCCTTCATGCAAATGCCCTACGCCGTCATCGTGGTCAGCGTGCTCAACGTGATGAGTCCAGAGCTCGCGGCCCTCGCGGCCGCCCACGAGACCGAGGCCTTCACGGCTCGCCTCACGCGCGGTCTGTCACGCTCACTCACCGTGATCGTCCCCCTGACCGTTTTTTTCGTAGTGATGGCCCAACCCATCGTGGCCATTTTCTTACATCACGCGGACGCTCGTCATCCTCTGCGGGTGGGCGTCGCCCTGGCCGTGCTCGCCGCGGGCTTACCCGGATTCACGGTCTTTCAAATCTCGATACGCGCCCTGCAAAGCTTGCAACTCGCCCGTGAAGCCTTCTGGCTGTACTTCGTGGAGAATCTACTCACGGTTGTCATCGCGGTGCTGATCGGGCAACACTCCTTCGGTGGTCTGATGGCCTCTATTTCTCTCGCCTATACCCTGGCGGCCATCGTGGCGATGGCGGTTCTTCACGAGAAAGGCATTTATCTCCTCCCCTCACTACGTGAACGAGATTTCCGCATCACCGCCGCGTGGTCGCTCGTCGGCGCCATGATCATGGCCTTGGTCTACAACCTCTACAACTGGACCACGGGACCGGGACTATTCGCGCGCACCGTGGTGGCCGGTGGCACGGGCGTGGGCGTCGTATTGGTGGGTCGCTTCTGGATTCTTGGACGTGACGCTCGTGCGGCGCGTCAAGTGCGAGACTAGAAATAACTAACCAAGGAGTTGCCATGGCAAAAATTCGTGTCGTTACCGACAGCGCCAGTGACTTACCCGCCGCCCTTTGCACCGAGTTGGGCATCGACATCGTGCCCCTGTCCATTCGCTTTGGCAACGACGAGTACACCGATCGCCTGGACCTCACCGCCGAAGAATTCTGGGCCAAGTGCCACGCGTCCGCGGAACTCCCCGAAACGGCCGCTCCGGCTCCGGGTCTCTTTCAAGCCGCCTACCAGCGCGCCCTCGACGATGGTTGCGACGGGGTCATTGTCGTTGCCCTCTCGGAAGAATTATCCGCCACCTATCAGTCAGCCACTCTGGGGGCCCAGGCCATGGAGGGTGCCATTGCGGTGCGCGTCGTGAATTCCTTGGCGGTTTCCATGGCGCAAGGCCTCATCGCTCTGGAGGTAGCCGAAGCAGCGCAGAAGGGAGCGACCCTCGACGAACTGGTTGCCCTGTGCGAGTCGGCCGCTCATCGCGGCGGAGTCATCGCCACCATTAATACTCTCGAGCACCTCATCAAGGGTGGTCGTCTCAAGGGGGCGAAAGCCCTCCTCGGTTCCATGCTGTCGGTCAAGCCCATCTTGAAGCTCGAAGGGGGATTGGTCGTCGAAGCGGGTCGCGCGCGTACTCGTTCGAAGGCTTTCGCTGCCTGCGTGGATGAGGCACGGGCCGCCGGGCCACTGCGTCGCTTGGCGGTGGTGCACGGCTCCGCCGATGACGTGAACACTTTGGTCGAGCTCGCCGGCGCCCTCAGCACCGAAATTCCTTTAGTGATTGCGGACATTGGACCAGTAGTCGGCACCCACGGTGGTCCCGGCATCGCCGGTCTGTGCTGGTTGCGCGCCTAAACGAAATTCACGCAGAGTAAGTTCGTGGTGTGAGTGAGACGCCCCGCGACCCCGACGACCTTGTAGGACGTCTCCTCGGTGGACTCGATGACGTCCTCGATCAGATTCACGATCGGCTCTTACGCCCCATCATCATGGTGGTGCGGGCCCTTTCGTACGGTGTCGTGTTCGTCACGCTGGCCGTCATTCTCCTGATCTGCGTCACCATTGGGCTCGTACGTCTCCTCGACGTCTACGCCTTCGCGCAACACCCTTGGGCCAGCGACCTCGTGCTGGGCGGATTGTTTGTTCTCGTCGGACTTGTAATCTGGCGTCGCCGTCGTCCACCGACCTCACGAAAGTAAGTCATGTCGCAACACACTCGGGTTCTCATCATTGGTTCTGGTCCCTCGGGACTCACCGCCGCGATTTACAGTGCGCGCGCCCAACTCTCGCCCATCGTTATTGAAGGTGAGCCTTCTTCCACCACCGACCAGCCCGGTGGCCAGCTCATGGTGACCACCGAGGTCGAAAACTTCCCCGGCTTTCCCGACGGCATCATGGGACCGGAGCTCATGGCCAACATGCGCGCCCAGGCGCTGCGTTTCGGTGCCCGCATGGAAGTGACCAAGGTGCAAAAGCTCGATCTTGGCCAGCGGCCCTTCCGCGCCTGGCTGACGGACGACGTGGAGCCGAGTATCACCGCCGATACGGTCATTATCGCTACCGGGGCACGTTCGTTGATGTTGGACGTTCCGGGAGAAGCCCGACTGTTGAGCCACGGACTGTCTACCTGTGCCACCTGTGACGGCTTCTTCTTCCGCGGCCACGACATTGCCGTGGTGGGAGGGGGCGACTCCGCTCTCGAAGAAGCGATTTTCCTGACACGTTTTGCCAATACCGTGACCCTGGTGCACCGACGCGACAGCCTGCGGGCGTCGAAGATTATGCAAGACCGGGCGCTGGCCAATCCCAAGATTCGATTCGCGTGGAACTCGCAAGTCACCGAAGTTCTCGGCGACGAGAAAGTCAGCGGCCTCGCCCTGCGGGACACCTTGACGGGTGACAGCCGTGTTCTCGACGTCACCGGCGTGTTCATTGCCATTGGACACGTACCCAATACCGACATCGTGGCGGAACACCTCGAGCGTCACGACAACGGTTACATCGTGACCGGGCCCGGATCTTTCACCAGCGTCGACGGTGTCTTCGCGGCCGGCGACGTACAAGACCACGAATATCGTCAGGCGATTACCTCGGCCGGTTCTGGTTGCATGGCGGCGATCGATGCCGAACGCTGGCTCGAAGCCCAGGGGATGTAGGCGAACGCACGCCGCTCTTAGTTGGTAGCCTCTCTGCACGGAGGTTGTTATGAGTGACACAATTAAGACCCTGACCGACGCCACTTTCCAAGAAGTGGTGAAATCGTCAGAACTGCCCATTCTCGTGGATTTCTGGGCTGAATGGTGCGGTCCCTGCAAGCAGATTGCCCCCATTCTGGAGGAATTGGCCGCCGAGCAGTCCGACAAGTTCGTCATCGGCAAGCTCGACGTCGACGTCAACGTGGCCACCGCCACTCAGTACAACGTCATGAGTATTCCGACACTTCTCCTCTTTAAGGATGGCGAAATTGTGGCTCGTTTAGTCGGCGCCAAGCCCAAGGGTGCCCTGCTCCAGGAAATCACCCAGAATCTCTAGGGTGAGAGCGCGGAGAATCTCCGCGTGTGTCCTTCACTAAAGGTGTCGCCATGTCCGCTTTAACCAAGGCCCAGTTGCTCGATGCTCAAAAACGTCTGCAATCATTGGGGATTCTTGACGCTCATCATGACTCTGCCCTTATGGACGACCAACTTCGTAACGCATTCGTAACCTTCGCCCAGGAGCAGGGTTTGGGTTCCGGCGCCGTCGTTGATCTCGACCTCTACGAAAAACTACGCGAGACCACTCACGATTTGGGCTCGCGTTTATTGTTTTTTCGAACTCCGCACATGCGCGGCGCCGACATTCGTCGACTGCAAGAACTCCTCGCCCTCCTCGGTTTTAATCCGGGAACAATTGACGGGATCTTTGGTCCCCGTACGCGTGCCGCGGTCTCGGACTTTCAGGCAAATTGCACCCTGCCGGTAGACGGTACTTTGACCCACGCGACGCTGGTGGAGCTCGAACGTTTGAGTTCTCGGAGTGAAGGACGCACGCTCGTTACCGAAATTCACGATGCCATCAAGCCAGAAACGACTGATTTGTAAAATAACGGGGGTTTTCAACAATCCCTCTGGCCGTGCCGCTCTCTAAAACCCTAAAAATGTGGGTATTCACTCGGGCGCTTTGAAATGAATTTCTAACAACCCACAAGTTCATGCACAGGTTGGGGATAACTTCAACTTGAACTTGAAGGTTGAGACTTATTTATTCTTGGAAATCCGCCCATAGATACGTTCCAAGTCATCAAGGTCGGCAAAGTCAATAACGATTTTCCCATTCCGGCCCTTGAGATCTACGTGGACACGAGTGTCGAGAAAGTCCTCCAGCAGGTGCTCGAGTTCCGCCACGCTGGCGTCCGGGACGGGACGGAGCGTGGGGGGCTTCCCCCCACCGGTGGCGGTCTTGGGGCTGGGAGTCGTTGGCTTGGGGGTCAAGATTGCGCGCACGGCTTCCTCGGTAGTGCGGACCGACCAGTCTCCCTGTCCAATCTTGGTGACCATGGCGGCCTGCTGCTCGTGATTGACCAGACTGAGGAGGGCACGGGCGTGGCCCGCCGAAATGAGTCCCTTGGCCAGGGCCGCCTGCGCGACCTCGCCCAGCTGGAGGAGGCGAAGAGTATTGGTCACGGTCGCACGGCTCTTGCCGACTCGAAGGGCCACGTTGTCGTGCGTCAGATCAAAATCATCGATGAGCTGCTGGTAGGCAGCCGCTTCTTCCAGCGGGTGGAGGTCTACGCGGTGAAGGTTCTCCACCACGGCCTGCTCGAGGCTGAGTCGGTCGTTGACCTCATCTTGCACCAGCACGGGGACCACGCTGAGTCCGGCCATCTTGGCGGCGCGGAGGCGGCGCTCACCAGCGATGAGTTCGTAAGCGCCTGCTCCGTCCGCTGAAGGGCGGACAATCAGGGGTTGGAGGACCCCCATCTCCTTAATGGAGGCGGCCAGGGATTCGAGTGAGCTCTCGTCAAAGGTCAGACGTGGTTGAAAGCGGTTGGCCACGATTTCGGTGAGGGCGACGATCCGCAGGGGAGTCGTCTCGATGACGTCGCTCTCCTCGCTACCGGGAGCGCTGTCGGGGATAAGGGCCCCAAGGCCCTTTCCTAATCCAGTCTTTCTAGCCATTGCTGATCTCCTTTGATAGGGCCACGTAGGCCAGGGCACCGGTAGAGGTGGGGTCGAAGGCGGTGATGGGCTGACCGAAGGACGGGGCCTCGGCTAAACGGACGGTGCGGGGGATGGTGGTCGCACACAGCTGGTCGGGGAAGACCCGCTTAACTTCTGCAGCCACATCCAGGGTGAGGTTGTTGCGCCCGTCGTACATCGTCAAAACCACCTTAGAAATGGACAAAGTGGGGTTCAGGCTCTTCTGGACCAGGTCCACGATTTTCTGGAGCTGGGTCAAACCCTCGAGGGCGTAGAACTCGCACTGCACGGGCACCAATATGTCTGTCGCGGCCGCGAAGGCGTTGATGGTAATCAGCCCCAGGGACGGGGGGCAGTCGATCATGATGTAGTCAAAATCACCGTCCACGGTAGCAATCGCCTGGCGCAGACGTAATTCCCGCACGAGGGCGGAACTAAGTTCCTGTTCCACGGCCGCGAGGTCCAAATTGGCTGGCGCTACGAAGAGGTTGGGGTAGCCGGTCGGTTCCACGACGTCCACCAGGGGAGCCTCGTTCAAGAGAACCTCATACATAGAAGCTTCGAATTGGCGGGAGTCCACACCGACACCAGTAGTCGCATTCCCCTGTGGGTCAAGGTCAATAATCAGTACCCGAAAACCCAAATTAGCCAAGCAGGCACTGAGGTTTACGGTAGTCGTGGTCTTGCCCACACCACCCTTTTGGTTAGCGACCGCAAAGATGCGGGTCTGCTTCACTTCAGTCATGATCCTCATTCCGACAGGCCAACTCGCGGTCGAAACGACCGGTTGGCACCTACCTATCTAACTAGGTCCCACTAGTTCCGTCAAGTGGAATTTTGCCGCAGAAGGAATGTTCCACGTGGAACATCTGCCCGAGGCCCGTTTTTCGCCGTCCCGGCGGTGAAATTGTTCCACGTGGAACAATCGCGGGCACCGGCACTCCAAGGATCGGTCGGGCTACGCCGTGATCACGTTCGTCACCGTGAAGCGTGCGGCGGAAGGTGCCAATACTGCTGGCCGGACAAACTGCAATATAACCGCGACAAATGTTCCACGTGGAACATTTTCTAAAAGAGGGGGTGTTTCCCTGGGGTTCCGTTATTTCTGGGGTACTGCGAAGGGGTCTCTTCCACCTTGTGAATGACCTGGAAGCCTGCTGACTCCCATACGTACTCCCCGCGGGCCAAGCCTAGGGTGTTGAGGCCCTTTTCTGGCCAGCGTTCCTCCTGCTGGGCGTCCGGTGGTTCGGAAACGATGAGGACTCCCCCGACGGACAAGAACCGGGCTGCACACTCGGCCGTCACGGCCGGTGGCCCAAAGGATCGAGAGGTGACCAGTTCGAAGCGGCCCTGCAGGTCCTCCTCGTAGGCCAGCTCTTCGGCCCGACCAATGACGACCTGAGCACTCGTGGGGGCACCATCCCAGGCCAGAACTTCTTCGAGGAAGGTAGCCCGCTTGGTCATGGCGTCGAGAAGGGTGGCGGGGTTTTGCCAACGGTCTAAAATGACGAGTCCCGGTAGTCCCCCTCCGCTTCCCAGATCGAGAAAGTTAGCGGGCGGAGCCTGACGGAGACCTTCCCACACGGTCGCAAAGCCCAGGGCGTGGGCGACGTGTGGCTCCAGGGCATTGGGGCCTAAAAAGCCACGCGCCCTCGATTCCTCGAGGGCGCGGGACAACCATGGTGAGGTGGACGTCACAATTATGCGGGAGCCACCACGATGAATCTGCGGGGTTCCTCTCCTTCGGAGCGAGTGGTCACGGTGGTGGTTTCGGTCAAGGAGTCGTGAATGGCCTTGCGGTCAGCAGCCGACATTGGCTCCAGGGCACGCTCTTCACCAGTCTCGAGAACCTCGGCCGCAACCTGCTGCGCAAAGCGGCCCAGGGCGGCAACGCGGCGCTCGCGATACTGCGCCACGTCGACCAAGATCCGGTCAGTGCGGGCAGGGCTCTTGGACTGCACCACAGTGCGGGTGACCTCTTGAACGGCCTGGAGCGTGGTGCCACGAGGGCCCACCAGTACTCCCAGTTCGGTCGGGGGATTGGCGTTAACAGCCAATTCCACGGTTTCGGCGTCAATCTCCTTGACGGTGACCTCGGCGGTCAAATTCATTGCCACCAGGAGTCCTTCGAGGAACTCCTTGGCGATCTTGGCTTGTTCGGCCAGGGTGATTCCTTCAGCCATGTTTGTCTCCTTAGGTTGGCGTGCGGGTCTATCGGTTGTTTTCGGACGACTGTCAGGTCGGCGCTCTCGGGGTGCGCGGGCTTCGCCCGTGGCGGGGGTGTCAGAGCGACGGGGGCGGTCATTGGAACGACCACCCTCTCGCTTGGGGGGACCTTGACGACCCGCACGCTTGGGGCGAGGGGAAGTCGGTCGGACGCGAGCGCGAACGCGAGCTTCGCCACGAACCCGGCCAAAGAGACCGGCTTTCGGCTCTTCGATGACTTCAACGTCCGCGTCCCCCGAGCCAACACCGAGGTGCTGCAAGGCGCGTTCCGTGGCCTCTTCAATTGATTTTCCTGTGGTTTCTACCCAATCCATGATTTACCGATCCTTTCGTTCGCGCTTGGCTTTCGAGCGCGGGTGTTCTTTCTTTTGGTTGAGGGTTGAGGGTTTGTCTGCCTCAACCACTGCTGCGAGGGGGGCCGACGCCTCCTTCTTGTTTCTTTCGTGATTCGGGTTTGAGATACCCGTTCTAAAGAGGATGTCCTGGGTGGCAATGCGCACCAGGGTGGAAATGATCATATAGAGAACGACCGCGGCGGGAATGACGATATAGAAATACGCGAACATCACCGGCATAATGCGCTGCATCATCAACTGCTGCTTGGGCATGGGCTGACCCGCCTTCACGCTGCGACGGTTAATTTGTGCCATTTGGAACCACTGCAAAAATACTGCAAAGGCAACAAAAGCAAAGAAGGGTACTGCTTCAATGACAGACCCATGATGGCTAAATGGCTTGAGAGATAGGTCTACCCCAAATGACTTAATTTGACCAACATGTGACTGTAGATCATGGAACATTTTAGAGCTTGTTGGAATGTAGCGCGGGGCTCCCACCAGGGTGGGGCCGTTGCGGCCAGGAACGGTGACCGTTGCGGCGAGACCTTTAATAACGTTGTACAAAACCATGAGGAATGGGCCCTGAACAATCATCGGGAGGCATCCACTCAGCGGGTTGGCCCCTTCTTCCTTATATAACTTCATCATCGCTTCGTTGAGGGCTTGGCGGTTTTCCGGTCCCTTAAATTCCGCCTGGAGCTTCTTCATCTGCGGCTGCAGGCGCTGCATCGCCAACATTGACTTGGTCTGCTTAATCGTCAAGGGCGTCAATACCAGCATGATGACAATCGTCAAAGCCGCAATCGCAAAGACGTAGTTCGGCACGAGTTGGTAGAAACTGGCGAGGAGCCAGCCAAAGAAGTGGAACACCGGCTGGAAGATTGAACTCACGGTGTGGACAATGCCCGTAGAGGCGATAATACTCATGGATTCTCAGCTTTCTCGAGAAGGGACGGGGTCAACGCCATGGCCCCCGAATGGGTGGCAGCGAAGAATACGGCGAAGGGCGAGTCCGAGGCCCCGCAACGCGCCATGGGTCTCGATGGACTCCATGGCGTAGGCGGAGCAGCTGGGGTAGAAGCGACACGGCGACAGACGGCCGGCCGACAGGTACTGGTAGGCACGAATGGGAGCGGTCAGCGCGACCACCTGGGGTCGCTTAGAGAAGGTTGCCACGCCGGAGCGCTCCTTCAACGTGCTGCTGTAACTCAACATATGTAAGATCTTTCGTCCCAATATCGCATTTGATCAGGTATATCCCTGTCGGTCCCGGAGGGCTAAATTCGTCCATTATTCGGCGGAGCCGACGGCGAATCTGGTTTCGTTCCACGGCATTTCCCACAGAAGTGCTAATGGCGTAGGCCACCGAACACCCCTCTCCGAGCTCATTCGATGCCACATAGTGGATACGAATTGGCCCGCTACGCCCCCGCGAGGAGGGCCGGGCCAGTTGCTCGAAGTGCCGGCGGGAACGAACCCGTCCAGGCATGCCGATCAGACCGTCAGCGAGTGGCGACCCTTGTCACGGCGCGACTTCAAAATGGAGCGGCCGGCGCGGGTCCGCATCCGGGCACGAAAACCATGTGTTTTCGCACGCTTTCTGTTATTTGGCTGATATGTACGCTTCACGAGAACCTCATCTCAAGAACTGGGTTGGTAGCGCTTCCGGACCTCCTGGAGGCGGTGGCGATACCACGACTTGGAAGTCTATCGTCTCGCGCGGATCGAGGGACGAAAACCATTTGCGTGGGGCTGTGGATATCGGCTAGGGTGACCCTTCTTGCGGGCGGAGGGGCCAGTAAGGACCCGGAATTATCCTGTGGATAAGCCTGGGGAGTGACTGTGGAGGAAGATGTGCTGACTGTTAACGAATCATGGGTTTCTATTAGAGATTCCATACAATCAAAGGTGCAAGCCGCTGCCTGGCAGGCAGGACTATCATCAATTCAACTTGTGGATATCTCTGAAAACGTCATTACCCTCGGCGTCCCTAATCAGATTCAATTTACCCGTATCAACCAGCGCTTCATGCCCCTCCTAGAAGAGTCGTCCCGCTCCGTCCTTGGGGATCACATCACCGTGCAGCTGACGGTCCGCAGTGATTACGATTCCCCCTCCTCACTTTCCGACCCCGAAGTCGATCTCGTTGCTCCCCCGCAAGTGACCGCGGCCCCCGTCCGTCCCAGCACGCCCGCCGAGAACACCGGCCGTCTCGACCCGCGCATGACCTTCGAAAGCTACGTGCAGGGGAGCTCCAACCGCTTGGCCTTCGCCGCGGCCCAAACGGTCGCCGAAACCCCTGGGCGGGCCTACAACCCTTTGATGATCTACGGCAAGTCGGGACTGGGGAAAACCCACCTACTGCACGCGATCGGTAACTACATCCACGACCATTACCCCCACAAGCGGGTGCTCTACGTCTCTACCGAGACTTTCCTGAGTGACTTCATTCGTGCCATTCAACAGCGAACCCAGATGGCCCTTCAAGAGCGCTACCGCGAATGTGACGTCCTTCTGATTGACGACATCCAATTCATGCTCACGCGTGGCGATAGCTTCCACGAGGAGATCTTCCACACCTACAACACCCTCCATGGCCAAGGCAAGCAGGTGGTTCTCACGAGTGACCAAGATCCCCGTGACCTCACGGGACTTCAGGAGCGCTTCCGTAGCCGTCTCTTGCAGGGACTGGTGACCGAGGTGGATCAACCCGACCTCGAAACGCGCATCGCTATTTTGCGGGTAAAGGCCGAGGCTGATGGGGTAACCCTTCCCAACGATGTCGTTGAATTCATCGCCAATCGCGTGCGGGACAACATCCGTGAGTTGGAAGGTTCGGTGACCATGCTCCGTGCCCACGCCAATCTTCGCCAGGAACCCATTTCTCTGGATTTGGCGAAGAAATACCTGACCAACCTAGGTAGCGAGCAGATTGTTCTGCGCCCCGACGCGATTATGACGACGGTGGCTGACTACTTCGGTCTCAGCGTGCCCGAACTAACCGGTCCTAAGCGGCTGCGGCCATTAGTGCACGCCCGTCACATCGCCATGTTTCTCATGCGCGAACTCCTGAGCGATTACTCCTACCCCATGATCGCCAAACTCTTTGATAACCGCAATCACACCACGGTGATCAGCGCGGTAGAGAAGGTTAAAACCCAACTCGCCTCGAATGCCGAGATGTTCAACCAGGTGAGCGCCCTGCGTCGCCAACTTGAAGGGGAGACTCGCTGAGCTGTGCTCAATCTGATGATGTTCTTGTGGAAAGTTGGTGTCTAAATCCTTTCTCCTCCACATCACTTGAAGGTTGAATTCATCTACTTGAAGTATTTATTCACAGAGCTGTTGTTTCTCATAAAATCACTTTTGCCACTTCGTCAGGGTTTTTGTAGAGTTAGACACAATCCACAGCCCTACTACTACTAAGAATCTCTCTATAACCTTTTCCACGCCGTAATCTCAAGAGAGCGAAAGGCCCTTATGAAGTTCAAATCAGAACGCGACATCCTTGTTGACGCCCTTGGTGGGGCGGCACGAGTTGTATCTACCCGCTCACCCGGGGCCACCTCCGGAATTCTTCTCGCCCTCTCCGGTAACCAGCTCACCATCACGGGAACCGATCTCGACCTGACCGTTCGCACGGTGGTTGACGTCATTGGTTACGAAGATGGCGCCTGTGTGGTGCCCGCACGATTAATCACCGATGCTGTTCGTTCACTCTCCTCGGGAGCGGTGACTATTTCCGCAAAAGACGAAACGGTAGAAATTTCTCTCGACCGTGCCAAATTCTCCCTTCGCACTTTCAATGTCGTGGACTACCCCAAACTCCCCGCCATTCCCACACCCTCCACCTCACTCGCCGCCCTTGAACTCACCCAAGGCCTCACCCAAGTTGTTCGTGCGTCGAGCAACGACGACGCGCGCCCACTCTTAACGGGGGTTCTTTTTACCCCCGAAGCTACGGGCCTTCGCCTGGTGGCGACCGACTCGTACCGCTTAGCCATTCGCGACCTCGCAGGAGCCACCAACATCGGTGGCGAGAAAGATCTCCTCGTTCCCTCGAAGGCCCTGCAGGAACTTCAACGCGCCGCATCATCACTGTCACTAGACGCCGAGATCAGTGTTTCCATCACCGATGCCGAAATCTGCTTCACGGCGGGGCTCACCACCATTTCCTCGCGACTCATCGACGGGAACTACCCCGACTATCGCCAATTAATTCCCGTGAGCTACCCCAACCAACTCCGCGTGGCCAAAGACACACTCCTGACCTCGCTCCGTCGCGCCAAGTTGTTGGCGAACGACCAGACCAGCTCGGTTCGCCTGACCTTGACGGCGAGCGGTGTGGACATCACTACCCAAAGTCACGACAAGGGTGAAGTTACCGACAACGTCGATGGTGACTACGTGGGTGAAGAGCTCACCATTGCCTTCAACCCGGCCTTCTTGATCGAAGGAATCGAAGCGGTGAATGGCGACGAAGTGATTTTGGAGACTTCCGACTCTTCTCGACCGGCCATGATTCATGGGGTGGACGACGTCACGTACCGCTACCTCCTCATGCCCGTTCGCGTTCAGTAGTTTCCCGGCCGCTGCATGGGCCTCCACGAACTAGAACTACGCAACTTTCGACTCTTTGACCACCTCGCGCTACGTTTCGAAGCCGACTCCGTCACCGTAATGCAGTCGGAAAACGGCACCGGAAAGACGTCGGTGCTCGAAGCGATCTACGCCCTGGCCACCGCGTCGTCCTTCCGGACACACTCGGCGGCCGACATGGTGCGCACGGGTGAGGGTTTGGCGGAGGTGCACGGGGTGATGAGTCACCAGCAACGGCGCGTCCAAATCGACCTGACCTTGACCAGGGGGGCCCGCAACGTCACCAAGAAAATGCTGGTGAACGGCCAGCGACCCCGATCGCGTGCCGACATCAGCGCCGCGCTCCCCGTCACGGTGTTCACTCCCGAAGGTGTCGACATGGTTCGTCACGGGCCCGATCAACGCCGTATTTTCCTCACCAACGTGGTCACCGACGTGGATCTCACGGCGGGAGAAATGGTGGAGCGATTCGAACGAACCCTGCGCCAGCGCAACGCGTTCTTGAAAGCCCTGCGCGGCGACAACCCGTCGCCGAGCCAGCGCGATGAACTCGCGGTGTGGGACGGAGACTTCGTGGCCACTAGTCACGCCCTCGTGGCGGTGCGAGAGAAAATCGTCGCGGCCCTCTCCCCCCTGGTGTCTGATTTCTATGAACAGCTATCGCTGAAAGCCAGCGATATTCGGGTTCACTACGAACGTTCCTGGAACGGTGATCTCGCCAGCGCTCTCCCCGGGGCGTGGCGCGACGACCTCGCGCGTGGGTATTCCACCCTGGGCCCGCAGCGCGACGATTTATTGGTGAGTATTAACGGTCGCGACGCCCGTCGTCAGGCCTCGCAGGGTGAGCAACGATCCCTCGCCTTGGCTCTGCGACTGGCGGGGCACGAATTGGTTCGCGTGTCGCGACGAGTGGATCCCCTCTTGTTACTCGACGACGTATTTTCTGAACTAGATCCCGGCCGCTCTCACCGCCTGTTGGGTCTGCTCCCCGTCGGCCAGACACTAGTAACCACGGCGATTCCGCTTGCGGTGGACCTCCCCGTGGCGCACACCATCGACCTGAGCAAGGTGACTCGTGGCGCGCTTTAACGAAGGCCCGGCACCCTTGGGAGAGTCCCTCCGGCGATTCGCCATGCGATATCGCAAGATCGACCTGGACGCGATCGGTGCCATTCGCGAACGTTGGTCGGGCGTGGTGGGAGAGGCTCTCGCGACGCGGTGCGAACCTACGTCAGTGCGAGACGGGGTGTTGTTGGTGAAGGTCGCATCGGGTGCTGTCGCTCAAAAAATCCTCTCGGAAGAAGTGCGAATTATTGCGGCCTACGAGGACCTCGGCGAGCACGCTCCGCGTGCGGTGCGTACCGTGGTGGCCTAAAAAACATCCCAAGTTTCGGGTCGGTGAGACACCAAAATGTCACCCCCAACGAGTAGGATTTTGACGAGCAAATTCGTTCCACGTGACGACATTTGTGATGACAAAATCTGATTGAAAGGATGGCTTCGTGGCCGAAAAGACCAAGGGGTCCTCTAGCTACGGCGCCAGTGACATCACCGTCCTCGAAGGGCTCGATCCTGTCCGCGTTCGCCCCGGCATGTACATCGGCTCCACCGGTCCTGCCGGTCTTCACCACCTGATTTGGGAAGTCGTCGATAACGCCGTCGACGAGGCCATGGCGGGTCACTGTACGCGTATTGACGTCACGTTGATGAAAGACGGCAGTTGCCGCGTCGTGGACGACGGCCGCGGTATTCCGGTGGACGAACACCCCCAGTACCCGGGTAAGACGGCGGCGGAAATCGTTTTAACCGTGCTGCACGCGGGAGGAAAGTTCGGCGGTGGTGGGTACAAGGTCTCCGGTGGACTCCACGGAGTGGGTATCTCCGTCGTGAATGCCCTTTCGACCGTGCTGCACCTCGAAATCGACCGCAACGGCGATCACCACGAGCTGATGTTTAAAGACGGCGGCCGTGTTCAGGGCCCCATGAAGGTCACCGGCAAGGCCCCTCGCGACCGCACGGGTACCACGGTCACCTTTACCCCGGATCCCAGCATCTTCGAAGAGACGGAGTTCCGCGCTCAGACGGTTGTGGAGCGCCTTCAGATCATGGCTTTCTTGAACAAGGGCCTCGAGATTCGTTTCGAAGACCAGCGCGCCGGTCGCGAAGCGAAAGAAGTCTTTAAGTACAGCGGTGGCATCGCGGACTACGTGCGCCACCTCAACGCCAGCAAGGAATCACTCTTCCGCAAGGTGGGTGTCTACGAAGTCATCGAAGAGACGCAAGAAGTTGAGGTGGCCTTCCAATGGAACACCGGATATCACGAGTCCATCCACTCCTTCGCCAACGGTATTTCCACCATTGAGGGTGGAATGCACGAGGTGGGTTTCCGTACCGCCGTTACCAGCGTCATCAACAAGTACGCCCGCAAGCGCAACTTGTTGAAGGAAAAAGAAGAGAACCTCACGGGTGACGACATTCGTGAAGGCCTGACCTGCATTATTTCTGTTCGCTTGACCGAACCGCAGTTCGAAGGCCAGACCAAGGCCAAGCTCGGAAACGTGTCGATGCGATCCCTGGTGGAGAAGGCTACGAACGAAAAACTGACCGAGTGGCTCGAAGAGAACCCGAAAGAGGGCGGCCAGATTGTGGCCAAGTCCATTCAGGCCTCGCGCGCGCGCATGGCGGCGCAGCAAGCTAAAGCACTCACTCGTCGAAAGAACTCCCTCGACGGCGCGGGACTACCCGGAAAGCTCGTGGACTGCTCGTCGCGAGATCGTCGCGAGTGCGAACTCTTCATCGTGGAAGGTAACTCCGCCGGTGGTTCGGCCAAGGACGCACGTGATCCACGCAATCAGGCCATCTTGCCGATTCGAGGAAAAATTCTCAACGTCGAAAAAGCACGCACCGACAAAATTCTGAAGAACACCGAAATCCAGGCCCTCATCGCGGCCATTGGCGCGGGCGTGGAATCGGACTTCGACGTATCGAAGATTCGCTACGACAAGGTCATCCTCCTGGCGGACGCCGACGTCGACGGGAGCCACATTCGTACTTTGTTGCTGACCTTCTTCTTCCGTCAAATGAAGTCACTGGTGGACGAAGGGCACATCTACGTGGCGCAACCACCCCTGTATTCGACATTGGTCGGAAAAGAAAAGGTGTATCTCCGGGACGACGCCGCCAAGGCAGCGTTTTTGGCTGCGCACCCCGACCACAAAAACGACTTCGCTCGCTTGAAAGGTCTCGGCGAGATGGACTTCGACGAGCTCAAGGAAACGACCATGGACCCGACCAAGCGCGCCCTCCTGCAGATCACCGTGGAGCAGGCAGCCCTGGCGGACGAAGTGTGTTCCATTTTGATGGGGGACGACGTGCCGCAGCGACGTCACTTCATCCAAACCAACGCAAAGGATGTTCGTTTCCTAGACATCTAGGACGCGAGAAATTGATATGGCCGGCAAAAAGAAGATTGAACCAGTAGTAGCGCCCGACGTGGTCCTCGGTTACATCGAGCCCATCGAAATCAACCTCGAGATGGAGCGCTCCTTCTTGGAGTACTCCATGTCGGTCATCGTCTCGCGCGCCTTGCCCGACGTGCGCGACGGACTCAAGCCCGTGCACCGTCGGATTTTGTACTCGATGTTCGACCAAGGCCTTCGCCCCGACCGTCCCCACACCAAGTGCGCCAAAGTGGTCGGCGAAGTGATGGGTAACTATCACCCACACGGTGACAGCTCGATTTACGACGCGCTGGTGCGCATGGTCCAAGACTTCGCCATGCGCCATCCTTTGATTTCGGGACACGGAAACTTTGGAGGAACTGGTGCTGATGAAGGTGCCGCCGCCATGCGCTACACCGAATGCCGCCTCGCCCCCCTCGCGTTGGAGTTGATGGACTCCATCGACGAAGACACGGTGAATTTCGAGCCCAACTACGACAACTCGACCCAACAGCCCACGGTGATGCCGTCACGCTTCCCCAACCTCTTGGTGAACGGCTCACAGGGCATTGCGGTGGGAATGGCGACGAAGATTCCGCCGCACAACTTGGGCGAAATCATCGACGCCACCTTGCACCTTTTGGCTGCGCCGTCAGCCACCCCCGACGATCTCATGGCCTACGTCAAGGGTCCGGACTTTCCTACCGGCGCCCAGATTCTCGGACGCCAAGGAATTCTTGACGCTTATCGCACGGGTCGCGGCTCCATCAAAATGCGCGCCGTGGCGGAAATTGAAGAAGTACGCGACAGCGTACGTATCGTCATCACTGAGTTCCCCTACGAAGTGTCGGTCGAATCAATCGAGGAGAAAATTCACGATCTGGTGAAGTCGGGTGAACTCGACGGCATTGCCGAAGTGCAGAACGACTCGGCAAACCGCAAGTCACGCCTCGTGGTCCGCATGAAGCGCGACGCCAACGCCAACGTGGTCCTCAACAAGCTGTACAAGATGACCAGTCTGCAGACCACTTTCTCGGTCAACATGCTGGCCCTGGTCGACGGCGTGCCCCGCACCTTGAATCTCCAACAGGCGCTCACGCACTACATCGCCCACCAGGTCGAGGTCATTACCCGCCGTACCCAGTTCCGTTTACGCAAGGCCGAAGCCCGTGCGCACATCGTCGAGGGCCTCTTGAAGGCCATTGACATGCTGGATTTGGTGATTGCCACCATTCGTGGATCGGATGACCGTCCGTCGGCCCGCGCGGCCTTGATGGCCGCCCCCTTCGAATTCTCCGAGGAGCAGGCCAATCACATTTTGGATATGACCCTGGGCCGCCTCACGCGCATCGGGCGCAGCGAACTCGAGGAAGAAATGGCGAAGTTACGCGTCGTCATCGCCGAATTGCAGAGCATCTTGGCCAGTGACGTGAAGTTGCGCGGCGTGATTGCCGATGAGATCACCGTTATTCGCGACAAGTACGCGAACGAGCGTCGCACCCAAATTGTGAATGACCCGGGTGAACTCGGAACCGAAGACTTGATTGATGACGAAGAAATCGTCATCACCATGACGCAGGCCGGATACGTCAAGGCCGTGCAGACCGCTGCCTTCCGCACCCAGGGTCGTGGCGGACGTGGGGTGCAGGGAGCGAAATTGAAGGACGAAGACTTCGTCGATCAAATTCTCTATACCACCACGCACTCGTATTTATTGTTGTTCTCGAATCGCGGAAGGGTGTTCCGCCTGCGAGGCCACGAGATACCGATGAAGGAGCGCACGGCCAAGGGAACGGCCATCGTCAACCTCTTGAATCTCCACCCCAACGAGAAGATTCAAGCCATCGTGACCACGACCGATTTCCCGCAGGACAAGTTCTTGGTGTTTGCCACCAAGGACGGCACGGTGAAGAAGACCGCCTTCAGCGAATACGACAAGTCGCGTCGTGAAGGCTGGATTGCCATCAAGCTGCGCGACGGCGACGAAGTGGTGCGCGTGGTGGCCACCTCGGGTAACGACGACTTAATGATTGTTACCTATCGGGGCACGGCCATTCGCTTCTCGGAGACCGAAGTGCGCGAAGTGGGTCGTGACTCCACCGGAGTTCGTGGCATCAAGCTCAAGGCCGACGACTCGGCTATTTCACTGGACGTGGTGCAAGAAGATGCCGATCTGTTGCTGGTGACAGACTCGGGCTTCGGCAAGCGCGTGAAGGTGGAGCGATTCAATCGTCAAGGCCGTGGAGGTCAGGGCGTGCGCGCCATCAAGCTCTCCGCCGCCCGTGGTTTTGTGGTGTCGGCCTTTATGGCGGGCCTCAAGGATGAAATTCTTCTGGCGTCGAGCGGAGGGGTATTAATTCGCACGCCCGCGAAAGAAGTGTCGTCGCAAGGCCGTGACGCCACGGGTGTGCGCGTCATGAACCTTGATGAAGGCCACGTGGTGGCGACCGCCGCCCTCGTGCCCCTCGAAGAAGACGAAGACTAAGAAGCCCGCCGAGCCCAGGCTCGTTGCAGCACACTGAGTAGTTGTTCCGGAGGTTGAGCCCCCGTTACCAAAAACTTTTCGTCGATTAAAAAGGCCGGAACACCGCCAATGCCTAAGTCCATGGCCCGGGACTCGTCGTCGCGAACCTCACTCACGTAGCGGTCACTCTGCAGGACGTCGTTGACGTCTGCGAGGCCGTGTGCTTCCCCCACGGCGACCAACACAGAACGATCGCTCACCAGAAGGCCCTCGCAGAAGTAGGCCCGGAAGAGTGATTCGCTGACTTCCGGTGCGCAGTGGTGCGCCGAGGCGTGCGCGATGAGTCGATGCGCGTCGAAGGTGTTGGTGTGTTGGGCGGCCTTCATATTCCAGGTCATGCCCAAATTGGCGGCTTCGCCCTCGAGACGGCGCTGCGACGTTTCCGCCTGCTCGACGCTCATCGAGTATTTGCGCGCGACGAGTTCGGCCAAGGGGTAGTCGTAGTGCAGGCGTGCGGAAGGGTCTAACTCGAAGGCGCGGTGACGAATGACGACCTGCTCGGCGTGTTCGAACTGTTCGATGGCACGCTGGAGGTGTCGCGCACCCAAATAACAAAAGGGGCAGACCACGTCACTCCACACATCGATGGTCATGACGGCACTCACGCCTCCATCGTGACATAACTTCGTGCGTAGTGGGGCAGACTATAAGGGTGAGTCCCCAATTTCTCAGTGCCGACGAGGCAGTCGCGCTCCTGCGCCCGCAGGACAGCGTGGGCCTGGGTCTCGGTCCCGCCAATCCCCACGGACTACTGGCGGCCATGTCGCGGCGAACGGATTGGGAGAATCTCATCGTCGCCGGAGCCCTGGTGCTGGGACTCTTTGACGTCTTCCAACACCCTGGGGTGCATTACCGCTCCGGCTTTTTCGGCCCGGCGGAGCGTTGGTACGTGGCGCTCGGCGCGGACGTGCAGCTCGTCCCGGCGGGTTTTCGCCAATTTGCTCCCATCCTGGCGCGCCTGTGTCCCCGAGTGATGATGGTGCAGGCCAGCGAAGCCGATGAGCGGGGAATGGTTAATCTCTCGCTGCACCACGGAGCAACTTTCGACGAGTTAGTAGCGGCCGGCCGCGATCCCGAACGACTACTCATCGTGGAAACCTCACCCCACTTTCCGCGCACTTCAGCTCTTCCGGACTACACCAACGAGATTTCGCTGAGCGAGATTGATGTGGTCGTGAAAGGTGACGCCGTGCCGGTCGAGCTCCCCAATGAAGAGCCACGGCCGGAAGATCTCGAGATTGCCCGCTTCGCCCTGGAGTTCATCGGTGACCAGGCCACCTTGCAAACGGGCATCGGCAGTATCCCGTCGCGGGTGGTGGGCCAGCTGGAAACACGACCGGGCGGTTCCTACGGCATTCACTCGGAAATGTTTACCGACGCCCTCTGGAAGCTGCACCTGGCGGGCAAGGTAAGCAATCGACACAAGGGTGAATTCCCCGGCGTCTCGGTCACCACCTTCGCCCTGGGCTCACAGCCGATGTACGAATGGCTCCACGACAACCCCTTGGTGGTGTTCGCCCCCGTCTTCTTGGTGAATGACCCGGCGGTCATTGGCAACAATGAGAGCTTCGTGTCAGTCAATGGCGCCATCGCCGTTGATCTTTTCGGTCAAATCGTGGCTGACTCCGTAGAGGGTCGACAAATCTCCGGGGTGGGTGGTCACGAAGACTTCGTCGCCGGCGCCGAGTTGGCTACGGACGACGTGTCCTTGATTTGTTTGCGCAGCACCGTAGAAGTCAACGGAAGCACGCAGAGTCGCATCCTGGCCACCTTGCCCACCGGATCGGTGGTGGCGACTCCTCGCCATCACACGGGCGTGGTGATTACCGAATACGGCGCCGCGGACCTGCGAGGACGTACCGTTCGCGAGAGGGCCGTTGCCTTGGCTACGATTGCCCACCCGTCATATCGCGAAGAGCTCATGCGATATGCAGAACAAATAGGTCGCTAAGTGCTGATAGTAAAAGATTTAGAAATTGAAATCGGCACGCGCCGAATTCTGCAACCCACCTCTTTCACCATCAGTGACGGCGACAAAGTGGGCATTGTCGGTCGCAATGGAATGGGTAAATCCACACTGCTGTCGGTCATTATTGGCACGCCCGGAACCCATTTACGCACCACCGGGTCGGTGCAGCGCTTCGGGAAATGGGCTCATTTGCCGCAAGAACCCGTCCCGGGTGGCTTGGGAGTGGACTCGATTGGTCTTTCGCACGTGCTGTCCGCCCGCGGACTCGACGTCATTGACGCCGAAATGCACGCCGCCCGAGCGGCCATGGCGAGCGATCCGAACGAAGCCAACATTGAACTTTTCTCTTCCCTCGAAGAAAAATTCCGCGACCTCGGTGGCTACGAAGCCGAATCGGAAGTCGCGCGTTTGGCGGCCGGCCTTGGTCTGAGCGAGGAGTACCTGCTGGAAGACCTGAGCTCCCTCTCCGGAGGCCAGCGCCGGCGCATTGACTTAATGCGCGTGCTGTACCAGCAACCCGAAACCATGGTGTTGGACGAGCCGACAAACCACTTGGACAAATCCGCCAAGCGCTGGCTCTTCGACGAACTGGAGCGTTTTCCCGGCACCGTGTTGGTGATTAGTCACGACCTGCCCCTCCTGGATAAGGCCATCGACAAGGTGTTGTCCTTGCGCGAAGGCCAATTGCGCGAATACAAGGGTAATTACTCCAAGTTCCTCGAAATGGAAGAGACCACCCGCCTCTCCGAGGAAAAGACGGCCTCTCGCCAGGACGCCGACATTACGCGACTTAAAGATCTCGCGAACTCCATGCGTGGACAGACGCAGACGCGCGCCCGCTTGGCCAAGGTCTTGGACCACCGCGTGGAGCGACTTCAAGGCGAGCGCATTGAGGTCACTAAGCAAGAACGTAAGGTGGTTTTTCGACTCCCCGCCCCGCCACGATCCGGTGACGTGCCGCTGACGGCCGAGGGCATTCGTGTTCAATACGGCGATGACCCGGTATTGACGCGCGCGGGATTCATAACCCGTCGCGGCGACCGGATTTTGATTGTGGGTCGCAACGGCGCGGGCAAGACCTCGTTGCTGCGCTGTCTCGCGGGCGTGCAGACGCCCCAAGAGGGCAGCGTGAAGTTGGGCGCGAACGTGACCCTGGGATACTTCGCCCAGGAGCACGAACAATTAGACAACTCCAAGACGGTGTTAGACCACTTGGCCAACGCCACGGTGGTCACCGAAGTAGAGCGACGCAGTTTGCTCGGCGCCTTTGGTTTGAAGGGCTCGGCCGCGAGTCAGAGTCCCGGGACTCTGTCCGGTGGGGAACGGGCCAAGCTCGCCCTCGCCATGCTGGCGGCGTCGGACGCCAACGTGTTGATCTTGGACGAACCCACGAACAACCTCGACCCGGCCAGTGTGGACGCGGTGGGTCAAATGCTACGCACCTGGAAGGGCACCATCATTGCGGTGAGTCACGAACGTGGATTCGTGGAAGCCTTAAATCCCACGCACGCCGTTTTATTGCCGGAGGAGTACTTCGACTCCTGGCGCGACGAGTACATGGACCTTATTGAACAGAGGTAGGGTCGACTTCGATCGTCAGTCGATCGTCGCGCACGCGAAGAACGCCACGGCGTTCGCGCAAGAGTTCTAGGTCAGACCCCACGGCGTCGCGCCGCCACGCAAGGTCGAGACGACTCTCCTCGCCACGGAAGAATTTAACGAGGTCGCGGTGGCTGGCGAGAAAATTCGGGGGGATGTGCCATTCGTGTGCGGCGAAACGTACGTAGAGCTTGCCGAGTGTGAGCCAGAGGCCCATTTCGCCATCACCGATGTCGGCGTCGGGAACGCGCAGTTCCGTGGGCGTGGCGGACGCGGAGGCCACGAGGGCATTCCACAACTGGTCGAAGTCCTCGTCGTTGAGAGTGCCGCGATAGTTGCGCAAGCGATTGACTAAAACGTCGCGCGTGGCCGGCGGGGTACGTACTAATTCGATAGCGGTCTCTTCCGCGACAATGTAGTTACGAGGAAGGTTCAAAAACTCAGCCAGATCATCGCGCGCGGCAAATAAATACTGGGCGCGCAAACGCTCCTCCATGCTGGCTCGGTGAAGGGACTTGGCCCGCCACCAGGTCATTTCGCGGTCCGACTGACCGACTTGCTGGCACTGCCAGGCGCATTCTTGGGCATGGGCCTCGAGCCGACCGCAGGATTCCAAGTCTGCCGTGAGTTCGTCCGCCAAGTCGAAGAGGTGAATGACGTCGTTGGCGGCGTAGTCCAAGGCTGAAAGGGGAATGGGCCGCAGGGTCCAGTCGCGCACCTGCTCTGATTTGTCGAGATCAATCCCGAGGACGTCACGGGCTAATCCCTGCAGGGAAACGCTGGGGCGACCGAGCAGCAAGGCGGCGAGCTCGGTGTCGAAAGTGTGCTGGGGCAGGGTGCCCACGGCGACGCGCAACAGGGGGAGATCGTTAGAACCGGAGTGCATAATGGCCAGGGCCGATGAGGCAAAGAGGCCTTGCAGCACGGTGAGGTCCACCGTAAAGGGGTCTACCAAAACAATGAAGTCGGGAAAGGCAATTTGCACCAACGCTAAGCGGGCGATGAAGGTCTTGTTCTGAAGAAATTCCGAGTCGATGGTGTAGCGGGGCTCGTCGGCGTGGGTCGCGAGAATTTCTTCGAAGCGAGAGGTAGTGGTGACGTACTCGTAGCTCACTTCACGTTCCGACATGCACCCTCCTTCCGAGCCAGAGTAGTGGCACGACTCTTTCACCGGGAGAGAGAAGTACGAAGCGAGGCAGACCGGGGGACATGGTCCCCGACACACTGGGCCACTCGTCGCCCATCATCACTAATGAAACCCACAGACGACGCACATCGCAGCATTCCTCTACAGTCATAGTCCTATGAAAATTCTTGTAATTGGTGGTTCGTCTTTTGTCGGCCGGGCAATTTCCCTGGCAGCCTTGGCTAATGGCCACGAGGTCACGGTGTGTAACCGCGGTCAGACGCCCACGGATTTGCCGCCCTCTATTGCCCGACTCGTGGGCGATCGGCAATCCAATCTGTCGGCGTTGGACGGTACGCGGTTCGACGCCACCATTGACGCCATCGCGTACCAACGTCGTGACGTGGAAATGCTGCATCAGGCCCTCGGTGCACGAGCGGGTTACTACCTTCAAATTTCCTCTATTTCGGCCTATCAAGAACCGTTGACCGAAGGTGCGGATGAGAGTACTCCCCTGTTGGAACTCGGCGAGCTTGACCCCAACGCCCCCGTCACCGGTGCGACCTACGGAGTGTTGAAGGCGGAATGCGAGCGCGCGGCCGAGGAACTCTTTGGGTCAGCGATCGGGATTATTCGCCCCACCTACGTCATTGGCGCACACGACAAGACCATGCGCTTCCCGTACTGGGCGGCGCGTCTGCAACGAGGTGGGCGCGTGGCGTTTCCCGGACCAGCACGTAATTCTTTGCAGTGGATCGATGCGCGTGACCTCGGCGAATTCACGGTGCGCCTGACGGAGCAGCAAGAGGCGGGCGCCGTGAATGCCATTGGGTGTTTTCCCGCCGTGGGTTTCCGAGAGACGCTCGAGCGCATCGCTGCGCACGTCTCGCCGGTCGGCACCACTCTGGAGGAACTCACTGCGTCGGGAGAAATAGATCCGGCCTGGTACCAAAAGTTTCCCCTGTGGTCGGGAACGGAGTCGTCGACGGTGATGAACATGAGTAACGCCAAGGCCCTCTCGCTGGGTCTCACCACGCGCAGCCTGGAAGCAAGTGTTGACGACACCCTCTCGTGGTGGGGTGACCGACAGTGGCCCGCACACTGGCTCAGCGCGGAAGAAGAAGCGAGGATGCTCGCTGACGGCTGAGCATGGTGTTCACCGCTACAACTCATGTCCGTTGTGAGCAGAGTGGAGCCATACGACCTTCGGCAACTCATTACAGAGCGAGATGTAGCCTCAAAGCTTCATCGATCTCTTCCATCACTTTGTGAGGGACTTCACCAATTACGAGGCCGAGCCGGTTGCCGCGAATACCAAGATGCGGTGCTTTAATTACGGGGTGAAACTAAACCTCCTAGGGCTCCGTACCGTCATTTATCCAACTCAAGATCTGCAGACCTCAAAGGACTGGTGGTCGACGACATTGGGGCAGTCGCCGTACTTCGACGAAGAGTTCTATGTTGGATTCAATGTCGCTGGGTACGAGCTCGCCCTCTTGCCCGATGCAAATCCGGATGACGGTGCTCAGGTGTACTGGGGCGTCGACGACGTGTCTTCCTCCATTGAGTCAGCGGTGGCGCAAGGGGCCTTGGTTCTTGGCCCAGCAACCGATGTTGGAGACGGGATTGTCACCGGCACCGTGCGGCTCCCCGATGGGAGCCTCGTCGGGTTCATCTGCAACCCGCATTTTTCGCTCAGTTGATCAACTTCTGAAGCCGGGTCCAAAAGGACCTCTGGTAGTGGGCGAGGCGGGACTTGAACCCGCACATCCTTTCGAATACTGGCACCTGAAGCCAGCGCGTCTGCCATTTCGCCACTCGCCCGAATGGAAAGTCCATTGTAGTCCACGAGAGCGAAAGTCCTCGGGGCGAGCCCGCAATCACAAGATA
>CAINHL010000028.1 GCA_903848885.1 uncultured Actinomycetes bacterium
CACGGGCGATCACCGTCGCTGGGCCAGCGACACCGGCACCGCGGGCGTGGTGCACTTCTTCGGACCTTTTTTATATCGCAGCCAGTTCTACGCCACCACCGAAGCGCAGGAATGCGAACGGGCCCTCGCGCACCTCGAAGCCACGATTCAATTCGAAGGCCCCGGTACTATCGCCGCCATCATTCTGGAGTCCATCCCCGGCACCGCAGGCATCATGGTGCCGCCGGCCGGCTACTTGGCGGGTGTTCGTGAACTGTGCGATCGTTACGGCATCGTCTATATCGCCGACGAAGTCATGTGTGGCTTTGGTCGTGCGGGTAGGTGGTTTGCGTACGAGCTCGGCCACGTCACCCCCGACTTGGTCGTCTTCGCCAAGGGCGTGAATTCCGGGTACGTACCCTTGGGCGGTGTGGTTATTAATGCGGCCATCTGCGCTACCTTTGCCGATCGGGTCTACCCCGGTGGACTGACCTACTCCGGACATCCCCTGGCCTGCGCCGCCGCCGTGGCCACCATCGAGGCGATGGAGCACGAGGATATTGTGGGCAATGCCCAACGCATCGGTGACGAAGTTTTGCGTCCGGGCCTCCTCGCCCTCGCCGAGAAGCACCGCATCATTGGTGAAGTACGCGGTCTCGGCACTTTCTTCGCCTTGGACCTCGTAAGCGACCGCGCCACCAAGGAGCCCCTCGCTCCCTACGGTGGGAGTTCGCCCGCCATGGGCGCCATCATCGCCGCCGCGCGCGCCGAAGGTCTCTTACTCTTTGCCAACTATCACCGCGTTCACGTGGTACCTCCCTGCACCATCACCGCCGAGGAGGCGCGCGAGGGCTTGGCGCGGCTCGACCGGGCCTTGAGCGCAGCCGCGACTTTCTACACCGGATCGTGAGTAACGACGAGCGGAGGGAATCCGTTGCCCAGAACTTGCGACGTCTGAATCACCTCTTCGTGGGGCGCGATCTCAGCGACGCGGATTTAGACGAATTGGAAGACACCATAATTTCCTGGGCAGCTCGCGTCGACCAGTTGCCCGACCGTCCGCGCGAGTTTGACTCCGCCGCTTTTCGTGAGTGGCACGACAAGGGGCGACCCCGCGTCGAAGGTGCGGAGCGACGGGGCTTCCCCGACTCCGTCGTCATGGGCGAAGCCAATCCCATGGGTCTGGCCGCGCGTCCGTGGCAAGACGGTGAGTTCTCCTACGCCGAAGCCGTCTTCGATCGAGCCTTCGAAGGAGCGCCACAGCGAGCGCACGGTGGAATTTTGGCAGCTCTGCTGGACGAGACCATGGGTCGTGCATCCTCCTTCGCCGGCGCATTGGCCTACACCGGAAAATTAGAAATTTTCTATCGCGCGCCGACGCCGCTCTACACCCCCGTTCTCGCCAAGGCGTGGTGTGAAGGACGCGAGCGGCGAAAGGTTCACATTCGCGCCGAGGTCACCCACGGGGACACCTTGATCGCCGAAGCGACCGCTATCTTCATCGAAGTCGACGTCTCGAAGTTTGTCCTTCCCGAATAGGTCGTTAGGGTGGAGGTATGCCTGCCGTCACCGTTGCTAACCCGCTCGAACTCCCCCGTATCGTCGCGGTAGGTGCCAGCGACCGCCCTCGTCGTGTCGTGCAAGTCACCACCGCACCCCGTGGGGTGGAAGGTGAGGGTTTTCCGGTTCGTCGGGCCTTTCACGGCATCGAGCTCACCGATCTCGACCCCTTCATCCACCTGGATCAAATGGGCGAGGTGGACTACGGTCCGGGCGAACCCAAGGGGACTCCTTGGCACCCGCACCGCGGCTTCGAAACCGTTACCTACATGATGGAGGGGACCTTTCTCCACCAAGACTCCATCGGTGGCGGTGGAGTGATCGCCGACGGTGCCACGCAGTGGATGACCGCCGGTGCGGGCATCTTGCACATCGAACGTCCACCAGATGCACTCATTGATTCGGGTGGTCTCTTCCACGGCATTCAGCTCTGGGTCAACCTTCCCGCGGCCATGAAAATGACCAGCCCGCGCTATCAAGATATTGGTGCCCTCGACGTACGGCTGCTCACCAACGACAAGGGTGACGCCATTATTCGTGTCATCGCCGGTTCCCTGGGCGACGCCAGTGGCCCGGGCGTGACCCACACCCCCATCGTGATCTTGCACGTGACGATTTTCCCGGGTGGTGAAGTTCGCTTGCCCTGGAACTCGGAGTACAACGCCCTGACCTACGCCCTGGCCGGTCGCGGCTACGTGGGTGGCGACACGCCCTTGGGTGACGGACAAATGGCCGTGCACCGCGACGGGGACTACCTCATCATTCGCGCGCACGAGACGCAGGACTCGCGGACGGAAGCTTTCGAAGTATTGGTACTCGGTGGCCAAGCTATTCGCGAGCCCGTGGCCGCCTACGGGCCCTTCGTCATGAACACCCGCGCCGAACTACAGATCGCCTTCGAGGATTACCAAGCCGGCCGGCTCGGACAAATCCCCGCCGTGCACATCTAGGCGGACTCCGCCTCACGGTGCAATAAGAAAGTCGCCGTCGCGCGTGACACGACCCGGCCTTCTTTATCCCGCAACGTGGACTCTCCGTACGCGACCTGTCGGCCGAGTCGCGTAACGTCACCCCGCAGAAAATAGGTTTCCTCTCGCGACGCCGCCCGCATAAATTCGGTCTTCATTTCGATAGTGGCTTTGGTGCGGTCCTTGCCGCGCAGGGCGGAATTAATGGCGAAGTTAATAATGGCGTCCAGCAAGATGGCGTGCACTCCACCTTGCACCGTCCCGTGGGGGTTGCACGCCAACTCGGTGGCGTGCAAGGTGCCTTCGGCCCAGCCCAAGTCTTCGCCGTCAACGCCATAGGAAGTAATGGACCCGCCGACCGCGTCAATTATGGCCATTCCGCCATTACCCAGCCAGCGGTCCATGTTCTTGAGGTCGGTAGTCACCGAATTGACGATAGTCCCGTGGCGCCGTCTAGGCTTCCCCCGTTGGCGATGTACGCCCAACGTGACGAAAGGGAATCACCATGGCGACAGCCGTAATCGTTGATGCAGTCCGCACCCCAGGGGGTAAGCGCAACGGAAAACTCAAGAACTGGCACCCCGTGGACCTCGCCGCCGAGGCCCTCAAGGCCATCGCCCAGCGCAATAATCTCGATCCCGCTCTCGTGGATGACGTCATCATGGGTTGCGTCTCTCAAGTCGGAGCCCAGGCGTTCAACGTCGGCCGTAACGCCGTCTTGGCCGCTGGTTGGCCCGAGTCGGTTCCCGCCACCACCATCGACCGCCAGTGTGGATCATCACAGCAGGCGCTGCACTTCGCGGCGCAAGGTGTCATGTCCGGGGCCTACGACATCGTCGTGGCCGCCGGAGTAGAAGTCATGTCCACGGTGGCCATGGGTTCCTCCATGGGTGCCAACGCCGGCTTCCCCTTCGGCCGTACCGTACAAAAGCGTTACGAGCCCGTGGGTGGTTTGCAGGGCCAGGGCATCGGTGCCGAAATGATCGCCGACCAATGGGACATCACCCGTGGTGACCTCGACGCCTTCAGCGCCGAGAGCCACCAGCGTGCCGCTCGGGCCACCGCCGAAGGTCGCTTCGACAACGAGCTGATCCCCGTCTACGTGAAAGATGACGAGGGCAACCTCACCGACGAGCTCATGAAGGCCGACGAAGGTATTCGTCCCGACTCTTCCAGCGAGACTCTGGCCAAGTTGAAGCCCGCGTTCAAAGAAGACGGGAAAGTGACTGCCGGAAACTCTTCACAGATCACCGACGGCGCTTCGGCGGTGTTGATCATGAGCGAAGAAATGGCCAACAAGTTGGGCCTGAAGATTCGTGCCAAGTTTCACAGCTTTGCACTGGCTGGTGTGGACCCCGTCACCATGTTGACCGGACCTATCCCCGCAACCAAGAAAATCTTGGAGAAGACTGGTTTGACTATGGCCGACATCGACCTGGTGGAAATCAACGAGGCCTTCGCCTCGGTGCCCTTGGCCTGGCAAAAGGAACTCAAGGCCGACATGAGCAAGGTGAACGTCAACGGCGGCGCCATTGCTTTGGGTCACCCCTTGGGTGCTTCCGGCGCCAAGCTCTGTGCCACCTTGTTGAACGAGCTCGAGCGCACCGGTGGTCGCTACGGACTCATCACCATGTGCGAGGGCGGTGGATTGGCGAACGCCACCATCATCGAGCGCGTCGGCTAACTTCAACTTTTCGCAAAGGCCCGCACCCTTCGGGGTGCGGGTTTTTTGCTGTTAGCGGTACTTGGTCGCCAGGGTGATGCCGCCGAAGATCAAACCGAGACCCGCCACGAGATACCACGGCGAGGCGGAACCCGGCAGAATTTGCAAATAGTTCATGGTTACCATCAAGGTGCCCACCAACATCAGTCCGAGGATTGTCGGACCGTACCATTGAGGACTCGAGGTCACACGCGGGTCGTTCTTTGGTGTGACACGACCGCCTTCCAGCGGCGCGGTGTAGCGACCACGCTTGCTCGCGGTCACCCGTGACCCCGACGCGGCGGTGTGGCCACCCTTTTTCTTGCGGGACGAACTCTTTGCCATTTCGACTTCCACTCTACTCAGCCCTGTGACGAGAGTTATTCGGAGTGAGCCCTGTAGTCTTTACCCTTATGGCGTCGGTATTCGTCCTCGATAATTACGATTCCTTTACGTGGAACATTGTCCAAGAATTAGGACAACTCGGCGCCCAGATCACCGTGGCGCGCAATGATCAAACCACGCTGGAGGAAATCGCCGCGAGTCACTATGACGGCATCGTTATTTCTCCCGGTCCAGGTCGCCCCGAAGACGCGGGACTTACCTGTGAGCTCATTCGCCGTTTCGGACCCACTACCCCCATCTTGGGCGTGTGCCTCGGACATCAGGCCATTGGACAGGTCTTTGGTGGTGACATCGTGCGGGCACCCGAAATCATGCACGGAAAGGTTTCGCTCGTTAGTCACCACGGCGAAGGCGTCTTTCACGGTCTGGCATCACCCATCACGGCCACCCGTTATCACTCTTTGGTGATTGACCCCGCCACGCTCCCAGCGGAACTCGAAGTCACCGCGTGGACCGGCGACATCATCATGGGCGTCCGGCACCGCAGCTGGCCCTTAGAAGGTGTGCAGTTCCATCCCGAGAGCGTGCTGACTCCCCTGGGGCTCAGTCTCTTTCAGAACTTCCTTGACCGATTGGCTACGGACACACCGTCACGTTGATGGTGGTGCCGGAGGGTACGGACGTCAGCGGCGTTTGATCTTGCGTCAAAATCCGACCCTGGTGACCCGAACACTGCGATCCCGAAGCGGGCGTAGAAGCAATCACTAACGAGCCCGATACCAGTGCCGCCGCCGCATTCACTTGCTGCGTGGCCTGCGACAGCGTCAAGTTATACAAGTTCGGTACGAGGGGATTGCAGGGTCCGGTCGATATCACCAAGCTCACGACATCTCCCGCTTTGACGGGCTGGCCAAAGGCAGGAACAGAGGAGGACACTTCTCCCACGGGAACCGGCGAACACTCGCTGGTCGTGGCGCTATTGACATTCAAGCTGGACTGACCCAGGATCGCCGCTGCTTGAACTTGCGCCATACCACCGAGGTTGGGCAGTGGGAAGAGGGCTCCATTGGAGAGAACCGTCAGGGTCACCTTCTGCCCCGTTCGCCCGCGAGATCCACCCTTCGGGTTTTGAGAGAGAACGGTGTTGGGAAGAACGTTGGACGAGGTAGTCGACGGCGAACCGGGCACGGTCGTGGTGGAACTTCCGCCCGCCGACGACGTGGTGGTGGTGGTGAATGAACCAGGAACTGTCGGCGTGAAATTCACTTGGAAGGCGAGACCCGCGGCGACCAGTGTGCTCTCGGCGTCACTGAGATTGTCACCAACCACGCTCGGAATGGTGACCGGTTGGCCCGCGACACCTTCAGAAACGTTCAAAGTGATGGACATGCCGTTCGTCACCTTCTTGCCGGGAGCCGGGTCGGTCGAGACCACGGTACCGGCGGGCTTGTTCGAAGAGACCAAATTTGTCTGGCCGACGAGGAGTCCATCCGCCTTCACTTGGTTCACGGCGTCCGTGACGCTCATGCCCACCAAATCTGGCATGTTGCTCGGTGTGGTGTGTTTGTTCGCGAGGGAGTAACCCACCACCGCAACCGTCAGCAACACCAACGCCGCTAAGAGATACATCGTTCGCGACGAATTCTTTTGCCGTCGAGAATTCACGGCACGAGGGCCCGACATCACCGGCACCGCTTGGGTGCGCTCCCCAGCCGATACCGACGAAACGGCTTGGGTGGCGTCTGCGCCGCTGAAAGCTCGCGGTGACGAGGCCGACACCGGTTGGCCATCGGCGAATCGCAAGAGGTCCGCACGGAATTCATCCGCTGACTGGTAGCGGTCGACTGGTCGTTTCATCAAGGCATGGTTGGTGATAGCCACCATGTCCGCCGGCACCGCCGGATTGAAGTCCCGCACGCTCGGGGTCACGTCACGTACGTGCATCCCCGCCACCGCTACGGGTGAATCACCCACGAAGGGTGGTCGGCCGGCGAGCATTTCGAAGAGCACCACGCCGAGGGAATACACGTCGCTGCGACCATCAACCATGGCGCCTTCGGCCTGCTCCGGTGAGAAGTACGTGGCGGTTCCCATCACCGATCCGGCAGCGGTGAGATTGTCCTTGGTGGATATTGCTTGGGCAATGCCGAAGTCCGTCACTTTGACCAGACCATCCTTGGTCAGCAAAATATTCCCGGGCTTCACGTCACGGTGAACCACACCACTGCGGTGGGCGTAGGCCAGGGCCGACGCGGTTTGCGCGGCCACCTGGGCCGCGCGGGCCGGCGACAACGCGCCGTAGTCCTTCAAGACTCCCGCCAAGGAAGGGCCGTCAAATAATTCCATGACAATGAAATACGCCCCGTTATCCTCGCCCCAGTCGAAGACGGGGACAATATTCGGGTGCGACAGATTGGCCGCCGCTTGGGCTTCGCGGCGGAAGCGCTCGACGAAGGCGTGGTCAACGGAGAGTTCGGGGTAGAGAATCTTGAGCGCTACGAAGCGATTCAGCATGCGGTCGTGGGCTCGGTAGACCATCGCCATGCCGCCACGCGCTATCAGGTGGGTCACCTGGTAGCGATTGGAATAAATTCGTTCGTCGTTTACGGGTTCCATACCTACGTCCAGACTACGCCGTCAGTGTCGCGACGAGCATCACGAGGGACAGGTGTTATAGGTACCGGTAGCGGGGAGACCCTTCGAGAGGGCGATGGCTCCTTCGATCATGCACTTCACCACCGGGCCGGCTTCGGACGCTCCCGAGGAATTCGAAATTTGGAAGGGAAGCATCACGGCGATGGCGATGACCGGATTAGTAGCGGGGGCGAAAGCGATCATCCAGTCGTCATTGTTCTGCGCGTTGTTAGCCACTTCGGCGGTACCGGTCTTGGCCGCCACGTCGTCCTCGGGGCGAAAGCGCACCCCGACGGCGGTGCCGTGGGTAACGACGCCGCGCATCATGGGGAGAAATTCGAGGGCCTGGAGGCGAGTGAGAGGACGCAGCCACGCCGTGGGGGCGTAACGCGCCACCACCGTGCCATCTTGGGCGGTGATGGTACTCATGAGGTGGGGGGTCATCTCCACGCCACCGTTGGCGATAGCGGCGGCCACCAGGGCATTTTGCAAGACCGTCGCGCGGTCCTCTTGTTGGCCAATCGAGGAAATCGCGAGAGCCGCGAGATTGTTATCAAAGAAGGACGCCGGTGGAAAATACGAAGGAACCACACCGGGGAGATCCAGAGGTGGTACTTGGTTAAATCCAAAACTCCCCGTCACCCGCGACATCACCTGCGCCCCTAGGTCCAGTCCTAGCAAGGCGTAGCCCTGGTCGCAGGAGGCCGGCAACATCTCACTCACGGTGCCACCACACAGCTCGTAACCGGCGTTGTGCAATAAGTGAGTGGTTCCGGGCAGTGCCGTTTGTCGTTGCACGGGGTACGACTTCGATAACAAGTCCGGTCGATCCACCACGGCACCGGCCGTCACCAAGACCTTGAAGGTTGATCCCGGGGGCAGGGTCTGCTGCGTGGCGACCAGCCCCAAGGGAGGAAAGCCGTGCACGTTGGGTTTATTGGCCGCAACCCACGCATCGATTTGCGTCTGCGTTCTGGTACTCGTGAAATCCGCCGGATTAAAAGTGGGGTTGGAATACATGGCCAGCACCGCTCCGGTGGCAGGGTTCAAGGCGACCACCGCTCCGTCACGTCCCGCCAGACTGGTCTGGGCAATTTTTTGCAAGGCGGGCACCAGCGTCAGATTGAGATTGTCGGCGGCCGACGTGGGTGCGAGCACCTGCGACAAGCTCTGTGGTGGCTGTGGGTGGGCAATGAGATAGTGGTTGTACTGCGCTTCCAAACCCCACTCGCCGTACTGCGACGACACAAAACCCACCACACCGGAATACAGATTGCCGTAGGGATAGACCCGTTGGTAACGATTACCCCCCAACGCATTGGAATACGCCACCACGCTGCCGTCGGACGCCAAGATCTGACCCCGAGGGAATTTAAGACCCGCAAAATTGGTGATGTTATTGACTTTGTTTTGTGCCAGAGCCGGCGCGTGAAAGAACTGAATCCACGATGACTGCGCGGCGGCGAGAGCGAAGAGGAAGGCCACGAGACAGCCCACGATGGTGATTCGACGTGACACGACTCAGCCCATCGGAGTGGTGCTCGGCGCCAGCGACTGACTCAGCTTCCACTCTTGGTTGATATAGAAGGCGTAGTGCACCGCGGCCGCCAGTGAGGGTTCAACGATGTCGTGTTGGAGCGCAGTGACATCTTGGGGACGCAGGTCCGTAGCCGGATAGGTCGTGGAGATAACTTCGGTGGGATGAAACCACAAGACGCCACCGGGCTGGCCCTGATACACGCCAATCATGCCCTGTGCGTCGCTCGCCAGATAGAACGCCGACGTGGCATACCAACGAATAATCACGAAACTGCCGCCCAGCACGACTACCAGCGCGGCGAGAACGACGCCCAGCTGCCACGAGAGTCGATCGCGCAGCGAGAGACGGCGCGCTGAGCGAGCGAGGCCGACTACTTCTGGAATTTCGGTGGCCGTCGGGGGGGCCGGCACGCTCATCTCACTGAGATCATCCAGGCGCACGAGCGCCACGGAGATGTTGTCGCGTCCACCCTCCTCACGGGCACGATGTATGAGTTGCGCCACCGCTGCGTCCACAGCCGGAGCGGCGCTCACGATTCGAGCTATTTCGGCATCCGATACTTCGTTGGTGAGGCCGTCACTGCACAGAATGATGTAGTCGCCATTGCGCCCCTCCACCCAAAACTGATCCACTTCCACTTTGTCTTCCGAGCCGAGTACTCGGGTTAGCTGGTGGCGTCGCGGATGTATGGCCGCCTCGGCTGCCGTCATACGACCCTGGCGGACCCACTCTTCCGCAACGGAATGATCATGAGTCAATTGGCGAATCGCTCCTTGGCGGACCTGATACGCGCGGGAGTCACCGATGTTGGAAATAATCAGACCCCGACCCGCGTCGTGTCGCGCGATGGACAACACCACTGCGGTCGTTCCCATGCCGAGGCGCTCGGGGTTTTCTTGCGCGTCGTGCAAAATGGCCGCGTTGGCCTGAGCGAGCGCGCTTCTCACGTCGTCGCTTGAGGCCAAGGGTGCCAGTTTCTCTATGAGGGTCGCTACGGCGAGAGCGGATGCCACTTCCCCCGCGGCGTGGCCACCCATTCCGTCAGCTACCACGACCAGGTCGTCGCGAACCTCCACGGCGTCTTGGTTCATCTCGCGAACACGACCGGTGTCAGTTCCCGTCGCGACCGTCCATACGGTCATCGAGATACCTCAAAGATGACGCCACCAATCTGAATAATGTCACCGCGACTCACGATGGTACGTTCTTTGACTAATTCTTGATTGACGTAGGTTCCATTCGTCGAACCCAGGTCCTCCACTATCAAGTCACCATTGTCCGTGGTAAAGCGAGCGTGGCGACTCGAAAGATAGGTGTCGTCGAGGGCAAGATCACAGTCGGCGGAACGTCCCACCACCAATGACTCCCCTACCTCGATTTTCTCACGGGCTCTCTCTTCTGGTTCCACGAAGGTCAACGACACGCTGGACCGCCGGCGGCGGGAACTGCTCGCCACTTCGTCGGGCGAGCGTATTTCTTGAATGACCACTCGCAGCACGATGGCAAAAAACAACGCCACGATGACGAAAATGAGAAATTGCAGTGGTCGAATAATGGAGCCGTAGGACGTCGCTGCCACCAACATGGCTAGACCATCTCAATCCGCAAGGTAACGGGGCCAATCTGAACAATGTCGCGAGGCGACAGAGAGACGGCGCTCACGCGATGCCCGTTCACTATGGTGCCATTGGTCGAACCCAGGTCCTTGATGGCCACCCCGGCTTCCGTTCGCCATATTTCTGCGTGACGACGAGACACGTTGAGGTCATTGATGGTGACATCGCATTCGGGCGTTCGGCCGACGACGAGGGGACGCGAGCCCACGGTATACGTAGATCCGTCGCTTACCACCACGCGCGGCTCACTCTCACCCGAAACAAAAGCGGTCTTGACAACGAGTTCCGCCCCGTCGAGCTCGTCGTCGACGAACATTTGCAGACTGATCGGTCCCGGGAAGTTGTACCCCTCTTCGAGGGCGTGCTGGCGGAGGGCCTCGGTTAATTCCTCTTTCAGAGCCTTCTGAAAACCCTTGAAACGCTGGGCGTCCTTGTCGGACAGCCAAACTTTGATTTCGTTCGGGGCTAAGAGGCCCTGTGGGGTTACCTGCCGGGCAAGATCTAACTCGCGCACCATACGTTGGGCGATCTCGACTGGCTGCAGTGTGCGACGGAAGGGCTTAGCGAGCGAGCGTTCGAAAAGGCGCTCCAAACGGCTTTCAATATCTTCTAGAGCCATATATAGACAACTCTACCGGCGCTTATCTTGTGATTGCGGGCTCGCCCCGAGGACTTTCGCTCTCGTGGACTACAATGGACTTTCCATTCGGGCGAGTGGCGAAATGGCAGACGCGCTGGCTTCAGGTGCCAGTATTCGAAAGGATGTGCGGGTTCAAGTCCCGC
>CAINHL010000029.1 GCA_903848885.1 uncultured Actinomycetes bacterium
ACTCTCCGCCTATCAACTCATCACCGTGGCATCTATCGTGCAGAAAGAGGGTTATTACCCGTCGAACATGCCACGAGTGGCTCGAGTGATCTTCAATCGGTTGGATCGGAAAAGTTCGCTGCAGATGGACGCGACAATTCTCTATGCCCTGGGCCGTGATGGGGGAGTCGTCACGCCTGCCATGTTAAAAGTCCGGTCTCCCTACAACACGTATCTGAATGCTGGATTGACTCCTACTCCTATTTGCGTGATATCGACTGACGCGCTGGCGGCCACGCTGCATCCGGCAACCGGTTCTTGGTTGTATTTTGTAGTGGTGACGAAAGACGGTCAAGAAGCTTTCTCGACGACCTTTGCGCAACAATTGGCTAATGAAAAACTCGCGAGAAGTCGCGGGCTGTGATGGAGCCTAAGTACGTTGTCATGGGTCAACCGGTATCGCACTCTCTGACGCCACGACTAATTGATTACGTGTTGAAGAATTTTCGCCTAGAGGGAACGGTCGGTTTTCTCGATACTGCTGAAAAGAGTTCGGAGGCGATGCGTCGATCGCTATCGGGTGTGTCATGCGCTTCCGTAACAATGCCATTGAAGGAAGCGGCTTTTATATTCTGCGATGAAGTTTCCGAGACTGCCAAACGAATTCGATCGGTCAATTCCATCAAACGCTCGGGTGACCAGTGGCAAGGTATTTCAACTGACGGGGAAGGCTTCGTGGCGGCACTGCGCGCCGAACGGGGTGTTAACGTCGCGGATCTTCATGTAGCAATCCTGGGAACCGGAGGTTCGGCGAGGGCGATAATCGACGCCAGCGTTGCCAACGGTGCGCGAGTGAGCGTTTTCGGGAGAAATTTCGTGGAGGGAGATGCCGTCACCACGATCTATCCAAGTGTGTCCTTTAATGATTTGTCGAGGGGCACTATTGACCTCGTGGTTAATACGATTCCCTCTTCCGCTGGTAACGATCGTATTTTTGTGAATCTTGAACCAGGACTGAACTCTCAAACTTTGGGGTTCGACGTGACCTATGAACCTCGGGAAACGGAATGGATGAAGTATCTCGGCAATCGATTTGGTGCCCTAAGTACCAACGGTCTGGCGATGCTGGTGCATCAGGCGAAGATCCAATTCGATTGGTGGTTTGGAATCGACGTGGACGTGAACGAGCTAATGGAAGTAGCTAGATGAGTATCCATTCGATGAATCGAACGCCGACGCGAACCGGTATGGACTACGCCCTGTTTTGGGCGCTGGCGGGATCGGGGCTTTTCGGAGTTTTAATGATCTACAGCGCTACTCGCCAGGCGCTCGTGAACGCTGGCGACAACCCCCACTACTACCTAGAAAGGCAATTGGGCTTCGTAGTGGCCGGTATAGCTTTGATGTGGATAGTGTCACGAATTGACTTCCATCGGTTGGAATTGCTGGCCACCCCTGGTTATGTGATATCTCTTATCGCCTTAGTAGCAGTGAGGTTCCTGGGGTCAAGTGCGCTCGGGGCACAACGCTGGTTCAATTTGGGCTTTGTGCAACTTCAGCCGAGTGAATTCTCCGTGGTAGCAATCATCATCGCGATTGCCACCTACGCAGCTCGGCGGCCGGAAGGCATCACCAATAGAGATGTTGGCCGACTACTTCTGATGTTCGGAACACCTTTGTTTCTGATCGTGTTCCAGCCAGATCTAGGAACGTCAATAATCCTGCTCGTAGCGATAGGAATTGAGCTAGTGATGGCTGG
>CAINHL010000030.1 GCA_903848885.1 uncultured Actinomycetes bacterium
CGCGCACAACCGCCACGGGTTCGGTCGACGTCACGAGCACTACCTTGCCCGCACTCGTGAGCTGATACGACGCACTTCCACGTAGTTTCACGACACGTTGCGATCCCGACATCGACGTGACGGTTACCACGGCAGTCCGCGACGTCATGTTCGTCACGGCGAGCGTCCCCGAGAGTGTGGTGCTCAGAACCAAGTGCAGCGCTGAAGGGGTGGGGGCGACAACTGATCGAAACGAGTTATGGATGTGGACAAGGCCCGACATCACTGGCACGTTGGAGCGAAAAGCCACCTCAGCCTGCGTTACGGGGGTGACCGCGGTATTCGGAGACAGCGTATAACTCACCAGTGAGTTCGGAGGGACTTCCACGCTGAGATGAGCCGCGTCGGGTGATGAGCCGGTAACAGTGATATTGACCCTTGCGCTCTGCGACATGGAGGGGTTGGCTACGTCAATGACGGTGGGGGTGGCCCGTTCGAGGGCCACGTTCGACCACAGCGCGTGTTGTAGTGGTGTCGCGTCACCCGTAATCCAACTCGTTCCCGCCACCGACGATTCCACATCGGTGGCCACGAATACACCACTTTGTGCCGACACCCGCACTCCCACGTCGCTGGTATTCACTATTTCCGACCCGAGGTCGACAAGCTGCAGCGACTTCGGACCGATGACTATTCCTTGGAACGACTGGGGGCTCAGCAGGCCCCCTGCCGTCCACACCGCAACGTTCACCACGCTGGGCGTTCCCGTGGGATTAAACAACTCAAGTTGATTGCTGGTCCCCACCACCGTAGAGAGACCAGCTGCTGCCCACTCCGACCTTGGACCCGTGGCGCAGGGTGCACTGACCACGAGCGAGCCGCTGGCAGAGCGTCCTTGCATCTGGGCCAGAACCCCCGCTCCCGACACCACGGCCCGCACGGCAACCAGCGAGGAGACGGGCAGTTCGTACGTGGTCCGCGCGGGGAGAGTGAGGGTCAGCGAATGAGGTGCACCCGTCGCAGCAATCTCATCGACGTTCACGTGCAGGCGACGCGAGCTGGTGTTGATGAATTGCACCTCGTAGAGCGCGACCGTAGGGGTGGGTCCTAGACCCACGCAGTAATCGGCCGTGGACTCGGCGCTGGAGTTCACACTCACGCCGAGGGGCACTAACGACGAGTTCGTGCTGCGTCCGCCCAGACTGGCCCCCACTCCAAGAGCGAGGACGAGTAACAGCACAATTTCTAATCTCCGAGATACTCGCAGTAGTTTCATCGGGCACCGCGCTCACGAAATTGTCGCGTGACCGAACGGGGCGTGGCGAAACGACGCTCCGTCCACCCCTCGAGGAAGGGGACGAGTCCGAGACCAGCGGCGAACGCGAACCACATTGCCAGGGTGAAAAGAGCCAAAATCCCATTGAGGGGAAATTGATGCAAGGTGATCGTGGCGTGACCAGACGGGACACGGTACGTGGCACCCCAGCCGAAGGCACTACTGCGGGTCGCCGGGGAATTATTGACGCTCACGCTGAATGCCGTGGCCGGTGAGAGACCGAGGTAGAGGGATCCGGCGGTGACCCGTCCGGTGCGCTCCGCAAAATGTAATCGAGGAGTCCAACCCGCGAGGCTGGTGGCGTCGCTGCTCGACGCAGTACTCGACAGAGCGCTTCCCCGCTGCGCGATGATTCCCATAAAAGCCGTATTGACATAGACCTCTACCCCACCGGTGTGCGAGGTCAGGGCGAGATCGGATTGTTGCAAGAGCGCAACTGAGAGCTTCGCCGGGACCGACATCGACCACGAGCCCTGCAAGCCCGGGATCTGGGGCGCCGAGTTGTTCATCACGACAATCGACGCGATGCCACTCGGCGCGAGGAGTTGCCCCAGTCGAATCGTTTCTCCGCGCATGGCTTTGTCGACCGCGGCGGTCAATTCATCTGCAGGACCCGACGCCGGTGCCACGAACATTTCATCGGCGCGAGGGGTGGCGTAGGAGGTCGCCGCCGCGAGACCCGGTGAAACGGTCCACCCCGGCAATGGCAGCACCGCTTCATTCCCAAGCCACAGCACTCGATATCCGCCATTGGTCGTGGGGCCCAAATTACCCATGGAGTCCGACACACCCGACATAGGTAATTGATAACGGCCGCTTACCGAATCGCCCAGGAAAAGAAAGACACTCATTATCAGCAACACCACCGAGATAGCCGCCGCCACTTGATGCCGCCCAAAGCTCACCGAGGCCAAGTCGAGCTCGATGGCATTGACGCAGACCGCCACCAGCACCGCGATGCCGACGGCGACAACCACCAGCAGAGTGTCCACATCGGGTGCGAAAGCCCCCGTCCAATGGCGACCCACCAGAGTGGCCATGGTCAACGTGACCGCCATGATGCTGGCGAAGGTCGCGGCGATCTGTCGTCGCGACTCTCGAGCGATGATCAAAGATGTGAGCGAGATAGCGGGCAGAATCCAACCGGTCCACGAGGTGCCGAAGGTTCCGTTCGCCCCACGCCAGAGGTGACCCAGGCCCAAGCCGGACCACGAGCCCTGCGGAAGACCGAATACCTCGAGGGCTCGAGATCCCGCAATAACAGCATCGCAGGTCAGCGGCAGCAACAGCAGGGCCACGCCCACGAGGATGTTCCCGAGTGTCCTCCACGGTCGATCCAGCGAGCCGTCTGCCTGCAGTACGAATCGGTGGCCGAGGTTCACTCCCAGGGTGACCAAAATCACGGCAACGACCGTGGCCGGAACGATGGC
>CAINHL010000031.1 GCA_903848885.1 uncultured Actinomycetes bacterium
GTCCTGCCCCGATAGCGGCGGCCATTGGTTCTTCAATGATGTACGCCTTTCGCGCTCCGGCGAATTCGGCTGCTTCGATGACTGCTCGTTGCTCCACCCCGGTAATTCCCGACGGAACACAAATCACCATGCGGGGCTTCGCGAAGCGTCGTTGGTGCACGCGGTGGATGAAATAACGCAACATTTTTTCGCAAATTTCGAAGTCGGCAATAACCCCGTCCTTCAATGGACGAATGGCCTGAATGTTGCTCGGAGTACGACCAATCATTCGCTTGGCTTCGGCGCCCACAGCGAGGGGTCGACCATCTTTGAGATCTACCGCAACCACCGACGGTTCGTTCAGTACGATTCCCCGCCCGCGGACGTACACCAAGGTATTGGCAGTGCCCAAGTCCACCGCCATATCGCGACCAAGGAGGGAAAAACGATTTTCAACCATGCAGACCTTCTAAAAAAGTGACCAGGCTGTTGCCCTATCTGCACTACAGGCTAGGGCAATCCTCGCCCCCTAGGCAATTAGCCCTGAGAGGGAAAGAATATGGCGATTTCTCGCTCGGCAGATTCCGCGGAATCACTGCCGTGAATCAAGTTTTCGCCCATCTCGATCGCCAGGTCTCCACGAACGGTTCCGGGAGCGGCCTCCTTCGGGTTGGTAGCGCCCATCAGGTTGCGCACAACCTTCCAGGTGTCGGAGGGACCCTCGATAACCAAGAGCAGGGCCGGCGAGCGAGTGATGAAATCAACGAGTCCGGCGAAGAAGGGCTTGCCATCATGTTCGGCGTAGTGGCGCTCGGCAGTCGCTCGATCAATCGTGCGTAGTTCCGCCGCGACGACACGCAGCATCTTTCGCTCAAGGCGGCCAACGATTTCCCCAATTAAGCGACGTTCAACGCCGTCGGGCTTCACGATGACAAAGGTGCGATCCATATGCTCAAACTACCAGAGTTCTAGTGATGTGAGTCGAGGTGCAGCACGATGGCACGCACTTCTGCGACGAGGTACAGCGAACCTGCCGCCAAAATCAGATCATCATCCGTCGAGTGTTCACGCGCGTGGGCCAGAGCCGACGCCACGCTGGGATGCTCCACCGCCTTCGCGCCACGGCGACGCAGTGCACCGGCAACAACGCTCACGTCCATGGCGCGTGGTGAGTTCGGGGCGCACACGTGGAACTCGCCTACGCCGGCATCAACAAGGGGCTGCACCATGTCGTCCACCTCTCGCCCATTCAGCATGCCAATAACACAGCGTCTCGTGCCGTCGACGTGAAAGGCTCCCGCGAGAGCATTCGACAAAGCTCGCATTCCTGCGGGGTTGTGCGCTCCGTCAACCACAATCAAGGGTTTGCGCGACAAGACTTCGAGCCGTCCCGGCATCGTGGCGGTACCCAAAGTTTCACGGACTACGGACTCGCCCAGGGCGCGGTCGAGAAAGACTTCGGCGGCGACCAGCGCCGTGGCCGCATTTTCGCCCTGATGAATGCCGTGCAAACTAAGAACAAGGTCCTCGTAATTGGCAAAGGGGGTGGTGACGCTAATAAGGCGCCCCCCTACGGCCGTGTCGTTTGCGTTCAGGGAATACCCCGCCCCGGCACTCACGAGTTCTGCGCCCACCAACGCGCAACGCGTGCGGGCGATTTCCACCACCTCGGGGGTACTGGTGCCCACCACGGCCGTGGCGCCCGATTTGATGATGCCGACCTTGTCGCTCGCGATAGCCCGCACGGTGGTGCCCAAGATGGCTGCATGATCGATGTCGACATTCGTAATGACGGCGACCGAGCCGTCAATGACGTTGGTCGAATCCCACGTTCCGCCGAGCCCTACTTCGACCACAGCCACGTCCACGCCTTCGTCGGAGAAATACAAGAAGGCCGCGATGGTCAAAATTTCAAATCGAGTTAACACGATGCCCGTGACGGTTTCGACGTCGCCGAGTCGACCGAGCAAAGCCGCAAATTCATCGTCGGGAATCGGCTCACCCATGACGGCGATTCGCTCCGCCACGCGGTGCAGATCCGGGCTCGTGAAGGTGCCTACGCGCAGTCCGGTTGACATCAATAGTGCCGCGGTCAGTGTGGTGGTGGTTCCTTTGCCGTTAGTTCCCGTGAGGTGGATTGATGGGTAATCATGATGAGGATCACCGAGGGCGCTCAAGGTGTCAAAGAGGGGTTGCAGCGAAGGGTCATCTTGGTGGTTGGGAGCGACACGTTCGAAATCAACATGCGATTCCAGCCACACCAAGGCCTCGGCGAGGCGTTCGAATCGCACCGCTTAGCTAGCGCGGCGCGAACGCGTGGACTTGCGCAATTCGTATACCGGCTCTGATGACTTACGAACCACGTCGGCCGTAATGGTGCACTTCACCACGTCGCTACGTCCGGGCACGTCGAACATCACGTCCAAGAGGACCTCTTCGAGAATTGAACGAAGGCCTCGCGCTCCGGTCTGACGCTCCAGGGCGAGATCGGCAATGACGTCCAGCGCCTCGGTCTCAAAGACCAGTTCTACGCCGTCCATAGCCAGTATCGACTGGTATTGCTTGACCAAGGAGTTCTTGGGCTCCGTGAGAACCGAGACCAACATGGCCTTGTCCAATTGTTGCACGGCACCAACAATCGGTAAACGACCAATGAACTCGGGGATGAGTCCGAACTTCACCAAGTCTTCGGGCAGGACGTGCTTGAAGATTTCCACGTCTTTCGAGGACTTTGCCGGAATCGGCTGATTGAAACCAATGGACTTCTTGCCCCGGCGGCGTTCGATGACTTGCTCGAGGCCCGCGAAGGCTCCACCACAAATGAACAACACGTTGGTGGTGTCAATCGAGATGAACTCTTGGTGGGGGTGCTTGCGGCCACCTTGTGGAGGAACCGAAGCGACGGTTCCTTCCAAGATTTTGAGGAGGGCTTGCTGCACGCCTTCTCCGGACACGTCGCGCGTGATCGAGGGGTTTTCACTCTTGCGCGCCACTTTGTCGATCTCGTCGATGTAGACAATTCCTCGTTCAGCTCGTTTGACGTCGTAGTCGGCAGCCGAGAGGAGTTTTAGCAGAATATTTTCGACGTCCTCACCGACGTAGCCCGCTTCGGTCAACGCGGTGGCGTCGGCAATGGCGAATGGAACGTTGAGCATTTTGGCCAAGGTCTGTGCCAGGAAAGTTTTCCCACAGCCGGTGGGTCCCAGGAGGAGGACGTTGGATTTGCTGACATCCACATCGTCCAATTGTGACTTGTCCGTTTGGATGCGCTTGTAGTGGTTGTAGACGGCAACCGAAAGAATCTTCTTCGCGGAGTTCTGACCAATGACGTACTGATCCAAGAAAGCGGAAATTTCCCGTGGCTTAGGAAGATCGGTTAAATCAAGATCGGGGTACTCACCCAACTCGTCGGCAATGATGTCGTTGCATAGCGAGATGCACTCGTCACAGATATAAACGCTGGGTCCCGCAATGAGCTTGCGTACCTGCTTTTGCCCTTTCGCACAGAAAGAACACTTGACGAGGTCTCCGCCTTCACCAAATTTTGCCATGGACTAAACCTCCGACATGATTCTCGCCCACCGCCATCCTAGATGGCGAGGTACGGGAAAATCGGGACTAGGGGCGAGAAGTGATGACTTCGTCGATCAGACCGTATTCGACAGCCTCGGCCGCGCTCATGACGAAGTCACGGTCGGTGTCTTTGGCAATCTTTTCCACCGTCTGGCCACTGCTCTCCGCGAGAATCTCATTCAAGATATCCCGGAGGCGCAAAATTTCGCGCGCCTGAATCTCAATGTCGGAGGCTTGTCCGCCAACGCCACCCCATGGCTGGTGCAAGAGAACTCGGGCGTGCGGCAAAGCGAAACGCTTGCCCCTGGCTCCTGCGCCGAGCAGAACGGCCGCGGCGGATGCCGCTTGACCAAAGCAGAAAGTGGAGACGTCCGGCTTGATGTAGCGCATGGTGTCGTAGATCGCCAAGAGACCAGTGACGTCGCCACCGGGAGAGTTGATGTACAGGTGAATGTCGCGGTCGGGGTCTTCCGACTCCAAGAACAGCATCTGCGCGCAGACCAAGTTGGCGATGGTGTCGTCGACCGGCGTGCCCAGAAAAACAATTCGCTCCTTCAGCAAGCGACTGTAGAGGTCGTAGGCACGTTCTCCACGGGTGGACGACTCCACCACGGTAGGAACGAGGTAACTCTGGGGACGCATGTGTTCACTCATGACACTCACCCTAGGCGTTCTCATCCAGTGATTGGTCAGTTTCGAGAAGTTCGCGGCTGATCTCTTTACCTTCCGCATCGACGTAGCTCACGTGTTCGTTCAGCCATTTGGTGGCCTTCATTTTGGCCACTTCCGCGCGGAAGGCGACCACACGGCCCGACTCGCGGATGTTCGTTCGCAAGGTCTCCGCCGGCACACCCATCTCCAGGGAGGTTGACACCAACTCTTCGTCGGCCTCTTCGTCCGTCGGGTCGAGGGATTCGGCCTTCGCCAGAGCGCGCAACGCCAGGTCGGTGCGTACCCACTTCACGGCATCCTCGCGCAAGGTAGCGATGAGCGATTCTGGTGATTGGTTGGTGATCTGAAGGAAGGAGTCGATCGTCAGATTTTGCTGCTCGAGGCGATGACCAAGATCATGTACGCGACGCTCCGTCTCGCTTCCAACGAGCGCCGCGGGGCACGCATCTTCTGCCACTAACTCGCTCAAGGCCTGCAAACTCGCATCGCGTCGTGCAAACTGCGCCTCGAGGACCTTGCGGCGCGTCAGCTGCGTCTCAATGTCGTTGCGCAGTTCCTCCACCGTGGTGAAGTCCGTGCTCTCGGCAACCCATTCATCGGTCAATTCGGGAAGGGACTTTTCTTTGACTTCCTTCACCGTCACGTCAAAAATCCACGCACCAGTGCCCATGGGTCCTGGTCCCGCGATCTGGAACTCGTCGCCGATCGATTTTCCGGTGAGTTGCTCGTCAAGGCCCTCCGTGATGGACTCACTCCCCACGGGATAGACGATGTCGCTGAGGTTCATCGGTTCGCTCTCACCGCTGGGATCGCTGGCCACGATGTCTAAGGTCACGACGTCTGTGGTAACTACGCTGCGCTCAACCACGTTGAGGACGGCGTCGGTATCACGCAAACTCACCAACTGGTCGTCAACGTCGTCGGCGCTCACCGAAACCGACGGCAAAGTCACGACGAGATTTTGGTAACCACCGATAGAGACTTCGGGTCGTACTTCAACTTCCGCTTCGAAGACCACGACCCCTTCGTCCTCACCCGCGGTGATCGTCACGTTGGGCTGATCGATGGGGTCAATCTCGGTCTCCACCACGGCGCGGGCGTAAAAATTCGGCATGGCTTCTCGAATGGCTTCGGCCCGGAGGGCCTGCGCTCCGCCGAGGCGCTGCTCGATGAGATTGCGCGGGGCTTTGCCCTTGCGGAAACCCTTGATCACGATGTCTTGAGCAATGGACTTCACCGTTGCCGAGACGGCGTCGGCCATTTCCAACTCGTCAATTTCGATGACGAGCTTGATTTTGTTGTTGTCGAGGACGTTGGCTGTGGCACGCATAAGGAGAACAGCCTATCGGTTCGCTCTTACATGGCTTTTAGATGGTGATGGCCATCGCCTCCGCACAGCGGATGGCCAAGTCCTTATCCCCGCGGACATCGGTGGCCGACGCAGCGAGAAAGGCACCGGCACTGATGCGGCCCGCGCAGCGCCGCCAAAAGAGAGCGCTGGGGGTCGATATCTCCACGGAGGGTGTTTCCTCGAGAACCGAGACGGGCGTGGCACGGCCCTCCCTCACGGTAAGGCTTACCGATCGAGCGGAACGACCCGAAATATTGAGGCGTAACGACGAACCTTCCGGTGCGGCGACACCGCGGCCCCAGATGTAACCCAAGGCTCCCTCGTAGCGATTGAGGACGATCTCTTCCCCCGCGCCGTGGTCGTCGTGTGGTTGCAGAACCGCGTCACGTATGTCCTGAAGGTGAATCCACGAATCAAAAACCCTCGTTTCCATGAAGCGCCAATGCGGGGCGTCCCCTTCGGGACTCCATCCCACGGCCAGCCACTCCGCGTCGGAAAGCGTACTCAGACGAGCCAAGGATCTCTGCGTTACGTGGGCGAACTCCCCGATCAGGGCGTCGATGGGCCAGGTTCGACGCTCCTCGACGTACGCCTGGTTAATACGCCCCACTGCGTTCGTGACGAACGTCGGGTACTCGAGAGTCATTTCGGGGACGGGGCTACCAAGAATCATCAACTCAAATCCAGAAAGGTGACTCACCACGTCGCGCACCGTCCAACCCGGGCAGGGCGTGGGACGGTCAAAATCCGTCGGCGACACATTCCGCAGAAGCGAAAGAGTGTCATCCCACGTCGTTGCGAGTGCATCGTGAATCCATTCGTAGCCCACGACACACCTCTCGTCATTACCGCACGATTTCCTTCGTGTCACTCTATGTGTCACCATGGGTGCACGGGAAGTAGCGCAGCTTGGTTAGCGCGCCTGGTTTGGGACCAGGAGGCCGGGGGTTCGAATCCCCCCTTCCCGACCATTTCTCCGTGCCCCCGGCAGGAGTCGAACCTGCAACCTGACGGGTAGAAACCGTCTGCTCTATCCAATTGAGCTACGGAGGCGCCTCCCTAGCGTACCGAATGGAACTCGTTAGTTTTTGGCGACGGGAACGGGCATGCGCATCACGCCATCAACACCAGTTGGAAGTGCGGTGCTCACCGTGACGTAACGGGGGTCAACGGCGATCACGAACCATGGGCCACTCCCGGCAGTCTGCGTGACGTCAGTTTCTGTTCCCGAAAAGACGTACTCCGGAATCAGCCAGGTCGAGCCATCTGCCAGTTGGTAGGTCGCGAGCGACAGATGTACTCGAGAGAGCGTCACAACACGGATGGGGGGACCCACGGTCTCGCTCGTGGTGCTGGACGTGGTATCACCTGAGCTCGGCAGTCCTCCGGCCGCAGCATCACCGACGTTCGTTCCCCATCCTTGGTCTTCGGCAGCGTTCAATGCGGCCACGCCGTCGCTCGGGCTTCGTAAGGGGTACTTCGTCGAGGAAGCGATGCCGAAGTCGGGCCCGGACATCGAGAGAATGACGTTGTCACTATTAACGGTGACGGACACGGATTGATCCGTCGCCATACCGTCAATCGCCACCGTGAAATTAGCGGTTTTCACCGAATAGATCGGTTCGGTACTCGAACCGTTCAGCGACGAGGTGATGTCACTCGTCACCGAGAAGGTGGGGTTCGTCAATGTGTAGGCCATCCCCGTAGCCGTGATCAATTGTTGGGCATCCATCGTTACCTGCTGATCACTCACCGTGGAGGTCGGGTCCGTCATCACCCCACCCTGAAAGTTCTGCGGCGGGCACAATGACGCGACAGCGCCGACGCAGCTTGTTACCGCCATCGAGGTGGAGTTGTACCAAAAAGAACCCATTCCCGAGGCGCCGTAGGTGACGTTGGCGCCATGCGTATCGGTCGCCGTCCAATTCCCGTCGACCTTCGCTACGTCCACATTCTCACGCATTCCGAAGTGCTGCGCCAAGGCCTTCACCTCCGCCTCGCCGTCCGTGGGATTCACTACCTGATAGGCCGCAGCGGAGATATCCCCCACACTCAGCGAAGAATCGGCCAGGAATTGATAACGCGCGTAGATCGCCATCGCGCCGTCAACCTTCGGTGTCTGAGAGGCGGGGGCCGCTCCCAGGGTCAATACGGGCAGCGAGCCGAAGGACCCGAAAAGTGCCACTAACCCCACCGTTGTTGCGCTGGAGCTCGCTACGGCAGCTAGCCACAGACGACGGAACTTTGGTACCACGCGAGAGATTTTTTCCGTTCGCGGTCGAACGATGCGGGCCACCATCGATGCGACGTCATGACGGCCGTATGGTTCATTCTTCATCGGATCGTTGTCGGCGAGTAGTTCGTCAAAGTTCATGAGCGTTCTCCTTGTTCTACAGAACTACTGTCCGATGGTGGCTCAGAATTACGCGAAAGAGACCCATCCAGGGTGAGCATCATCTTTTCGCGGACTCTCGTGACCCGCACCGCGACCGCCGGCGCACTGATTCCCATGACGTGAGAGATGTCCGCGTCACTAAGACCGTCCCAGGCCTTGAGCAGAATCATTTCGCGATCGGTCTCCGACAAGTTCTCGAGAGCGCGGCGCAGCTCGTCGTTTGCCGTCACGTGGTCCTCGGCGGACGCGGAACTCCCCCGCGCGCGTGTGGACGATTCGGCGCTCTGTCGACGTCGTCGAGAACGCTTGGCATTTCGCAGAACATTGCGTGCCACCCCGATCATCCAGGGGCGCTCACTGCCGACTGGCACGTCATCCAAACGTCGCCAGATCACCAACATGGTTTCCTCCACGATGTCGTCAAGGTCGTCACGATTCAAGGGGTACAGGCGACGTCCAACGTAACCACCCACCGCCGCCAGGTGATCGCGGACTAGGGCTTCAAAGTACGAGGTCCGAGACGTCTCCATCATTCAATACTGTCCGCCCGGAGCGCCAAGTTACGTCGGCCGACAAAATTTTCCGTCCGACCCTTCCCTGTGGCATACTGGAATCTCTTGGTGGGCATAGCTCAGCTGGTTAGAGCGCCAGGTTGTGGTCCTGGAGGTCGCGGGTTCGAACCCCGTTGCTCACCCCACGAAGTCCCCGAGTCGTCGCGTACGGCTCGGGGACTTGTTTGTTTGGCGAGCTCCGCGCAACGTGTAGATTTCGGTTATTGCGCCATGGGGCGCAGTAACTACCAAGGGGGATCACGTGACCATCATCCGCGACTCGTTCTATATCAATGGCCAGTGGGTAAAAGCCACTTCATCCGAAACGCTCGACGTCTTCTCCTCGGGCAACGGCGAACTCTTCGCCACTATTCCCGCCGGGACCGTCGACGAGGCCAACGCAGCCGTGGAAGCCGCGGCGGCTGCCTTTACCTCATGGTCCGAAACGCCCGTCAAAGAGCGTGCCGAGTACCTGACTCGCGTTTCCGAGAAGTTGGCCGAACGTGCCGACGAGCTCGCGCTTATTTTTGCGAACGAAGTTGGAATGCCGCTCATGCTGTCCAAGGGTGTGCAGGCGGGAATGCCCACGGCGACCTTCGCCGACGTGGCCACGCGTGCGAACGAATTCGAATTCGAACACGAAGTAGGAAACTCCACGATTGTTCGCGAAGCCGTGGGTGTGGTTGCCGCCATCACCCCCTGGAACTACCCCTTGCACCAGATTGCCAACAAAGTCGCTCCGGCGCTGGCTGCCGGTTGCACCGTTGTCCTCAAGCCCAGCGAGGTTGCTCCGATTAACGCCTTCATCCTCGCGGAGATCATGCACGAAATTGGTTTGCCAAAGGGTGTCTTCAACTTGGTCACCGGCCTTGGCCCCGTGGTCGGCGAAGCCATCGTGGCGCACCCGAAGACCGACATGGTGAGCTTCACTGGATCCACGCGCGCCGGAAAGCGCGTTATGCAAATTGCCGCCGAAATGGTCAAACGGGTCAGCCTGGAGTTGGGCGGCAAGTCCGCCAACATCATTCTCGAAGACGCCGACCTGGCCAAGGCCATTCCGGACGCCCTTTTCAAGTGCTACTTGAACTCGGGACAGACCTGCTCGGCCTTGACCCGCCTCGTGGTTCCCCGGTCCAAGTTGAACGAGATCGAAGATATTGCCATCGCGGCCGCCGCTGGTTTCGCTCCGGCCGACCCCGTCACCGGCATGTCGTTGCTGGGACCATTGGTTTCGGCCGCCCAGCAGCAGCGCGTGCGTGACTACATCAACAAGGGTGTCGCCGAAGGTGCGCGCCTCATTGTTGGTGGTGCGGATGCTCCCGAGGGTCTCGAGCAGGGTTACTACGTCCAGCCCACGATTTTTAGCGACGTGCTGAACAGCATGACCATCGCCCAGGAAGAAATCTTTGGCCCGGTATTGTCCATCATCCCCTACGACACCGAAGAAGAGGCCGTTGCCATTGCCAACGACTCGCTCTATGGTTTGGCCGGCGGTGTGTGGGCTGGATCGGAAGACAAGGCGCGCGAAGTTGCCCGCAAGATTCGTACCGGACAGGTCGAAATCAATGGTGGGGCCTTCAACTTGGTGGCGCCCTTCGGTGGCTACAAGCAGTCGGGAATCGGACGCGAACTCGGACAGTTCGGCTTCGAAGAATTCCTCGAAGTGAAGTCCATTCAACACAACTAAGTACGATCGCACCACATCTCACTTTTCCTGTGAGATGTGGTGCGAGAGTCAGTGATGCCGTGGTGTAGACTCGTCAGTGCGCCGGTAGCTCAATTGGCAGAGCATTTGACTCTTAATCAACAGGTTCCGGGTTCAAGTCCCGGCCGGCGCACCAAAGATTCCTCCGCCAGAGGATGACGTCCTTTTGTCGTTTACTTCGCCTTTTGCGGTGACGACAAGGTCAGATCGTTGACCAAACGACCACGCTTGAGCATCAAGGTGTCGCGAAGATAGTTGTTGTGAAGTCGCCACGGTCGCTTCGATCCCTGCTTAGGCAAGAGGTGGGCAACGCGATTGATGTAGCCCGAATCTAGATCCATGAACTTTCTGGCTTCGACATCGGGTCCCGGACGCTGGGGTACGCACATGGTGACGCGGCGCCGATCCATGCGGCGCAAGAGGCGCACGACGTAGCGACTGGTGAGGTCCGCCTTGAGGGTCCAGCTGGCGTTGGTGTACCCGAAGGTCATAGCGAGGTTGGGCACGCCGGACAGCATTATCCCCTTGTAGGCAATGGTGGTGGCGTAGTCGACTGCTACCCCATCTACTTCGAGGTCGATCCCCCCGAGAAGTTGCATATTCAATCCCGTGGCGCTCACCACGAGGTCCGCGGGAAGTTCCCGACCGGAGTGCAAGCGAATCCCCGTCGCGGTGAAAGTCTCGATGGTGTCAGTAACTACTTCCGCGGCTCCTGAAGAAATAGCCGCGAAGAGGTCGCCGTCAGGAACCAAGCAGAGTCGTTGATCCCACGGGTTGTAGGGCGGTGAGAAGTGTGTACGAATGTCGTAGCCCACTGGCAGAGCTTCTTTGAGACCCTTTCGCAAGGCCTTCTTTATCAACTCGGGGCGACGACGGGTGATCTGGTACGAAATTAATCCGAGGGTTACGTTCTTCGCCCGCGCCAATTTGTACGCCGTCGCCACCGGCAACTTCTTCATCAACCACTTGGCGGCGCCGTCCTCGTAGGGTCGCGACACCACCCATGTGGGGGTGCGCTGGAGCATGGTGACGTGCGCTGCCGTCTGGGCTAAGGCAGGGACCAAAGTGACCGCCGTGGCCCCCGAACCGATAACCACCACGTTTTTACCCGTGACGTCGAGACCCTCGGGCCAGTGCTGCGGGTGGATGATGGGACCCGTGTAGGTCGACTCCCCCGGGAACTCGGGCCGGTAGCCCTCGTCGTAGCGGTAGTAGCCGGTATTACCCCAAAGGAACCCACACTCGATTGTCTCCGGGGCTGCGCTGTCGGCGTGAAGGAGATGTACGCTCCACCGCGCCGTCGCGCTGGACCAACTTGCACTGACAACGCGACGTTGGAAGAACATTTTCTTATCAACGCCGAAACGGCTCGCGGTATCGCGAATATAGGACAGGATGGCTGGTCCGCTAGCCAGGGAGACGGGATCGGTCCACGGCGAGAACGAGTAGCCCAAGGTGAACATGTCCGAGTCCGAGCGCACCGCCGGGTAGCGAAAGAGATCCCAGGTACCGCCGCTGACTGCCCGTGACTCCACGATGGCGTAGGTCTTGTGCGGCAACTCCTGTTCGAGGTGGCAGGCCGAACCTATTCCCGAAAGACCAGCTCCCACAATCAAAACGTCGACATAGTTCGGCAAGGTTCCCATGTCGAAAGTCTACGAAGGCCGACCTTGCGACGAAGGTTATTCCAGAGCTTTCGCGAGTTCAAACAGGAGGTACTGCAAATCACGTATTTCGCTCAGTTCGGCTTCATCAATTCCCTCGAGCGAGTCATTTTCGAAGGCTCCGCGAGCCACAACGTGATTTCGTAGTGCAATCTGCATGGTGGTCAGCCAGGCCCACGCTTCGACCAAAGTGAGTTGTTCTTCCTTCACCGTCAGCAGTGCCAACTCCGCATTGGACGCGGTCTCCTTCTGACGTTGGAGAACACGAAGGGGATCATCGGTGTCGGCCGAGGGATTCATAGGAGAGTGCACGTGGCTGTGCCACGGATGCTGCGCATCGTGGTCCGCGTCGACGACCTTTTGCATCTGCTGCGCGATGAATTCGCGAGCGTGACCATTTAATTTCACCTCCACGTGGCCATCACGACGACGCGGGAAGAGGCGCGAACGTGCCATCAGTCGTCACGTTCCATCGTGGCTAAGAGACCGTGGACGTGAAGTTGCACGACGTAGTGCTCCGCGCGGTCTTGGCCACCCGACCACACGATGGCCCGACCTTCGTGATGCACCGTCATCATCAGTTGTTCGGCCTTCTCCTGGGGATAGCCGAATATCTTCTTAAAGACCAACGTCACGACGGGCATGGGCGTCACCGGATCGTTCCACACGACAACCTTCCAGAGCTTTTCCGTGGCGACTTTATTGTCGGTCTGGACCTCTGGTCGCGTAGTGAGAAGGGGTTGCGCAGAACTCATTACTAACAATTGTCGCAGAGCGCAACAGATTTGTCGATGCCCCTACGCTGGAAGGGTGAGTTTTCTGCGACAAGCCAGGGCTGCCGGCGAACTGAGCGTGCGTCTTGGGGCAGCGCAATTGCAAAAAGAGGCCTTCCGACGAGTTCGTACGGCCATGGGTCTACGCAGCGATCCCCCGCCCGCCTGCATGGATCCCGCACTTTCCTACCTACCCGTCGACGGCGCGGCGCGACTGGTTCACGGTGATCTGCCGTCGATGATCGTCGGAGGTCTGGCGTCACTCTTATTGCAGATACTCCACCCCGGCGCTATGGCGGGAGTTGCCGATCACTCTCGTTACCGCGACGATCCCCTCGGGCGCTTGGAGCAAACGGCCACCTTCGTGGGGACAACTACCTTTGGCTCACGAACCGACGCCCTTGCCGCTATCGAGCGCGTGCGCGCTGTGCACCAGGCCGTGCGTGGTCAGCGTGACGACGCTCGTCCCTACGAGGCCAACGATCCCGAATTGCTGCGCTGGGTACACGTGGCCGAAATTTCTATGTTCCTCGCGGGTGCACGCGCTTTCTCCCCCCACGCCATCACCCCCGATATCGCGGATCGCTACGTGGCCGAAATGGCGAAGCTCGCTCGGGATCTGGGCGTTGTTACTCCTCCCGAATCGGAACGCGAACTACTCGAGCAGCTCGAGGCATTTCGCCCCGAGCTAGAAATGATTCCTCGCGGCAAGGACGCGCGTAATTTTGTTCTTCGTGGAGTGGCCTCACGACCCTTGGAGCGAGCGGCTTACACCTCCTTAGTGGCGGCGGCCCTCGGTATCCTCCCGGAATGGGCCCGCGTGGAACTCGAACTCCCGACGATTCCCCTCGTCAATAACGTGGTCATCCGCCCCGCGGCCACCGCGGTGGCCGTCGCCTTACGACTCGCAATTCCTACGTCGTCAAAGTAAGGCCACCGTCGATGGCGACAACCTGGCCCGTCACGTAGTCACTCTCGGCGAGCCACTGCACCACCTTGGCCACGTCGGAAGGAAGTCCACTGCGACGCAGGGGCGCGGCCTGTTGGACGAAATCGCGTACCACGTCCCACTCCTGCGTCCACGGCGTGTCGACCAAACCAGGCGCCACGGCATTTACCCGAACGGGGCCGACTACCTTCGCCAACAAGACGGTGAGGTGATTAAGTGCCGCCTTGGAAGCGGCGTAGGGTATCGACGAACCGGTAGGGCGAAGGCCGGCAATCGAGGATACGTTAACGATGGAGCCGCGAGCCTCCCGTAAGGCCGGCATGGCCGCTACCGACATTGCCCACGTACCAAAAACATTGACCTCAAAAATCCGGCGCCAGACTGCGATGTCCGCGCTGGCAAGATCGTGATGAGCAATGACTTGCGTCGTGCCGGCATTATTTACCAAACAATCCAAGCGTCCATAACGCCGCAGAACTTCGGCCACCAGCGCCTCCGCGTCCATGTCGCCATCGACGGAGGTCTGAATATACGAAGCGGACGGTAGTTCCGCGGCGATGCGCTCACCTTCGGTCACGCTGCGCGCACTATTAATGACCACGGTTGCGCCCAGAGCGCCGAAGACGCGAGCTGTTTCTTCGCCAATACCACTCGTTGATCCGGTCACCACAACGACACGGTCAGTCCAGGACGTCATCGGGCCTTCACTCGCCACGACGCCGCCCAGCGTTGGCCGGGTTCCAATACAACCACGTCCTTGCCACTGCGCAGGCCCTCGGGAGGGCAGGTCATCGGCTCGATGGCCACCCCGGTTCGTCGACGACCCCGTTCTAGCTGATCACCGGTATACACCTGCAGGTAAGGGAAGTTACGGTCGACGCTGAGGTCGATAGATCGACCATTCGCGTCCGTCACGGTGGCCGTGGCCATCCCCGAATCGTCACGTGTCAATTCGGTGTAGGTGGTGTTGATGTCGTGACCATTTACTGACTTCGACTCACGAAAATCGCGCATCGTTCCCTTGACCGGCAAGATAGCTCCGGTGGGAAGTAGTCGTTCGTTCACTTCGACGAAGGCGGATGCCGGAATTTCGAGTGAGGCCCCTTCAATGGTGGGCGTTGTCACCGCGATATAGGGATGGAAGCCCAAACCGAAGGGGGCGGGGACGTCGTCGCGGTTCGTCACCGTGCTAGTCACCGTCAAACCGAGGGCGCCGAGGTGGTACGCCACTTCGAGCGACACCAGAAAAGGGTAGGCCGGGCTGGGGTGCAGCAGACAGCTGAGCACGCAGCGGTTCTGATTGAAGGCGTCAATATGAAAAGCCTGCCAGCGGATGAGACCGTGATTCGCCGTGGTGGTGGAGGGATCGTCCAATGCCGGTCGCGCCCTGCGCCCGGAGAACTCCCAAATCTCCCCACCCATTCGGTTCGGCCAGGGGAAAAGTACTTGCCCGCGACCACCGGTGGCCCGTTCGTCGGCGGCGAACCCTTCTACGACGGCCACGCCCCCGGTTCCGTAGGTGCGCAAGGTGGCTCCTACTTCGCAGATCACGGCACGCTGATCACCGTGCGCTATGGCAATTTGTTCACCCGTGGGTAATGTCACGAAATTCCCCTGTCGTTCACCACAGTTTTACTCACCGCTACTAACCTGCGACGGATGCGTATTCTCATAACTAACGACGACGGAATTCACGCCCCTGGTATCCAGGTGCTGACGCGGGCGGTCGCCCGTTGGATAGCGCAGGCGCCCGACGGGGTTGTCCGGGAAGCTTTGGTGGCTGCCCCCAACGTCAACTATTCCGGCATGAGCGCGGCGGTGGGTGACGTCTTCGACCACCCCGAAATCGCCTACGAACGCGTACAAATCGAAGGGGCCGAGAACATACCCGCCTTCGCCTTAGCGGCGGCCCCCGCGCTGTGCGCGATTATTGGGTCGCTGGGAAGCTTGGGAATGCAGCCCGATATTGTCCTCTCCGGCATTAATGCCGGCGCCAACGTCGGTCGTTCCGTGTTGCACTCGGGAACGGTGGGGGCCGTTCTCACCGGCGCTCAACTCGGCGTCAAGGGTCTGGCCGTATCCGTTAACTGGGGCGAGAACGTGCACTACGACACCGCCGCCGAATTAGCTATGTGCGTACTTGATCAATTGGAGCACGCCCCCGCGCGCACCTTGTTGAATCTCAATGTCCCCAACCTTCCGGCCCGCGAGATTCTCGGTGTGCGCCGCGGACGAATTTCAACTGCCGGAATCGTGAAGTCTGCCGGACCCCGCGCCGGTGGCCAACCTCTCGGTCAGTCGGGGGTACTCCCTCTGCGACTGGGTGCCGCCACCCCCACCCTCGGTGACGTCAGCGACGAGATGGCGGATGAGGACGGTGCGCTGATTGCTGCGGGCTACGCATCGCTCACTCCCATCGTGGGTCCACGTGAATTCTTTGACGAGGAAGTCGCTGCCGTGATGGCTAGTACTCTTCGCCACGCCGACGAACATCTCGCGTCTCTGGCTTAATCTTCCGCTAACGGACGTCGCCGCGATTGTTTCACCGCGGCTCGTTTCATCTTGCCCTGTACCCGTCGCTGCTGCGAACCGCGAGTGGGCTTCGTGGGACGCCGAAGGGGATCTTCGTAAAGTCCCTGATGGAGTTTCTCAGCCAATCGTTCCAGCGCCGCTCGGCGGTTTGCTGCTTGCGAGCGATGGGTGCTCGAGGAGCCGCTCACTCGCTCCCCGAGTTGACGACCGAGAAGCTCAATCCAGCGCGGAGCGATGGGGAGCTCCGCCACCACCACGCTGACCACCACCTTGGACATAGTGCGATTAGCGTGCTGACCGCCGGGTCCCGACGAGGTCGTGCAGCGCACTGTCAGGGCGTCACGTGGAACGACCACTCGATTTCGAAGGTGCAGCGACTCGTCAACGCCGACGAAAGGCGTCTTCATGTGAGTGGCCTAGAGTCCCGCGGGAAAACGGACCATGGCGAGTTGGGACGACGATGCCACCAGGCGGTCACGGTCATCAAAGAGCTCACAGCGCTCGTCCACGAGCCCATCTTCGATCACGACACACCATTGACGAACGCGTAGCCACTCGCTGGAGGGAATAGAACGTACGTAACTAGAAAGTTGGAGCGTTGGTACCCAGCCGGACGACCCCACGGGGAAGGTGGCGGGGGGTAGTGCGTCGCTGGCGAACAGAACACTCCAGGCATCCCATTGGGCGACACTGTCGTCGAGACGAATCCAGCCCTTGATTTCCGCGCGTTCCGAGACTGACCCCGTCCACCAGCCCACGCAGGAGGGGTCGAGTAGTAATTCAGCCGAGGACATGATGTTGATCTCGCCGTTAGTCGGCCGCGAGGAATGGCAGTCCTCGCGGAGGGCCACGAGAGGTGGAAGGGCATCGTGATAGCGCAGGTTCGACTCCTGCTCTAGCGTTCCCAAAGTAATGAGTGATTCCGTGGTGACGTTGCCGTTTTGCCAGAGGGCGGCGTGCACGAAGGAGGCTCCGCGACCCACTCGGCGAACGTCCACGCGCACCTCGGCCTCGCCGACTTCGGGAGAGCCGATGTAGTTCGTCGTCACCGCCGTCGCGTGAATGTGCGGTGCCCCCTGCTCACTGGCGGCGGCCAACGCGGCGTTCGCCATCACGCACTGCAAATACCCACCGTTAGGTCGACCAACCACGGTGTACGCCTGCGAAAGGTTGACGCCGAAGCGCCCATGATCGAGTGGCTCGACGGCCGCTGCGTCACGAAGAGGAAAGACAATGGGGGGTGTTGACACGCCTAGAACCCTACAACGAGTGCAGCCACGACGGTTAGATTGGTGGCATCTTCGAGGAGTTGTATGCGACAAATTAACCATGTGGTGGGCGGCAAGACTCGAATTTCGACCGGACGCAGCGCCCTAGTCTTTAATCCCGCCACCGGCGAGGAAATCGCCACTGTCGGATTCGCCGATGTCGCGCTGATCGACGAAGTCGTTGCGCTCGCGCGCAGCGCGGCCGCCGCTTGGGGAAACGCCACCCTTGCCCAACGCACCTCGGTTCTTTTTCGCTTTCGTCAACTCTTGCTCGATCACTCCGACGAACTCGCCGAGCTCATCACCCAAGAACACGGCAAGACGCACGCCGACGCCTTGGGTGAGCTCTCTCGCGGCATTGAAACCGTCGAATACGCCTGTGGTCTCAGCGAGCACCTCAAGGGCTCCTTCTCATCACAGGTTGCCGACGGGGTGGATGTGCACTCACTCCGCGAACCGGTGGGCGTCATCGTCGCCGTGACGCCCTTCAACTTCCCCGCCATGGTCCCCCTCTGGATGACCAGCAATGCCCTCGCGGCCGGCAACGCCATTATCGTCAAACCTTCGGAACGTGATCCTTCGACCACTGTGCGCCTGGCCGAGCTGCTGAAGGAAGCCGGGCTTCCCGACGGCGTCTTTAGCGTCGTCCACGGCAACGCCGATACCGTCATGACCCTAATTACGCACGCCGACATTGACGCCGTGAGTTTCGTCGGCTCCACTCCCGTGGCCCAAGCCATCTACCAAGCCGGGACCGCCGCGGGTAAGTCGGTGCAGGCTCTGGGAGGAGCTAAGAACCACATGGTGGTACTGCCCGACGCCGATCTGGACGTGGCCGCTGACGCCGCCATCAACGCCGGCTACGGCTCCGCCGGAGAACGTTGTATGGCCATCAGTGTGGTCGTCGCCGTCGGCGATATCGCCGACGAACTCGTGGACAAAATAGCTACCCGTACTGACGCCTTGCGCGTGGGTCCCGGTTCTGATCCCGCGAGTGATTTCGGGCCCATCATCACGGGCCATCAACGCGACAAAATCGCGGACTACGTAATCCAGGCGCCCCGCCACGGAATCACGGTCGTACGCGACGGTACCGACCTCTGCTCTCGTCCAGGGTTTTTCATCGGGCCGAGTCTCTTGGACCACGTCACGCCCGGCACCCCGGCCTACGACGACGAAATCTTCGGACCCGTTCTCTGCGTGGTGCGTGTGGAGGACTACGCCGCCGCAGTGCGAGTGGTGAACGCCAACCGTTACGGGAACGGGGTAGCTATTTTCACGCGTGATGGAAATACCGCTCGTCTCTTCACCAAGCAGGTCACCGTTGGCATGATCGGCGTCAACGTCCCCATTCCCGTTCCGGTCGCGAGTTATTCCTTCGGTGGTTGGAAGGATTCACTGTTCGGTCACGCCCACATCTACGGGCCCGAAGGCATGGGCTTCTATACCCGCAGTAAGGTCATCACCACACGTTGGCCCAGCGCGTCCGAGTCACAAATTGACTTAGGCTTCCCGCGGTCACGTTAGAGCGAGAGGAATTAACTTCATGCCTACGCAACGCAGCTCCGCTCGTGCCTACGGCGTCTGTATTGACCACGCCTGCGTGCTTCTCGTGCGCGCGGCGCGAGGCGGCGACGCGCCCGAATTGTGGTGGCTCCCCGGTGGCGGCATTGACTTTGGCGAATCAGCCATTGAGGCCGTTGAACGAGAATTCATTGAAGAGACGGGCGTGCGCGTTGACGATGCGGTCCTACAAGATGTTCTCAGCGATGTACGAATTCGCCTCAATGGTGAGGAAATTCACACCATCCGCATTATTTATCGTGTTCGCGCCCTCTCACGCGACATTACCCACGAGCAAGACGGAACAACGAATTTGGCTCGCTGGGTACCCCTGAATGAATTGCCCAGCTACAACCTGGCGCCCTATGCCCAGGCTTCGATTCAGCGCGCTTTAGACGAAGAATCGGGTTCGTAGATCCCGCTTCAAGAACTTGCCGGCGGGGTTGCGTGGCAGGCGCTCGTTGGTGAAGGCAATGCGCGTAGGAACCTTGAAGGCCGCAATGCGTGCAGCCACGAAGGCGCGAATCTCCTCGTCGTCAGCCTGCATGCCCTCCTTCAACAAAATGACCGCCGCCACCTCTTCACCGAGGCGCTCGTGGGGCACGCCGAAAACGGCGGCTTCGTAGACCGACGCATGCTCGTAGATTGCCGCTTCCACTTCGGCGGAATAGACATTTTCTCCGGCACGGAGAATCATGTCCTTGGCACGATCCTCGATGTACAAGAAGCCCTCCGCGTCAATGCGTCCGAGGTCACCGCTCCGCAGCCAACCCTTGACGATAGTTTCCGCCGTAGCTTCGGGTTTGTTCCAATATCCACGAATCAAGGTGGGGCTCTTCATCCACACTTCTCCACGGGTATTCACCGGAAGTGTCGTACCGTGCTCGTCGCGAATTTCTACCTGCATCGAAGCAATCGGAACGCGGCCGGTCGACAAGGGGTGACTGACGTAGTCGTTACCGGTATTGCCGGGACCGTAGGCATTGGTTTCGGTCATGCCGTATCCGATGCTGGGACGTCCCTTACTAAAGGAGCTTTCCACGCGAGCCACCAGCTTGGGAGGAGCGGGCGCACCGCCACCACCGATGGCGGCGAGCGAGCTGGTGTCGTACTTCGAGAAGTTCGGGCACTCGAGAAGGTCCCACGACTGCGTGGGTACGCCGATGAAGGTGGTTACTTTGTGACGTTCGATGAGCTGCAGCGCACGTTCCGGCTCCCAGCGATACATCATGACCAACTTGAATTGGAAGGTAAAAGCCGACAACATGACGGGCACGCACCCGGTGACGTGAAACAGCGGCACGATCAAAATGAAGCAAGGTGCATTGCCCTCATTCGGAGGCGATGCTAAATCCTTGAAAAGCGCTTGCAGCGCGCTGCGCGAGGCAAAAGCCATCACCGCGTTGGTCACGGCACGATGGGTAGAAACGGCTCCCTTCGGGAAACCGGTAGTCCCGGAGGTGTAGAGAATGGTGGCGTCGTCGTCAGGACTGATCTCGACCGCGGGCATAGGAACGCCACGAACGACCACGTCGTTCCAATGGGCCACGTGCGCCGAGAGTGGCTGCAGGGTGTCGAGACGAACACCAATAATGGAAACGCCGGCACGGTCGCAGACCGCACTGGCCCGCGCAACCCTTTCGGTGTCCGCAATCAAAATTTTGCAACCCGAGTCAGTGATGGCATATTCGTGTTCGTCTTCCGTCCACCACGCGTTGAAGGAAACGGAGATGGCGCCCACTGACAAAATGGCGGCGAAAGCGACAATCCATTCGGGAAGGTTTCGCATGGAAATACCAACGCGGTCACCTTTCTTGATCCCGTAGTGATGAACGAGGGCGTATCCCAAAGCGTCGGCTTCGGTCAAAACACGATCGAAGGACCATTCTTCGTCTTCGTAGACCAAGAAGGTGTTGGCCACCCCTCGCCCACCGGCGAACATGGCGGGAATGGTGGGAGGAGCGTTCTTGAAGACCTCGATGTTGTAGCCATCGCGCTCCAGGTCCACCGTTTCGAAAGTCGATCCGGGCCCCGTCACCTGGCTGATGGCCTCACTAAATGAAATCCCCACAATGTCCTCCCGCGTCTCGCAAATACTAGGCATTTTCGCACGAGGTCGAACAACTTGCTAGAACTATGTCGTGCCAATCAACATCAGCCCCATCCCCGACCTTCCCGACCACGTCAATGACGTTCGCCTTCGGACCGCCGCCTTCATCAACCAAGAGATTCTTCCCGTGGAAGATCGCCTCTTCGTCGGACGACGCGGACATTCCATTACCGACGAAATGCTGGCCGACTCCAAGGCCCTGCGTGAATCCGTCAAGGTCAAGGTCAAGGCGGCCGGCCTCTGGGCACCTCACCTGCCGCAGGAATACGGCGGTATGGGTCTGGACTTTTTAGCCCACGCCTACATGAACGAAATTCTCGCCTACGCCCTGGGAGCTGCTTCTTTGTTCGGCGTGGTCGCTCCTAATTCGGGAAACCAAAAAATCCTTGTCAAGTACGGCACGGAGGATCAGAAGCAGCGCTGGTTGCTCCCCCTCATCGATGGCACCATGCAATCCGGCTATTCCATGACCGAACCCGACAATGCCGGCAGTGACCCCCGCTCGATCAAGACCACCGCCGTTCGCGACGGTGACGACTACGTCATCAACGGCCACAAGTGGTTCACCTCGAATGGTCTCGAGGCCGACTTCTTTATCGTGATGTGCCGCGTCGAAGACCCCACCGCCGAAGGATCGCGGAGCGGATCGATGAGTCAAATCATCGTTCCTACCGACACCCCCGGTGTCGAGATCGTTCGTGGCATTGGAATTTGGGGCTCGCGTAGCTCTGATCACTGCGAAGTGAAGTACAACAATGTCCGCGTACCCGCCGACAACGTTCTCGGACGGGTCGGCCAAGGTCACGAGGCGGCCCAAGACCGCCTCGGAGCGGGTCGGGTCTTTCACTGCATGAACTCGGTCGGCCAAATGTGGCGTGCCTTCGACCTCATGGTGGAACGTGCGCTGACGCGTGAAGTTCACGGCGGACTGCTCAAGGACAAGCAGTTCATTCAAGGCTTCATTGCCGATTCCTACATGGACCTCCAAACCTCACGCCTCCTCACTATTCGTGCTGCCGAGATGATTGACCGTGGCGATCCTCGGGCACGTACCGAGATTTCTGCATTGAAGGTCTACGTCCCGGCGGCCTTCCACCGTGTGGTTGACCGAGCCATTCAGGTCTGGGGAGCCGCCGGTGTGTCCAATGACCTGCCCTTGGCGGCCATGTACCTAGGAGCTCGCACCTTGCGACTGGCCGATGGACCCGACGAAGTGCACAAAATTCTCATCGCCAAAAACGTTCTTCACAGCTACGAGCGCGGCGAGAGCTGGGACTTCGCCCGGTAAATTTCCGTCTCGTGCCGGCTCGTTCCGTTAGCCTGTCGGTTCGTGCTCCGTCTCCTTCCCGTCAAAATGCGTAGCTTGGTGCGTGGCACGATGGGGCGCTACCTGCTCGCTACCTTGATGTGGGCCCTGGCCAACGGACTCGTGATGTCACTGGGGATGATCTACATCACCCGCGTACACCATTTCTCCACCATGGCGGCCGCGGAGCTCCTGACGGCCGGTTCACTGCTCGTCTTGATCATGGGGCCTTTCTTTGGCAGTCTGTCGGACCGTATCGGGCCTTCCCCCGTCTTGGCTGTTCTCTCGTTTACCAACGCCGCGTCCACCTTGTGGTGGGCACTCTCCATGAGCCACACCGAGCTCATCTGCTCGTTCGTCCTCACTGCCGTATCCGGAGCGGGTCTCTGGGGACAAAGCTCGGTGCTACTGGCTCGCATCACGCACGAGGAAGATCGTCAACGCGCCTTCGGCGTCAACTTCATGCTGGTCAACCTCGGCATCGGTTGCGGTGGCTTGGTGTCGGCCAGTGTGGTCAGTGTGGCCCACCCCATGAGCTTTCGCTACCTCTACATCGGTACTTCCGTGGGCGACATCGTCTACGGCCTGATACTTCTATCCCTCTGGTCGCACGGCCAACGCGTACCCGCTCCCGATGATGACCACATCGATCGGGTGAAGAAGGGCTGGAGCACGGTACTGCGTGACCGTCGTTTAGTGCATTTTCTCTTCGCATCCACCCTGCTGGCTTTTTGTGGCTACGCGTCACTCGAGGTGGGACTTTCTCTTTTCGTCGTCAACCGAATGCATCTCTCGGTCGCCCACATGGGAATTGCCTTCGCCTGCAACACGGGAACAATTGTCCTCGTGCAAATTTTCTCCCTCCGCCTTATCGAAGGTCGCAGTCGAACGCGCGTCATAGGGGTAGTGGGATTGTTGTGGTCAGCCTCGTGGATCTGCGTCGGACTGGGTGCCCACGTAGGCGCGAACACGGCGATGATATTGCTGTGTCTCTCCACGTCAATTTTTGCCGTGGGTGAAACTCTCTGGTCACCCGTCGCGCCCGCCATGGTCAATCAGATTTCACCCGACGAGCTTCGGGGTCGCTATAACGCTGCCCAAGGCCTCACATGGTCACTCTCGGGGACCCTGGCACCTTTGCTCGCCGGCAGCATGCTCGCCGGCTCCGGTGCCGGTGCGTGGCCTTTCGTGGTCGCCGGTGGCTGCCTCGTGGGCGGTCTACTGGGTGTTAGTTTGCGACGATCATTGAGCGCCGTCGAAGATGGCCGCGTGGCCGATCAGGCGTTGACGAGCGAGGCCTTGCCTTCTCGGTAATTCATCCAGCGCCCGTTTTCGAAGTCGTACAGCTTGCAGATACGCGTGTTCCGGCGAAAGTCCTTCAGTCGCAAGGGGGCGTCATACACGATGTCCGGGAAGTGCTTCTTGATGGCGTCGGCGGCCATTTCTAGGTTGTACATCGGAATACGCATGTCCACATGGTGCGGAGTGTGCACCATAATCCAATGCAGGAAGAAATTCATTCCCTTGGGAACGCGCAGCACGGTTGTGCCGTCCATTTGGCCCTTGAACTTCGTCCAGTCGGCTTTTTTCCACCAGCGAATATTTGGCTGCACGTGGTGCACGTGCACCACTGAACCGATCATCACGCAGAAGGCCAGAAACGGGATTACCTCGATACGCGTCATCATCCATAAAGTCCCCCACACGGAGTGAGTACGAATGGCTCCGAGGTAGGCCAATACGCCCGCGACCCCGAATACGAAGGCGTAGGTGAAAACGCGATCACGACGAATCGCTTTCACCCAGCGAGCCGGCGGGCGGAAATTAATCATCTTGTTCCACCACACGTCAATGGCGTAATACAGTCCCGCTCCGTACCACGCCCACTGCACGCGGTGCAGGGCCTTGCCCCAAAGTGACATGGCGCCGTATTCGCTCGCGGTCACGGGGTGCCACACGAAGTCGTAGCCCTGGCGCACGGTGTAGGGGTGGTGAATGCGATTATGCCCGAGCACCCAGGCTTCGTACACGTGCCAACTCGGCATCATGGCCACGCGACCGACCCATTTGTTCATCCGCTTGGTCTTGAAGAGCGCGCCGTGGGCAGCGTCGTGGCCCACAATGAAGAGCGAAACAACGGAAAAAGCCATGACAACCTCGAGCAAGACAACGTAGAGGGGGTTCGACACGAAGATCAATCCGGCCACCAGGCCGCCGTAAACAACCACGTCACGGGCAAAATAACTCATACCCTTCCACGTCGGGTTCAGATATGCCGCAGCCGGAATGATGTCGATTACGGGCTTGAGCGAACCGGCTCCCCCGTCTGAAGAAGGAGCCACGTCGTCCAAGAGTTCGGTAGTCATACCCTCACCCTACCCACCACGCTCAGCGAGTGATGACTTTTTTAACCAAGGACTTTTATAGCGAATCGTTACCTTGGCAACACCCCTCGCTGCCGTGGGGATACGTACACCATTCGTCACCGAGCAGACACGCTTTCGTAAACAATACGAGGGAGCAGATCACGGCCACTCCCTCGTATTGCTACAACGAAACTACTTTGTGAGTCAGCTGCAACCGCTGGTTGCTCCGCAACTCGCGCAGACGTAGCACGAACCCGCACGTTGCATGGAGTCACCGCAGGCGTAACACATCGGCGCGTCACGCTGTTCGCTGCGAGCCAAGGGCTTTTCCGTGGCTGCGGGCTTCGGGGTGATGTCCAACAAACGGGGCTGTACGGGAACCACTTCAATGCCGACGGTCACCGTGGCCTGCTCGGCAATTTCCGGCAAGGTCGGCTGGATGCGCTCGCTGGTCGAGAGCACACCCAAGTCCTCACGCTCGCTCGGTGCCAGATAGTCCAAGGCCAGACGACGGAAAATGTAGTCCACCAGCGACGAGGCGATGCGGAGTTCTGCGTCATCGGTCATGCCGGAAGGCTCGAACTTCATGTTCACGTACTTGCGCACATAGGTCGCCAGGGGCACACCGTGCTGGAGTCCCAGGGAGATCGAGATGGAGAAGGCGTCCATGATGCCGGCGAGGGTTGATCCCTGCTTCGACACTTTGATGAATACTTCACCGGGACGACCATCTTCGTACTCACCCACCGTGACGTAACCCTCACAGTCGGCCACGCGGAAGGCGAAAGTGCTCGATACGCGACGACGGGGCAGGCGCTCGCGCACCGCACCGACGAGCACGGGTGTTGCCCCGTTCGAGGCTGCCAGTCGTGCTTCGAGTTCCGCGACACGCGCCTGGAGTTCCGCCGCGACGCTAGTGTCCGCGACCACGACATTCTCGATGGTGGCTCCACCCTTTTCGCCGTCCTTTTTCATGGTCGACAGTGGCTGGGCGACTTTGCAGTTGTCACGGTAGATCGCCACGGCCTTGATGCCCAACTTCCAGGCTTCGAGGTGCAGCTCTTCCACGTCTTCGATGCTCGCGTCTTCTGGCATGTTCACGGTCTTGGAAATAGCGCCAGAAATGAAGGGCTGAACAGCGCCCATCATCTTGACGTGACCCATGTGGTGAATGGTGTTGTCACCCATGGAGCACGCAAACACCGCGAGGTGCTCGGGACGAAGCTCCGGCGCACCCACGATGGTCTTGTTCTCATCGATGTAAGCCACGATGGAGTCAACTTCTGTCGGGCTGTAGCCCAACTTTGACAAGGCACGCGGCACCGTCTGGTTCACGATGGCCATGTTGCCGCCACCCACCAGCTTCTTGAATTTCACCAAGCCCAGGTCGGGCTCGATTCCGGTGGTGTCACAGTCCATGAGCAAACCAATGGTTCCGGTCGGAGCGAGCACGGAGGCCTGCGCGTTACGGGTACCGTATTTCTCGCTCAATTCCACGGCCTCATCCCACGCGGTCTGCGCCGCGTAGAGAACATCGTAGAAACGGTCTTCGATGTTCGCGATTTCGTAGGAGGCGTCACGGTGTTTGTTCAAGACCTGCAACATCGGCTCACGATTTTCGGCGTAGCCATCGTGCGCACCCATGCGGCTGGCAATACGAGCGCTCGTGGCGTAGGCGTGTCCAGTAAGAATGGCTGTTAGCGCAGCCGCGAGAGCGCGGCCCTCGTTTGAGTCGTAGGCCAAACCCTCGGCCATCAAGAGCGCACCGATGTTGGCGTAGCCAATTCCCAGTTGGCGGAATTTACGACTGTTAATGCCGATCATTTCGGTCGGGTAATCCGCACAGCCCACGATAATTTCCTGGGCGGTAAAGACAACTTCGATGGCCGATTTGTAGGCCTCGACATCAATAGAGTCGTCGCTGCGCAGGAATTTCATGAGATTCAAACTGGCCAAGTTGCAGGCCGAGTTATCCACGTGCATGTACTCCGAGCAGGGATTCGATCCGTTAATGCGGTCGGTGTTCGAACTGGTGTGCCAGGCGTTGATAGTGGTGTCGAACTGCAAGCCGGGGTCGGCACACTGCCACGCGGCCGTAGCGATGTCGCGCCAGAGTTTGCGCGCCTTGACGGTTTCCACGGCTGTCGCTCCGTCACGGCTCATCAATGACCAATCACCATCGGCAATGACGGCATTCATGAAATCATCCGACACGCGCACTGAATTGTTGGCGTTCTGGTATTGGATGGAGTGAATGTCGGCGCCGTCGAGGTCCATGTCGAAGCCCGCGTCACGAAGTGCCAAGGCCTTCTTCTCTTCTTTGGCCTTGCACCAGATGAACTCTTGAATATCAGGGTGGTCCGCGTCGAGGATGACCATCTTGGCCGCACGACGCGTTTTGCCGCCGGACTTAATAGTTCCCGCGGATGCGTCAGCGCCACGCATGAATGACACCGGACCGGAAGCGGTTCCACCACCTTCGAGGATTTCACGTGAGGAGCGGATCTTGGAGAGGTTCACTCCCGCGCCCGAACCACCCTTGAAGATGATTCCTTCTTCGGTGTACCAGTTCAAAATGGAACGCATGGAGTCTTCGACAGCCAGGATGAAGCAGGCACTGCCCTGCTGGGGCACGCCGGCGACGCCGATGTTGAACCACACGGGAGAGTTAAAAGCGGCCTTCTGGGTAACCAAAAGGTGCTTGAGCTCCGCGTTGAACGTTGCCGCTTCGGCATCGTCGACGAAGTAAGCACCCTCAACGCCCCAGCGAGTTACGGTGTCGACGATGCGGTCGACGACCTGCTTCATGGAGTGTTCACGCTCCGGAGTTCCCAGGGTGCCGCGGAAATACTTCTGCGCGAGAATGTTGGTGGCATTTACCGAGAAGGCGGCAGGGACTTCTACGCCGAGCTGCTCGAAAGCCACTGATCCGTCGCGGAAGTTGGTCAACCGAGTGTCACGACGCTCCCAGACAATGTCGTCGTAGGGGTGACGATCCTCCGTCGTGAAAAAACGTCGTAATCCAATTCCGAGTCGCTGAGGTGCGATAGCCATTTTCTTTTTTCCTTTTCTTCGAATGTATTTTCCGACACTGCAGTAACTACATCTCGCGGAATTAGTGGGAAAGGTACATTACCGTCCCGCCAGCCCCTCGAACACAACATGTTGTGGTGGGGTCCACTGCACGTCGCAAGATGCTGTGCCATTACAGCACTGTAATTACACCGTGTCAACTCTTTTTGAGCAAACTTTTGTTAACTCCTGATGGCGTGCAATTTTCACTAGCGTTCCCTTGATGGAACTCGTTCTGGCCCTCGACGCCGGCACCACGGGGGTTCGCTGTGTGGCCTACGGACCCCGTCTGGAAGTGGTCGCGTCCAGCCACCGCGAGCTCCCCCAGCACTTCCCCTCCCCCGGTTGGGTAGAGCACGACGCTCGCGACATCGCCCGCCTGTCACTCGAAACCATGAGTGAATTAGCGCAAGGCCTCCTCGCGCAGGGGCACGAGATCATCGTGGTCGGCCTGACGAATCAACGCGAAACGACCATCGGTTTTTCGCGCGCTACGGGCGAGCTGTGCCACCGAGCGATTGTCTGGCAAGACCGTCGCACCACCGACGACTGTGAGCTTCTGCGTCGTGGAGCGCACGAAGACGAGATTCGAAAGACCACCGGTCTGGTTCTTGATCCATACTTCTCGGGGACCAAAATGAAATGGTTGCTCGAGCACACCAGACTTGCCCAGATGGACGAACCGGCATTAGCTACCGTCGATTCCTATCTCGTCTGGATACTCACCGGTGGAGTGGACGGCGGGGTCTTTCGTACCGAAGCCTCTAACGCCTCGCGCACCATGCTGATGGACCTCGCGGGTACCCATTGGTCACCCGAAATGTCAATCCTCTTGGGTGTGCCCACTGCCATGTTGGCCACCATTATTCCCTCCGCCTCGCATTGGGGCACCATTGCCGCCAGTGCGGTGCCGGAACTCGAAGGTGTCCCAATTTGTGGCGTTCTCGGCGACCAACAGGCGGCACTCTTCGGTCAGGCCTGCTTCCAACCCGGCATGGTGAAAGCCACCTACGGTACCGGAGCCTTTGTTTTAGCCTTGGCCGGCGACGTCTCCCCTCCGCCGCAGCCGGGCCTCATCTCCACGGTGGCGTGGAATCTCGGTCAATTTGGCCCCACCAGTTACGCCTACGAGGGCTCCGCCTTCGTCGCGGGGGCGGCGGTCCAGTGGATGCGCGACGAGCTTGGTTTGATCGACAACGCCGAAGATCTCGAACCCTTAGCCCACAGCGTCAGTGATAGCGGTGGCGTGAGTTTTGTTCCCGCCTTCACGGGTCTCGGGTCGCCCTTCTGGGATGCGGACGCCCGCGGTTCTCTCCTCGGCCTCACTCGAGGAACCAACCGGGGCCATATCGCCCGTGCGGTCCTGGAGGCCCAAGCATTTCAGGTACGCGCCATGACCGACGCCTTCGCCACCGCAGGGGTCGCGTTGCATGAAGTTCGTGCGGACGGCGGCATGGCTGCCATGAACTCGCTCATGCATCTTCAAGCCTGCGCCTCACGTGTTCGTGTTCGTCGCAGCACATCCTTAGAGGCAACGGCGCGCGGGGTGGCGTCTCTCGCCGGGCTTGAAGCAGGAATGTGGGGCTCGCTGGAAGAAATATCAGATTTGTGGACCAGTGACTACGACGCTTCGCCCGACAACGACCCCGCACTCGAAGTTCTTTATGGTCGCTGGCTCGATTCGGTACGCCGTTCCCACGCCGTACTTTCCTAGAAGGTAAGTTGTCCACCAACCGAGGGGGACAGATGACCGACTTCACCACTACGCGCATCACTGAGGGACTGGGCTTCGGCGAAGGACCGCGTTGGCACCACGACCGCCTGTGGTACTCCGACTTTTATCGACACGCCGTGTATTCCAATAATGCCGCCGGGAACGATGAGCGTCTCGAAGTGAGCGTCCCCACTCAGCCCAGCGGATTGGGATGGCTCCCCGATGGATCGCTGCTGATTGTTTCCATGACGGACCAAAAGGTCCTACGTTGGCACGACGGTGCCCTCTCGGTACACGCTGATATCTCCGCCCACTGCAACTTTTGGGCCAATGACATGGTGGTCTCGTCGACCGGGGTTGCGTACGTCGGGAACTTCGGTTTTGACCTCGATGCCTTATTACGCGATCACGGCGTGGAGGGGATGATTGCGTCGCCACCGCCGACTACCAATCTTGTCGTGGTGTCACCGACGGGTGACGTACTCCAGACCGTGCCGGGCATGGCATTCCCTAACGGATCGGTCATTACCCCCGACGGCAAGACCCTTATTGTGGGCGAGACCATGACTTTTCACTTCAGCGCATTTGACATTGCCGAGGATGGCACCCTGTCGAACCAACGCACCTGGGCGCAATTGGACTTCGTAGCCACCGACGGCTGTTGCTTGGACTCCGAAGGGCAAATCTGGGTGGCAAACGCCTTGGCCCCCCAAGTTCTGCGTATCAAAGAGGGCGGGCAGATCACCGCCCGCGTCACCACCGAACAGACCGCTTTCGCCTGCATGCTCGGTGGGGAAAACGAACAAGAGCTCTTCGTCTTCACCTCTCCCAGCTCCGATCGTTTCGTCATCGCCGACCAACGCGTCGCCGCCATCGAAAAGGTCAACGTCGGCGTCGCTCGAGCGGGACGGCCCTAAGCATGGTCACCACTCGCGACGTCTTCGATGACGCCGAATTGGCGCGCATCGCCAAAGAGGCCTATTCCTACTTTGTCCCCCTCGTCATCATGGACATCACTCGCGCCGTCTCGACCAATACCACTCAGGGTTTTGGTCGGGGCAAGGAGCCCATGAACGTGCTGTCCCATGCGCGCGTATTTCCTCCCGGAACTTTTCGGGGCATCGTGCGTCCCAACTTTGACACCCTGTATTCGACCGCGTGGATTGACGTCAGCGAAGAGCCCTACGTATTTTCCATTCCTGCCACCCCGGACAAGCGCTTTTTCATGATGCCTCTCTACGACATGTGGACCGAGGTCTTCGCTTCCCCCGGCACCCGCACTAACGGAACTGAGCCCTTCTCCTTCGCCGTCTGTTCACCGACGTGGCGCGGAGAACTTCCCGCGGGCGTGGAGCGCATCGACACTCCCACGCCCATCGTGTGGGCTCTCGGTCGCACCGAGACCTACCTCGAGGCGGACTACCCCCACATCAACGCCTTCCAAGACGCCATCATCATGGCCCCCCTCTCCACCTACCCTCACCCCGCAGCCGTCTCGAGTGCCGAACGCGACGCGTCGATCGACATGAAAACTCCTCCCCTGCGGCAACTCGAAGCTCTCGGAGCCGAAGATTTCTTCGCCCGCGCGAGCGAGCTCATCGCCATTCACCCACCGCACCTCACCGACTGGAACATGGTGGCGCGTCTTCGTCACTTGAATTTCCACGTGGGTCAGACCTACGACCCCTCAGCGCAGACGCCGGCCATCCAAGCGGCCTTACGCGGCGCTCCCGCGGGAGCCGGCGTGGAGATGATGGAACGTTTTAAGGCGATTGCCCCCTTCGTGAATGGTTGGCGAACCTTCACTGACACCACAGCGGTGTGGGGTAACTTTTATCTCAAGCGCGCCATGATCGCTATGTGGGGGTTGGGCATCAACCCGGTCGAAGAAACGGTCTACCCCAGTTTGCAGTTTGACGAAAACGGCCACGGTCTCAAAGGCGAGAACGTCTACCAACTGCACTTTACGGAAGAACCACCCTGTCGAGCATTTTGGTCTCTCACCGTCTACGACCCGAAGGGCTTCCCCTTCCCCAACCCCGACGAACGCTACGCCTTGGGTGATCGCGATGAATTGGTCTACAACGACGACGGTTCACTCGACGTGTTCTTGTCGCAAGAGCGCCCCTCCGCCGTGCCCTTCGCCAACTGGCTGCCCGTTCCCGAAGGTGCTTTCAACGTCACCATGCGTATCTATTGGCCCGAGGACGAAATCTTCTCGCTGGGGTGGACGCCGCCGCCCGCCCGCATCGTCTCTTAGTTCAGTCGGGTCAAGGTTCGCTTGAGCTGACGAATGGCTTGGTGGGTTCGCTCTTCATTCTCAATGAGGGCGAAACGTACGTGACCATCGCCACCTTCGCCGAAGCCCACTCCCGGTGAGGTTGCCACATCGGCCTCGTCTACCAAAAAGGTCGAAAACTCTAACGACGACATTTCGCGGTAGGGCTCGGGGATGGGCGCCCACACGAACATCGAGCCTCGGGGTGGCGTGATATTCCAACCGATTCGATTGAGACCCTCGAGCAAGGTGTCACGCCGCGACTGGTAGATGGTCAGGAGCTCGTCGGGGTAGTGCGACGCTTCGTTCATCGCCACAATGGCGGCAATCTGCACGGGCTGAAAGGTGCCGTAGTCGAGATAGCTCTTGATCTTGGTCAGAGCCGCGACCACTTCGGCGTTACCCACCATGAAGCCCACGCGCCAGCCCGCCATAGAGAAGGACTTCGTCAAGGTGTACAGCTCGACGCAGCATTCCTTGGCGCGCGGCACCTGCAAGATTGAGGGCGGTCGATACCCATCGAAGCCCATGTCGGCGTAGGCGAAATCGTGACAGACAATAACTTCACGCTCGAGGGCAAATTCGACCAGGCGCGTCATGAAGCTGATGTCGACGCAGGCGCTGGTGGGGTTATGGGGGAACGAGCAGATGATGACCCGCGGTCGTACAGCCGCGCCGTCATAGGCCGCCACGAGAGATTCAAAAAAAGCGTCGCCGACATCGCCGACGAAGGTTCCCGGATCTTCCATCGGAACGGGTATCACCGTGGCTCCGGCAAAGCCGGGACCGGCCAGGTGAATAGGATAGGAGGGCGTAGGCACGAGGGCCGTGTCGCCCGGCCCCAAAAGAACCCACATCAAGTGCGTGAGACCTTCTTTGGCACCAATGGTGGTGACCACTTCGGTTTCGTAATCCAGGTCGACGTCAAAAAGATTTTTATACCGCGTGGCCATGGCTTGGCGAAGGTTGGGCAGTCCGCGACTAGCGCTGTAGCGGTGGTTCTTCGGATTGTGCGCAGCTTCCGCCAATTTCTCAACGGCAATCAGGGGGCTCGGGAGGTCGGGATTGCCGAAGCCGAAGTCGACCACGTCACGACCCTCCGCACGCGCGGCCGCCTTGCGTGCGTTGATGGCGGCAAAGACGTAGGGGGGCAGACCGTTAATCCGACGAAATTCCATTACCGAACGCTAGCAACTACGAAGGGTGCTGTTGACGCCATTGACTAAGGCGTTCGATATCGATTCCCGGCGCGAATACGGCCCAACTCGCCGCGGCGTCGTCGAATTCTTCCAATTGCTGCTCAAGATTCTCCGCAGCGTTCCCCGCCCAACTCACCGTCGAGCGGGCGGCGGCTTCGATCAACTGCGTCGGGGCCACGTTCCAGAAATTCAAGGTCACCGCAAGGTCCTGCGCAATGACGTTGGTGCTGGTCGCCCCGGCCCCTACCCACACCTCGCACGAATCGCGGAGATCTTTGGCTACTTTCGAAACTGACTCACGGCGCGAGGTGGCCGTGCGTGGCGCTATTCCGTAGGCCAAATTTTCGGGATCACTTTTGGAATCCCCGGTGCCCAGACCCGCAATGACGCGGCCGGGGGCGAGTTGCGCCAGCGCACGAAATTGCCGCACGAGGACCGCGTCCTCCACCAGGCCCACCCTGGCCACCAACACACCGAGAGTTACACGGCTCGTCAACTCGGCCACACGAGCCAAAATCCCCAAGGGAGCAAGTGCCGGTCGCTCCGGGGAGCCGATTGGCCACAGATGGTCGTAGACGAAGACCCCGTCGAGGCCAAGGGCCTCCGCACGCTCGGCTACGTCGAGCGCTCGTTGCGGGGTGGATTGGAAGGTCGGGAGAAGGACTCCTACCTTCACCCGAGTCGCTCCCGCGCCAGCAAGGCGGCGCCGATAGCACCCGAAATTTCTCCGAACTGCGACTTCACGACGGTGATGGGTGGTCGTGCCGAGGATCCTTCTACTAAAGATTCCAAATGACGCTGCGCTGAGGGGAGGAGGAGCTGCGAGGCCTCCGAGAGACCGCCACCGATGACAAAGTGTCCGGTGTCCAGAATGGCCGTTAAATTCGCCAAACCCAGCGCGAGCCACCAGCCCACTTCATCCATCACGGCTATTGCTTCCTCCACACCAGCCGCCGCCGCCCGCGTGACGTCTTCACCTCGAACGGACTCAGCGTCCCCGCATTGAGCCACCAGGAGCGGCAGACGACCGGCGCTGGCTGCTTCACGCGCGAGGCGTCCCACTCCCCCACCGGACGCGAAACGCTCCCAGCAACCGCGTGACCCACAGGGACATCGTGGTCCCGCCGCGTCAACCACCATGTGGCCAACTTCACCCGCGAAACCACTTCGACCCCGCAGTAATTCACCTTGGGAAATAATGCCACCGCCGATACCCGTACCCAGGGTGATCATGATCATGTCGTCGTAACCGCGTCCCGCACCCAGGCGATGTTCTGCTACCGCCGCGCAGTCAGCGTCGTTCTCGCACAACACGCGGAGCTGGGGGTCGTAGGCCGCCAGGGCGGTAGCCACGTCGGCACCCGAGGCCGTGGGGAGATTGGGAGCGAAGGCCAAAACTCCTTCTCGTGACATCATTCCGGGGAGACCCACACCCACGACGAGATCATCGTGATCGTGGCGCGCGCGTAATTCGTTAATGACGGCGTAGACCGCTTCCGTGGTGGCGTCTCCGGCGGGACGTTGATCATCATGGGGCGTGGCCACTCGGTGGGAATCGACAACAACGCCGTCCCTCAGAACAATGCCGAGAACCTTGGTCCCGCCGACGTCAACGCCGAGGGTAAGGGAACTCACGCGAGCGACTCGGCCCGAGCCTTCAACTCGCGCAGCGCTTGGACTTGGATGCGGCCAGCCGCCCGAGATTTAACAAAACTGGGAATGGGTACCAGGAGGTCGACTTCTAACTCGTAGCGAACCGTCGTGCTATCGCCGTGCACGCGAAAGTCGTAGGAACCGTCGAGACGCGTCGTGAGGTCTCCGCGAACTTGGCTCCAACGCAAAGTGGCCGGCGCCTCGCTGTAGTCGTAGCGGAGGGTGTAGGAGGTAGTGCGACCAAACGCCGCGGCGCGAAATTCGACATCCAGCGGACGTCCGCTCTCATCGATCGAGAGCACGGTGACTTTTTTGACGTCGGCCACCCAATCGGGATAGTGGAGGTAATCAGACGCGACGGCGTAGAGGGTATCCACGCTGGCCTTCACCTCAATTGATTCGGTCGCCTTTTGGCTCACCTCGCACCTCCGGTGCATTCAGATTAGGTCAGCCTTCGTCCCCAAGGCGGTACCTATCGAAGGTCTCTAGTTCCCGACCGAGCCGCTCCGCAAGCAGGGTCCACGAAAAAGTCGATTCGGCGTGCCGACGGGCGTTGCTGCCGAGTTGGCCTCGAAGGTCGGCGTCACCGAGAAGTTTGGCCATGGCCGTCGCCAAATCGCCACTGCTGGACGGGTCATCCACCACCATCCCCGTCACGCCGTGTTCGACGGCGTCGTGAGATCCTCCCGACCGACCAGCAATCTGCGCCACTCCGCAGGCGGCGGCTTCGGCGAAGACGATGCCGAAGCCTTCTTGCTCGAGCCCCAGCCAACGGCTGCGGCAGTCCATCACCATCAGATCACTCGCGGCAATCCAGCCCGGCAAGTCGTCGTCACTCACTCGACCCAGAAACCGGACCGGAGCATTTTCATGGTGGGCTAGTTTCTCCAAGCGCTCACGATCACGACCGCTTCCGCCGATGGCTACTACCAGCTCGGGGAGGCTCCCGCGGAGCTGCGCGGCCGCCCGAATGAGCGTATCCATACCCTTACGGGGAACTAAACGCGAATA
>CAINHL010000032.1 GCA_903848885.1 uncultured Actinomycetes bacterium
CGTGGCATCTCCAAGCAAGCCGTCGCCAAGCGTCAAAAGACGTGGCATCGCTAAGTCGCGGAAAGCCCCGATGGTGCGCGCCTCTTAAGTAGTTACCGAACTCTGCTCTAGGGCGAAATTCGGATGGTCTCTGAGACTGCTGGATTTCTACTTCTGTAGTACCCCGCCTTCCCAGATAGCTCAATTGGCAGAGCAAGCGACTGTTAATCGCTAGGTTGCAGGTTCGAGTCCTGCTCTGGGAGCCACTTGTTTCGGGGAGAGAGGGACTTTCGCCGAAATGCGAGCTTGTGGTCTTCGCAATGGGTTGTCGCTAGGGGCGTCGAGCGACGACTGCGTAATCTTCGGCTCCGAGCAAGGTGTCTTCCACCATGGAGAGCGCCTGATGCACTTCGCGGGACCAGGCCTCACCCGTATGAGGGTTGACCGCGAAACGGTCCCTCACCCGCCGGTGAAGAACAATTTGAGAATCAACGAAGCCGCTCGTTTCGGTCACAAACTGCAAAAACTCGGCCGGCACGGGTCGTATGTGGGTCGGGTCGAGGTAAAAATTATTTGAACCGACCAACACGTTGGAACCGTTAGGGGTCTCCATAATGATGAGGCCTCCCGGTGCGAGAGCGCGGAAAGACAGTCGAAGGAATTCCAACAAAACTCCTACTGGGAGGTGCTCCACCACGTGCATCATGGTGATCGCACCCAAACTGCCCTCTTTGACGGTTTCGAGATGTTGCAGGGCGTCCACGTGGCGGGCGTCAAGCTTTCGTGAATCACATTGCTCGACGAAATCGCTGTCGGTATCAATCCCGTAAGCCGGGATCCCGGCGGTGCGAAGAAGATCGAGCAACTCGCCACGTCCACAACCGATGTCGCAAACGGGACCGAGTGAAGACACCTTGCCAAGGTTGGGGAGGTAGACCTCCAAGCGACTCTGGATGACCTCCCACGAACCCCGAAAACGTTCGGAGAATGCAACAGCGATGCTGTCGAATGCACTCCACGTGTCGAGTTCTACCTTCGCGGCAGTACTCACTATCGGCGTGCTCGAAAACTCACCCGGGGTGAGGTGTGCCGCCATCCTACCTATGCGTTCTCCCAAATCACGCTGGTCGGCGTGGCGCCGGGCGTCAATACTCTCGGTGAAACGACGAAGCGTTTTCAGATTTTCTTCCATCAGGCGATTGTGCTCAATTTGCACCTTCAAGAACGGCCAAAGAACTTTAGCCACCACGCGTTGTAGGAGGGCACGCGGCCCTCGACCCGTCAGCGGCAGGCCAAAGTTTCTCACGTCGAGTACACCGTCGTCGCGTTCGCTCATGTGTCCACCTCCTTCTGGTACTTCTTGGTAAAAACCGTGGGTACTACTCGGGCCTTCCGTCATGACATTATTACCAAAGCGGAAGTCGGGCCGGAAGTTTTTTTCTCATAATTATAGGTACGCTGAACTTCAACAGAAAGCTGAATATGACCTACGACTATCTCGCTGATTCTCGAATCGACCCGCGAATTTCACGCCTTTTGGCCACGCTGCGGCAAGGACCCTCTCGTGACGTCGCCAGCTACGAAGAATTTGTGATGGCAGCTAACTCTGCGAAGAACGTGGCCTTCAACGAAGCACGCCGTGGCTTCATGGCGGCCATTGACACCGAAGAAGCGGCCCCGTCAACGGGACTGGACATCTCGTGTCACGAGTTTGCCGCACAGCCAGATGGCAACACCATCAATGTCCAGGTATATCGACCCAAGGGCGAGCAGATAGTTCCCTGCGTGTATTACATCCACGGGGGAGGCATGATGAGCCTTTCCGCGCATGACGGCAACTACAAGGCCTGGTTCCGCAGCATCGCCAATTGTGGAGTGGCGGTAGTCGCGGTGGACTTTCGTAATGCCATCTCGCCTTCGTCGGTGCCCGAAGTTGCGCAGTTCCCGGCTGGGCTGAACGACTGTGTGTCGGGGCTTCGTTGGACGGTGGAGAACGCGGAACGTTTCGGTATTGACCGCGAGCGGATCGTGATTTCGGGAGAATCGGGAGGTGGCAATCTCACCATCGCCACCACCATGTCACTACTGCGTTCCGGCGAGGTATCGCTGGTGAAGGGTATTTATGCCCTGTGCCCCTACATCGCGGGATCATGGCCACAGGATGACTTGCCGAGTTCAATACGCAATGAAGGCATTCTTCTCCAACTACACAACAACAACGCCCTCGTGGGCTATTCCGAAGAAGCCTTCCGCGCAAAGAATCCCTTGGCCTGGCCACTATTCGCCACGGTAGAGGACCTCGTGGGTTTTCCTCCCAGCGTGATTCAAGTGAACGAATGTGATCCACTTCGCGACGAAGGAGTCACCTTCTATCGCCGTTTGGTGCAAGCGGGCGTCACCGCTCGTTGTGTGGAACTGATGGGTACCACGCACGGGGCAGAGACCATGATCTGGGCGGTTCCCGAGATTACCCAGGCGGCCGCGGCGGCCATTGCCAATTTCGCCAGCAACTAGGTCTGCTCTCGTGCTTCTCACGCCCGACGACGAGTGGATCAACGACTGAAGAGGTGATGGTCGTGGTCGAGCTGGCGTCGGGTGAGATAAGCGAGGATTTTTAGTGGCTATTGCGTACTGAGCGATGCACGGAACATGCCCTCGCGTA